>NZ_CP008852.1:302500-605000 GCF_000725345.1 Pelosinus sp. UFO1
TCCAAGGAACAATAAAATGGAGAGTGATATGTAATGGATAGTAACTTGATTGATTTTTCTAAGTTTACGCCGAATAAGCAAGGTATGGTAAACAATGAAGCAGCTAAAAAATATTTTATTGCTGAAGTGTTGCCTTATGTGTGCGGGGATAGTTTGCAAAGGCTAATCACGGCAAATATTTCAGGGAATTCACAATTAATACAAATAGAAATGAAAAGAATGTTTATTGAGGCGGAGTTAATGAGGCCAACTAATACAGATACAAATAGTTTGCAAACGTTTTTTGACAAGCCGAAAGTTTTACCGTGAAAGTATTAGTGAATTCAATATAAAAGTAAAAGATACCCAATGGCCAAAACTCTTTGGTTGTTGGGTATCTTCTGCTATATTGCTCCTCTTATAAACGATGATAAATATATATTGGTATTAGGAAAAGTTTAAGAATGTCTATAAGTTATGGACAATAATTAGTATTTTCAAACAATATTTTTGTTGTTAAAATAACAATGTGTTAACAACCAGAATATACAGAAGTGAAACATGGCAAACAGAATAATTTTTATAAATGCACACTTTAACATATTGAAGTATTATTAATTTCAAAGATAAAGAGGTGACGATGGTGGAAAACTTAACAGTACGTGAGGAAAAAATCGTTACTTTTTTAGCACAATCAGATGGATATGTTTCAGCGAATCGATTAGCTGATTTTTTAAATGTCTCGCAAAAAACAATTTATAGAGACATCACGTCAATAAAGAAGAAAATGGGGAGCGATGATTTCATAAAACAAAGTCAAGGAAAAGGACTGCAACTTGATGTATCTTCTTTACATATAATTAATCATCATAATATTGAATATCGGCAGACCTTTTTTTTAGGAATGAGTGCTACTGAGCGTAGAAAACACTTATTAATACTGTTATTGCTTCAATCACCTCAAGAAACATCGATAAAGAGTTTATCTGAATATTATTATGTGAGTAATGCTTCTATTGTTAATGATTTAAGGAGTATTGAGAAACAACTTGAGATATATAAATTAACGATGATTCGCTCTCATAAGGGAACTTATGTAAATGGGAAAGAAAAAGATATACGCAAAATGCTGATGTATATTCTAGAATATATGCCAGTGTCATTTCAAGAAAATCCTTATTTAGATCGAGAGAGTTATCGTTATATGTTTGAAGAATTTTCTCAAGATGATTTTGAGTTTATTCGGCACTTATTAAAAGATGTTGAAAATATGCTATATGCTAATATCAAAGACCCTTACTATATAAATATTTTTACCCATCTGGTTATTTTGATTAAACGATTACGCAATAATAGTTTCAAAGCAGAATATGAGGTTTTACAAGAGAAAGATACTGAAATAAAAAATGAAC
The DNA here is from genome assembly GCF_000725345.1 of Pelosinus sp. UFO1. Lineage (NCBI taxonomy): Bacteria > Bacillati > Bacillota > Negativicutes > Selenomonadales > Sporomusaceae > Pelosinus > Pelosinus sp. UFO1. The sequence goes on from NZ_CP008852.1 coordinate 303,892, forward strand.
AAATATTTCAAGTTGCCCAATATGTTATTAAAAAAATTAATCAGTATATTAGTTTAAAAGTACCTGAAATTGAAGTGTTTTATATTTACCAATATTTAATTTCATGTGGGATAGAAGCACAAGAAAATGTCATTATAGGGCTAACGGCTAATAACTCTAAAGAAAAAGTGATGACGCTTGAATTAATTCAAAATGTGTCTCAACGCATGAAAGTAGATTTTATTAGCGATATTACATTACAAAAAAATTTGTTTTTACATATGTGTTCTTTATTGAAAAGAGTAGAATATGACATCTCCATATATAATCCACTTTTACAAGAAATTAAAAAAGAATTTTCAGTAATGTTTGATGTTGTGCAAAATAGTTTTAATGATCAGAAAAATTTTCCTGTTTGGCAAAATATAAGCGATGATGAAATTAGTTATATCGTAGTTTATTTCCAAGCATCTTTAGAAAAACAATCCTCAGTAAAACGAGTATTGATTGTTTGCTCTTCGGGCATAGGAACATCACACTTACTTAAAACGAGGGTCAAAAATGCATTTCCTGAGTGGGAAATAGTCAATACTGTTTCAGCAAATCATATTACACAAGTTTTAGAAAATGAAAAAATAGATTTAGTATTAACGACAATTCATCTTAACTTACAAAAAGATATACCAACGGTTTTAGTAAGTGCTTTATTTAATAAGCTTGATATTTTAAAAGTGAAAAATATAGTGACTGCAATTTAATGATAGTTTCTAATTCAAATGTTTAAATTATTAAAAATTATAGAGGAGGATAATGAAATGCAAATTGATCATATTTTAAATGAGAATTTGATTGACTTGGATATGAAAGCGACGACGAAAGATGAGGTTATTCGAGAACTTACCAGTAGGCTTTATAAAGAGGGAAAAGTAATCCAAGAGGAAGCTTTTATTAAAGATGTTTACTTGCGTGAAGCTGAGGGGAAAACCGGCATTGGTGGGCATATAGCAATTCCTCATGGTAAATCAGATGCCGTATGCTTAACATCTATTGCTGTTGGCAGAACAAAGAACAGTTTAAAATGGGAGACACCGGATGATTTACCCGTGCATTTTGTTATTTTATTTGCGGTGAGAAATGTAGATAAAACAACAGTGCACTTGAAATTATTATCTCAAGTAGCAACTGCTTTAGCAGATGATGAAACATTGCAAAAATTATTAACGACTCAAAATAAAAAGGAAGTGATTCAATTGTTATCACAGCAGATAGAATAATAATCTATAAATAAATATTATAGATTATTAAATAATTAACAAGTGGTTTATCATTACTAATTAAAAAGGGAGTTGGTCATTATGTTAATCAACATGAAGGAAATGCTTAAAGTAGCACAGCATCATCAATTTGCCGTTCCGGCTTTTAATGCAGGAACGGGACAGCTGCTGACGGCGATGATGGAAAGCGCAGAGGAAAAACAAGCCCCCGTTATTATGGCAATCCATCCAGACGAGTTGCGCTTTTTACGTAATAGTTTTATTGCAAGTGTTATTTATGAAGCAAATCACAGCAAAATTCCTATGGTTTTACATTTAGATCATGGAGCATCGTATGAAGAATGCATGCATGCCATTCAACTGGGCTTTACTTCCGTTATGATTGATGGGTCACATTTATCTTTTGACGAAAATGTTGCTTTAACAAAAAAAGTAGTAGAAGCAGCTCGTGCCTGTGGAGTTTCTGTAGAAGGTGAACTAGGTACTATTGGTCAAACTGGAAATTCGATCGAAAAAGGTACGACTGAAATTATTTATACTAATCCAGATGATGCAAAAGAATTTGTTGAAAAAACAGGGGTAGATTCTTTAGCTGTTGCAATTGGGACAGCTCATGGCATCTATCCAAAAGGATTTACTCCTAAATTAAAATTAGACCTTATTACTAAGATAAGGAATAAAGTGGATGTTCCCTTAGTGTTACATGGTGGTTCTAGTAATCCTGATAAAGAAATTGCTAATTCTGTCAAACTAGGTATTGCTAAAATAAATATTTCCAGTGATATCAAAATGAGCTTTATGACTGCAGTGAAAAAATATTTAGATGAAACCGGTTTGGAACGAGAGCCTAATGTTATTTACCCGTCTTGCATTCGTGCCTGTCGTGACACAATAGAAGAAAAGATGGAATTGTTTAATGATATAGATAAAGTAAAATATTTTAAATAATATTCAAGAAAATATTGATCAATAAACTAAACATAAAGGCACTTATAAATAGGGAATTAAATAACAGTAGACAAAATAAAACTAAAAAATAAAGAATATTCAATTAATTATATTGTGAAAATTAGGTAATGGGTTTAAAAAATATTTCCATAAAGAAAAGAGGGAATAAAATGAAAATTGTTGGCGTAGCAGCTTGTGTAGCAGGAATTGCCCATACATACATTGCAAGGGAAAAGTTGATTAAAGCAGCAGGTAAAGCGGGTCATAAAATTCATATGGAAACCCAAGGGACAATTGGTACAGAACATGAATTAACGCCAGAACAAATTAAAGAAGCGGATATTGTAATTCTTGCTATAGATATAAATATTAAAGAAAAGGAACGATTTTCTGGGAAAAAAATTATAGAAGTTCCTACAGAAGTAGTTGTACACTCTGCTAATGGTTTGATTAAAAAAATGGAAGAAATTATACAAAATTAAGCAAATACAATAGAAGGAAGGGATAGATCTTATGAATGGTTTACAGTTAAGAAAACATGCTATGACGGGGATATCCTATATGATACCTTATGTATGTGCAGCAGGTATGTTAATGGTAATTGGGAATATCTTCGGCGGACATACAATACAAAATTATAAAGAAGGATTTTCTATTCCCGATGCGTTAACAACATTAGGAGGAGATGGATTAGGAATTTTGCCTGTATTTATTTCTACTTTTATTGCCTATTCGATTGCTGATCGCCCAGGTATTGCACCAGGATTTTTGCTAGGGTTACTTTCTAAAGCCAATGGTTTTGGATTTCTAGGTGGCTTATTAGGTGGTTACTTAGGTGGCTGGGTCGTTAACTGGCTAAAAAAAGTAATTAAAATGCCTAGCTTTGCTGAAGGTTTAGTGCCACAAATGATATTGCCCCTTTTAACTACTATTATTGTTGGTTTATTTATGGAGTATCTTGTTGGTATTCCTATTATTGCATTGGCAAATGGTATTACGACGCTTCTGACGAGTTTTCAGGGGGGCAGTTCCGTTATCGTTCTTGGCGCGATTTTGGGGATACTTTCTGCTATTGATTACGGTGGACCAATCAATAAAGTTGTATTTGTCTTTGTGCTTGCGCTTATGACGCAGGGAATTGGTGCACCTATTTCTACATTGATATCGGCTTCCATGATTGCACCTTTTGGTTTGACAATAGGTTATTTTTTAAGCAAGCTACTCAATCGAGATTTATATTCTCAACAAGAAATAGATGCTTTAAAATCAGCATTTTTAATGGGATGTTGTCAGATTACAGAAGGATCATATCCTATTATTCTTAATGATTTAGTGCGTATTACGATCTGTACGGCCATTGGTGCTGCCGTTGATGGAGCATTAACTATGTATTGGGATTGTGCCTCCGTAGTTCCGGCAGGTGGCTTCTTTGCACTTCCTGGAATTCGGAATCCGGGATTGTGGTTATTAAGTTTATTGATTGGATCAAGTGTCTTTGCTATTCTGATTCAGTTTTTAAAAAGGAAGCCTTCAGAAGCAATAGAAAGTGATGAAGAGGAAAAAGAGTTAGATTTAGCCAGTCTTAAAATTTCCGGCTAAATGTGAGTATAAAGATCATGTGATCATTGGGTACGCGTAGGAAGGTTTTTATCAATCTGCTTATTCGTACCCTATGTACATGAGCATCAGTTTACACAGATAGGAGAAAAAAATAGTAAAAGAATAGGATAATCAGCATGAATAATACGAAAATATTATGAGATAAATGGTATGTGATTAAGGAAGGGGATATATATGAAACGATCAGAAATAAACAATATTATTGAATATACCATTAAAGCAACTGAAAAATCTAAAATTCCGCTGCCTCCATTTGCTTATTATACTCTCGATGATTGGAAAGGCATAAAAGAAGATCAGCGTGAAATAGTTGATAATATGTTAGGATGGGATGTTACTGATTTTGGCAGAAATAATTTTAACCATACTGGATTAACAATATTTACATTTAGAAATGGTAATTTTAATAATAAAAATAAGTATCCAAAACCGTATTGTGAGAAGTTATTATTTGTTCGTGACGGACAAATCTTACCTTTTCATTTTCATTGGCACAAAATGGAGGATATCATTAACCGAGGTGGCGGTACATTAAAAATTACTCTATATAATTCAAATGTGAATGAAGATTTTGATGATAGCGATGTAGAAGTTACTATTGATGGAAAAGTCGAAAAAATAAAAGCGGGTGAAAATATTTTTCTTAAACCAGGTCAAAGTATCACTTTAGGCACAGGTCAATATCATCAATGGCAAGGTGTTCCTGGTACAGGTGATATTGCGTTATTTGAAGTTTCTACAACTAATGACGATAGAATAGACAATCGTTTTTATGAAGTCAAATCACGTCTTCCTGAAGTAGAAGAAGATGCGATTGCAAAGTATCTAATATTTAACGATTACGGAAAATATGTAGGATTCTAACTAGCTAGTTGGTTTTTTATCATTTTCCGGAAAAAACTAGATAAATTGATACCTCCCTAATAAAATTTCAAACTTGGAAAATACTAAGATAAGGACTAAAGGAGGTATTTATATGACTGAAAATCGTTCAAAAGAAAAGTTTCTAGCAAATCCCATCGAGCGGCATGAAACCGCGGCTTGGCGTGGGCATATCGAAAGTACGAAGCCTGAGTCAAATGTTCCGATTCCCAGTGAAGAGTCCGTGATTGAGGCTAGGGAATGGGTAAATACAAACTCCTTGTCGTAACTTTTTAAAGTAAAAATCAGGGTGTCTCAAATATTGAGACACCCTGATTTTTTACGGAACCAGAAAGTATAACACTTTCTTGATTCCAAGTAAGAACGACTAAGGCTTCTGCCTGCGTCCGAGGACTTGGCGTAAGCCAAGTCTTTTCTTAATACTGCATTTCTGCGATACGCTTTAGGGTACGATATTTTTCCTGGGCATGTTTTTCTGCAGCTGCAAACATCCCATCCGCAATTTCCGGGAAGGTCGTCTTGAGTGAGGAGTAACGAATTTCGCCCTTTAAGAAATCTTGGAAGGAGGCTGTCGGTTCTTTGGAATCGAGTACGAAAGGATTCTTACCTTGATCTTTAAGACGGGGATCGTGACGCCAGAGATGCCAATATCCCGCTTCAACGGCTTTTTTCATCTCATAAATACTTGTGCCCATACCAGTTTTAATCCCATGGTTTACGCAAGAAGCATAGGCAATAATGAGGGATGGCCCTTTGTAGCTTTCCGCTTCGGTAATTGCTTTAAGGGTTTGATTCATATTGGCCCCCATGGCGATTTGGGCGACATAAACATAGCCGTATGTTGTAGCCATAAGCCCGAGATCTTTTTTGCGAATTTTCTTCCCGGCGGCTGCGAATTTTGCAATGGCTGCTGTCGGTGTAGCCTTTGAGGCTTGGCCGCCTGTGTTAGAATAAACCTCTGTATCCATAATGAAAATGTTTACATCATCTCCGCTGGCGATGACATGGTCCAATCCGTTATAACCAATATCATAAGCAAAGCCATCCCCGCCGAGAATCCAAACCGAAGGTTTCACGAGATAATCCTTGCGGGCCATAATTTCGGACAGAATCGGATTGCTGGAGACAGTCTCCTTTTGCAGCTCTTCAAGTACGCGGGCCGCGGCTTTCTTAGACCCTGCACCATCGTCCATATTGTCAAGCCATTCTTGGAAGGACTGCTTCAAGTTTTCGCTGATCGAACTCTTTAATCCCTGGTACATGAGATCGGCAAGTTTTTCACGAATTTGTTTTGAACCAAGATACATGCCGTAGCCAAATTCGGCGTTATCTTCGAAGAGAGGGTTCATCCAGGCCGGTCCTTTTCCGTCAGCATTCGTTGTATAAGGAATGGAGGGAGAACTGCCGCCCCAGATCGAAGAACAGCCTGTAGCATTGGCAATCAGCATGCGGTCACCATATAATTGTGTGAGGAGTCTGATATAGGGAGTCTCACCGCAGCCGGGGCAAGCTCCGTTAAATTCAAGGAGAGGTTTGGCAAGCTGGCTGCCAAAGAGTGTATTTTTATCCATTACATCCGATTTTTCCGTTACCTTCATAGCAAATTCCCAGTTTTCCGATTCCATCTCAATTTCATGGTCGGCCGGCTTCATAACAAGCGCTTTTCCCGGTGCCGGACAGATATCGGCACAGTTACCGCATCCGGTACAATCAAGGGGAGCAACCTGAATACGGTAATGATATCCTTGGAGTTTCTTGTTTCTTGGTTCCGTGGTCTTAAACGTATCAGGAGCTTTTCCTTGTTCTTCATCATTTAAGAGGAAAGCTCGAATGGTCGCATGGGGGCATACATAGGCACATTGATTACATTGAATACATTTATCAATTTGCCATTCAGGAAGATAAACGGCAATTCCTCTTTTTTCGTATTTTGTTGTACCAAGGGGGTGTGTCCCGTCCTCCATTCCGACAAAGGCGCTGACTGGGAGGTCGTCCCCGTCGTGTCTGGCCATGGGACGCTGAATGTTTTTAACAAAATCAGGTTCGTCTTTTACGGACAAATCTTCATCTTTGGCATCAGCCCAAGAGGCAGGAATTTTAACCTGATGAAATCCATCAACGCCGCGGTCGACAGCCTTTTGGTTCATCTCAACAATATTAGCGCCCTTTTTGCCGTACATTTTTTCGATGGAATCCTTTAGGTACTTGATGGCGTCTTCGACGGGTATGACGTTCGCTAATTTAAAGAAAGCTGCCTGCATGATCATATTAATGCGGCCGCCGAGTCCAATTTTTTCGGCAATGGATATGGCATCTATGGTATAGAAGTTGATATTGTTTTTCGCGATATAGCGTTTGAAGAGGGCTGGTAGATGTTCATCCAGTTCTTCTGGCGTCCAAGGGCAGTTAAGGACAAAGTTACCATTCTTCTTAAGCCCTTTAAGCAGGTCGTAATGATGAAGGAATGATCGGTTATGGCAGGCAATATAGTCGGCATCGGATACTAAATAGGAGGATTTGATCGGTTTTTTGCCAAAGCGCAAATGGGATATTGTTGTACCGCCGGATTTTTTACTGTCGTATTCAAAGTATCCTTGCGCATAAAGGTCGGTATGGTCACCGATGATTTTAATCGCAGTTTTATTAGCACCGACAGTCCCGTCAGAGCCAAGTCCCCAGAATTTGCAGCTAATCGTGCCTTCTGGCGTAGTATCTACCGCCTCTTTTATCGGCAGTGAGGTGTGGGTGACATCGTCAACAATTCCAACTGTGAAGTGATCTTTAGGCTGGTTTTGTTTCAGATTCTCATACACAGCGAGGATGTGGCTGGGTGTGGTATCTTTCGATCCAAGGCCGTATCTCCCGCCAACGATCACCGGTTTTACGGACTCATGATTAAACATCTGCAGTACATCAAGATAGAGCGGTTCACCAGTTGCTCCAGGCTCTTTGGTGCGGTCCAAGACAGCAATCTTCTTCACCGATTTAGGCAAAACCGCAAAGAAATATTTCCTCGAAAACGGGCGGTATAAGTGAACTTTGAGAAGTCCAACCTTTTCGCCTTTTGACTGCAGGTAATCGATCGTTTCTTCCGTTGTGTTGCAAACTGAGCCCATGGCCACGATTATGTTCTCGGCTTCAGGATGCCCGTAGTACTCGAAGGGGTGGTATTCACGCCCAGTAATTTTCTTAAATTCTTGGAAGTAGTTTTCCACAATATCAGGAATCGCTTCGATAAAAGGATTAGAAGCCTCACGATTTTGGAAATAAATATCAGGGTTTTCAGCAGTGCCCCTTAATACAGGGTGTTCGGGATTCAGGGCCCGGTTTCTAAATTCTTCAATTGCTTTATGATCGACAAGTTTCGCAATTGCGTCAGCGGGTGTTACTTCAATTTTCTGGATTTCATGAGATGTTCTAAATCCGTCAAAGAAATGTAAGAATGGTACCCTAGACTTAATTGCGGAAAGATGGGCAATATAGCCAAGATCCATAGCTTCTTGGACATCGTTAGAGCAAAGTAAGGTAAAACCAGTTTGACGGCAGGCGTTAATATCCTGGTGATCACCGAAAATTGACAAGGCATGGGATGCTAGGGCACGGGCGGTTACATGAAAAACTGCCGGTACCAGATTACCTGCCATTTTATACATCTCAGGAATCATTAAGAGTAACCCTTGGGAAGCAGTATACGTTGTTGTAAGAGCTCCTGCCTGAAGTGAACCGTGAACTGCTCCGGAAGCACCCGCCTCTGATTGCATCTCTACAACTTTTACAGGTTGGTCAAACAAGTTTTTTTTACCGTGAGCTGATGCTTCATCAACTCCTTCGGCCATTGGCGATGAGGGTGTAATCGGGAAAATGATTGCAACCTCGGTAAGGGCGTAAGAGGCCTCAGCAGCCGCCTGATTGCCATCCATTGTTTTCATTTTTTTTGCCATAATAGAGCCACCTTTGTACAAGAATATCTGCTGTTTAGTATTTGAAGTTTACGGATCTTCATACATAGGATTTGCATTCAAGGGACGGAAATTGTAACTATTCTTCTTCTCATTCAAATAAGGTTGCTAAGGATACCGTTTAAAACGATTCGTTTTAAACGGTTGATTTTATTACTATGAGAATGCATAGATAGAGGGAGTGAAAAACAAAGCATCTGTTTCGTGTATAGTTATACTCCTGTGACAAAATCAGGGCAATTTACATAAAATAATCTAAAGAGATGTAAGAAAGGGTGAGTACATTGAATTGCCAAGAGCTAACAGGAAAGGTGATATTCCCTTGTGATGCTGCGTATAATTGGGCAAGACAAGAATTCAATGAGGCGATAAACAAATATCCTTTAGCTATTTGTTATTGTCTTACTATACAGGATATAGTTAATGCTTTATTATGGTCAGAAAGACAAGGGATACAAGTACGGATTCGTTCTGGAGGACATAATTATGAGGGCTATTCGGTTGGTACGGAGAAGCTGGTGATAGATACCTCTTTCATGAATGGTATCAAGATCAATTCTGAGGAAGATACTGTTGAAGTACAAGCTGGAACGCGACTTATGCATTTATATAAAACTCTCTATAATTCAGGATATACTTTTCCTGGTGGAACATGTATGTCGGTGGGGATTTCTGGGTTGGTACTAGGAGGTGGTATAGGCCTATCTACCCGATATTTGGGGCTCACGGCTGATAGTCTTATTGAAGCAAAAATGGTAGATGCTAATGGACAACTGTTAACTGCAAACAATTGCTGTAATGAAAAACTATTTTGGGCGTTAAGGGGAGCAGGAGGCGGGAATTACGGAGTTGTGACCTCGTACAAATTCCATTTGTCTAAGATAAATAAAATAACTCTTATTCAGTTAAGTTGGGATAATAAATCCGCTAGGCTTGAATTTTTACGAGTTTGGCAAGAGTGGTTAAGGAATTTAGATCCAAGGATCAGTGCCTTCGGTAGAATATATAAGCCAGGCCCACGGCTTTTTGGGTTCTTTTACGGATATCCCGAGGAGGCTAGGCGGATTTTGGAACCTTTTTTAAATATACCGGGAATAACCTTTGAAAATATTGAGTATGTAGACTTTATTGAAGCTGTAAAGGTAATAGGGGGAATCTATCCTAAGCGAGAAGCTTTTAAATCTACTGGGAGATTTATTGAAAGACAGCTTTCCCATTGTGAATTGGAGAATGTTATAAACATTATTGAGACCGCACCTACTGAGATCAATTCATTTATTGGACTGTACTCATTAGGCGGAGCCGTCAGGACTGTGAAAACAGATTGTACTGCTTTCTTTTACAGGCAGGCTGATTATATAATGGGAATTTCGTCTAGCTGGGATATTGAAGCAACAGCACCGGCTCACAAAGAATGGGTAGCAGAAGGCTTTCAGTATATTTATACTATATCTGCGGGTTCATATGTAAACTTTCCTTATAATAATCTGCCACATTATGAGTGCGCCTACTATGGAGGACATTTACGAGATTTAAGAAATATAAAAAGAGAATATGATCCTCATAATGTATTTGAGTTTCCGCAAAGCATTAAAACGGCCTATTCGGGATAGTTTATAGAGCAGAATTTCATCATTATAGCTGATACACAGAACCTTACCATTTTTAATGAGAAAGAGTCCTGCCAAATTTTTCTGGTGGAAAATTGGCAGGACTCTTTTTTTACGAATAAATCTAATATTCTATGTCGATGAACCTATCTTACTCGATTGCAGGTCATTTCCCAATGTACTAACTAGGAATGTTTGCCGTGGATAGTATACCCTCAAAAAGTAATAATAACTATGGGTGAAAGAAATGCTAATGAATTTAATTTTTGCAATCCTATATATAGTCGCTACCTATAAATGGGGGGACTGGCGAAATTGGCAACGCTACTATCCAACGATTCTGTTCTATGGGTTTGGCGATATCTTAGCTTTCTCTCTGTTTTATCAGCAACCTTTATGGCTATATTTCATACCAGGCCTGCCGCACTTGTTTCACGAGTTATTTGTCGTTATTGTCATGTATTCTTGTGGGGTCATCCTTTTTTTATCGAATTATCCTAAAGCGCTAGTTACCCAGTGCCTGTACATATTGTTTTGGGCGAGTCTATACACTTTCTTGGAATGGTTTGCTATTAAAACAGGTAATTTTATCCATTTAAATGGGTGGTCGTTAGTTTGGTCCTTCCTATTTTACATGATTATGTTTCCCACATTTCAATTACATCAAAAAAGGCCATTGCTGGCCTTATGTATTTTGTTTGGTGGTCTTGCATTACTCCTTTACTTATTTCGCGTACCCGTAGAGCTTGTTAAATAGTTAATTTTGCACTGTTATTTGTGGTGTGGAGAACGATATCATCTTTAATGGCTAAAAGTGGACTATATCCTTATAGTGTAAGGATATAGTCCACTTTATTATATTTTGTGATGAAGGGAAATGATTTATGGAAAGAAACTGGCTGTATTGCTATTCTGCTAAAAAGTCCATTAGGGCTATGTATTGGTATTATCTAACATCAACTGTATAAGTCCTGTAAACAAGAAGAAAAATGATTGGGCAATATGCACATTTGTAACTTGATATTTAAAAGAATATGCTCTAGACGAAGAAATGCTTATCAATATATACTTTAAATAAAATAATGGAATGTTAACAGTGATGTCGCAAAAATGCAAGGGTTGAAGGTATGGGACGTAACATTATGTGATGATGGCATTGTAATTAGAAAAATCAATGGATGGTGGGTCGCTTTTTTATTTTAAGTGATTTAGTCGAAATATTATGAATTTTAGTATGAAAATAATTTCATACTAAAAATTGGGGGGCGTACTATGTTTAAAAATTCGGCCAGGGTCAGCCGGGGATTTCATTGGAAGGCACGTTATACCGTTTTGAGTATACTTTGGGTTGGATGGTTATTTTCTTTTTTAGATAGAATGGTAGTTAGCATTGCCTTACCATTTATTGGAAGAGAATTCCAGCTGAATGCTGCATCGCAAGGAATGATCCTTAGCACTTTTTTTGCAGGCTATGCAATATTTCAAATACCTGGCGGGATGTTAGCTGATAAATTTGGTCCGAGAAGGGTAATGGCTTTTGCTATAGTATGGTGGTCCGTTTTTACAAGTCTCACGGGTATGGTTCTTTCTTATCCGTTGATGTTGATATGCCGATTTGTTTTTGGTATAGGTGAAGGTTGTTTTCCAGGATCGTCTTTCAAAACAATAGCAATGTATTTTCCGCCGAAGGAAAGAGCAACCGCAACGGCCATTCAAGGTTCTGTCAATGCATTAGGACCGGCAGTTGCTTCGTTAGTTGCGGCTGGAATCATTGCTGCCTTTGGCTGGAATACGGTTTTTATTACTTTGGGTATACCTGGTTTAGTAATTGGATTGGCAATCTGGTTTTACGTTAAGGACAACCCTGCTGAGCACCCTCATATTACACCGGAAGAATTATCTGAGCTAAATTTAGTATCTCCGGATGTTTCTAACTCGAATATTAGCTATCAGAAAATAACATTTAAAGAGTTTTTGCAAAAACCAGTTTTGTGGCAAATGCTATTAATTTGGTTTTTATTTGATATTACGTTTTGGGGATTTATATCATGGCTACCTTCTTATTTGATGGAAGTACGGGGGTTTTCATTACTTAAGACAGGCTTTTATGGGTCGCTTCCTTTTTTCATTGGAACAATAGGAATGCTGATCGGCGGTTACTTATCAGACTATTTTAAGGGAAAAAGAAAATGGTTATTTATACCAAGCTCGTTGATGGCAGCCTTTTTTATATATATGACTTTTAGTGTCGCTGCACCGAATATGGTGATTGTTTATCAAAGTGTTGCCGCGTTGTTTATGTTTTTGGCTTATGCTGCATTTTGGGGGCTTGTTGTTGATTCAATTCCAGCGGATATTATGGGAGCGGGTTCGGGAATGGTTAATCTAGGTGGGCAAATAGCAGGGCTTGTCTCTCCTTTTGCTATGGGACATCTGATTGACTTGAATAAAGGATCTTTTGATATGGCATTTGCTTTTTTGGCTATTGCGGCTATCGGATCTGCTGCCGTCGCTTTTACTGTGAAAATAGAGGCACTGAAATAGTGTGGTCTTTCTAGTTATAGGAAGAAAAAATGATTACTCTTTTAAAATTTTTCTTCTTCTAAGAGCTAGTCTCAAGCAAAAAAGCTGTTCTCTATTTTCTAGGTCCAGTCCACTTATGTCAGCAATTCGTTCGAGTCGATTTGCTAAGGTATTTCGGTGAACATAGAGTTCTTTAGCTGTGGCAGCAAGGCTTTTATCAAATTCTAGATATTTTTCTAGTGTTTTAAGAAATTCTGTGCCTTGGTTTTGGTCAGATTTTTCTAGTTTATCAATCATAGGATTATAAAGTTGGGTGAGAATATGTGTTGTCTCCTTGTCAGCAAGGAGGATGGAATAGCCTGCAATGTCATAAGGATGTGTCGTGTTTCCAGGGCCTTTAAGTAGACGACCAAGTTTTAGGCAAGCTAATGCATTATGGAAACTTTGGCGCACAGCGCGAATGTCTAGTTCTGGAGTACCGATACCAATGGATACTTTTCTAAGTGGATTAATGTTGGCAAAAGATTGTTGTAGTTTTTCATACATTTCATTTTCTTGATTAAAATTATTGATGGATGCTAATAAAACAATAATTTTCCCTGCCCGCTCGGATACTAAGGACAATGAATATCTTGCAGCAATGATTTGTTGAACGATTTCATATAGTCTGACAGAGAGAATAGGTAGGGTGTATTCATTTTCTGCAGTATCGGGTTCAATAATTAAGCATTTATAAACTTTAGCTTGGGTTAGCTTGGAAGTATCAATAATTTCGCTAGAATTGGGTTGGTTAAGATCACTGAATAGTAGATATTCCAGGATGTCTCGGGAGTATAGCTTGTGACTTTCGGTTACGGCTTTTTGTTTCAAAAATTCCAAAGTAGCAACTGTGCAGGCATGTTCTATCGCTACTAAATTAATATCAGAGAAAGCGCTGGATCTTTGAAGTATAGTTATATATCCAAAAATTTCATTGCTAGATAAAATCTTACCTGATATTTTCAGATAAGAGTGATTTTGAACTGTAATTGATTGGACGTAGGAATTTTTGTCTGAAAAGCTGCTAGTGGGTTGAGGGCAAAGCAAGAGTTTGTTTAGAGCTACAAGGATATTTGTATCCTGTCCAGGGATATTAGCTGGTAGCCAGTGATTAATTAACATGCCATTTACGTCATAGCAAGCAACAGGGCATTGTGTGATTTTACCTAAACAGCTAATAATTGCAGGCAATCCGTCTCCACTCATAGCTACAGTTGTCATTGATTTATAAATCTCATTAGAGCGTTGCAATAGTACGGATTGGCGATTTACGATATTACTGATGATCGGATTCATAATTTCAGATAAAGATAAATTTAAGGGAAGTTCTAATATTGGAAAGTCTAAGTAATTTGCTATATCAAGCATCTTCTGAGGGATTTCTGGTAAAAAACGTTTGGTTTTAATGCCAAGGCCAGCACAACGACATGCCTTGAGTTGCTTAAGTAGTTGCTCTTGCAAAAGAGGATTATCTTTAACGGTATAAGCGGTTGTTAAAATCAAATCTCCAGCCTTAGCCCAGTTTTCAATGTCGGGGGAATCCATTATATTTACAGACTCAACTATGTTGTTCAGCCCATTGGCACCTGCAACTAGCGATATCGATTGTTCTTGAAACAGTTGTAAAACATCTTGGATTTTCATAGGCACCTCGACTTTCTGTATTTAGAGTTTTAGTCACTATTCGACTAATTATGCTAAGTTCCTTTATGGATTGAGCAATTTTCAAGCCATCTACGTAAGGTGTTAGAGAAGTTTAATTTATTTGTTCAAAACAGACAAATCAAGTAGGACAAATTATCCTGTATGGATGATGCAAATAAGGGAAAAGAAAAGTACAATAAACGTAAAGCATCTAGAAAAAATCAGATGGAAATAGAATAAAAGGGGTGTTATTTATTATGAGTAGCCAGGAGATGGTATTGGTAAACAAGGAAGAATTGCATCAGTTGATTAAGAATAAGGTGATGAAGGCTGGCTTGCCCGAGGATCATGCGCAGGAAGTTGCCAACCACTTGAGCTACGCAGATGGCAGAGGGGTACATTCCCATGGAGCTGTGCGTGTGGAATACTATTCGGAACGGATATCCAAGGGAGGCAGCAATGCGAAGCCTAATTTCTCCTTTAGGAAAACAGGACCCAGCACAGGTATTTACGAAGGGGACAACGCAGTAGGAATGGTTGTAGCAAAAAATGGTATGATTGAAGCAATAAAGCTTGCTAAGGAAACTGGAATCGGTTTTGTCGGCATGCGTGAGTTGGGGCATTGTGGCACCCTTTCATATTTTCTCAGAATGGCTACCGACGAAAATATGATCGCCATGTCCATGTGCCAGTCCGACCCTATGGTGGTGCCTTATGGATCAGCAGATCCATACTTTGGAACAAACCCTATCGGCTTTGCCGCTCCTTGTGCAGGGCGTTCTCCAATTGTATTTGATATGGCTACTACAGTAGGGGCTTGGGGAAAGGTTTTGGATGCCAGAGCAAAAAACAAGCCTATTCCTGAAACATGGGCGGTAGACAAGAATGGACATCCTACCACTGATCCATTTGCTGTTGGTGGCCTTCTGGCGATTGCAGGTTCCAAGGGCTATGGCCTCATGATGATGGTCGATATTTTGTGCGGCTCTTTGCTCGGCATTCCATCTGGAAAGCATGTAAGCTCCATGTACGCCGATCTTTCTGCTGGACGTGAATTGGGACAGGTTCATCTGGTAATAAATCCCGATTATTTTACATCTATTGATACATTTAAAAACAACGTGAGTAAAATGGTGGATGAGATTCATGAGCTCCGCCCGGCTTTGGGTTTTGATAAGGTACTGGTTCCAGGTGAATCTTCAGAAAAGAAGGCGAAAGAATATGAAAAGAGTGGAATTCCCATAGTAAAGGAAATCTATGATTATCTTGTCAGTGATGACATCCATTACAACCGCTATGAGGGGAAAAGCGCTTTTGCATCGGATACATTAGATTAAAAGAAAAGTAATAAGCAAAGGGTCTCAACTGATGTTGAGATCCTTTTGCTTATCACTATAATTTGGAAATCAGCAGTGCAAGCCGCAGCTGTAAAGAAAAATCTGGATTGGAGAGAGGCGTGTCTAATAAATCATTTAGTCTTGCTATCCGGTATTTTACAGTGTTGCGGTGGATATAGAGCACTCGGGCCGTTTCGGCAATATCGCCCTGACAATCCAAGTAGGTCTGAAGCGTCTGGCGGAGAATTACCTGCGCTTCCTGCTCTGGGTAAGCCAGAGATTTTAAAATGCAGGTGCAGAAATGGTGGGCATGTTCCTGAGGGACAAAGCGCAAAAGCTCCGAAACGCCTTGAGAATAATAGGTGCGGAAAAAAGCTTTCCTGCCCTCCACTCTGCATTGATGGTAAATTTCTTCCGCCTCAATGCGCGAGAATGGCAGAGAATGGAGAGAAGTAACCGGATTCCCCGCAGCACAGGAAATGGAAACAGAGAGAAATGCAGTCATTTGCTCTCTGATGAAAGCAAGGGAACTTTCCAGATTTTCCACAGGATTTTGCAAGAGTATCATTATTGTTTCGCTTTTCTGGCAGGAAAATAAAATGGCATTTTCCCCGAAAATTGCTACATGCCGCTCCATCCAGTCATACACAAGGGAATAGAGATCTGAGCGCACAGGATTGTTCTCCTCCAGCAAGCCATCGATCCCCACAATAAGGAATCTGTAATAATCGGAGGAAACCAAACCAAGGTCGGCGCCCTGCTCCAGAAAAGCTGTGGTGTCGGTATTGCTGGTGCTGTGGGTCAGCCGCCGTAAAAAATCCTCCCGTATTCTCCTGTGTAATTCTTTGAGTTTTTGATTTTTGTAAAGGGAAAAAGCGGTGGCAGCGGCAGTCTGTTCAATTACAAGATAAGAGAAGGGATAAGGAATTTTTTCTTCTTCCAGCACAATAAGCAGGTGGGGATGGACAGAAGCGGGCCAAACGGGAAAGATCCATGCGGTAAACGGGCGGGAAGCCTGAACATACAGGGAAGAGGGGACAGACTCGGAAGGAGAGTTTCTAAATTTTCCGCTTTCTTTTATGGCGGCTATTGTCTGATTCATCCCCATCGTTTCCTTACCCATAGGAAGGGAGGTGTCTATTATTTCCCAAAAGGGGTCGGTCAAAAACACCACTTGCCGGACTGTCCGGCTCAGATGGGCAAGGAGAGCAGAAATAGGAGTGTCTTTTATCAGCATTTGGGAATACTCCCGTTGAATTTTCAGAGCGTTTAGAAGCTGTTGATTTTCTACATTCCAGAGGTAGGAGAGGAGTTGATGGCAGGTTATTCCCAGCGTCCAGGAAGCAGGAATCTGAAGCAGGGGAAAATGAAGCTTATCGGCGGTTTCGAGAATAGAGGGATCCAGTTCGTCGATAAACCGGCCCAGCTTCACGCAGATTCCAGCAATGGGGAGACAGTTTAATTCCTCAATCATCCGGCAGAAGCCGGCCGAATCCTCTTTAAAGGCCATGCCGGTTGTAATCAGCAAGGTATGGGGTTTGATAAAAAATGTAATGTCCGGCGTTTCCGAAATATCGGCGCTGTCCACCTTACGAGACAAATCGGCGGCCCGGTTCAAAACGGTCATTTGAGAGAAGGGCGGGTTTTTTAAAAGTTCTGCAATAGAAATCATATTCTATCTTCCAGCCATTTTATTATTTCTTCATATGTCAATCTTCCTGACTCATCGTTTACATCTCTATCGAAGTCGTGGACTTCTCTGTAGATTGTTATAAGGTGTGAGTTTGGGATTAGCTTACGTAGTGTCTTTGTCATTCTATATGGCACATCTGGGTCTAGGGTTGCCGCTGCCAATATTGTCGGCGGGAAAGCTTTAAGTTTTTCGTCATCTAATGAGTATTTTTTTGGATCTTCTTTTCCACAGAGGTGCTTTATCCACATTCCTTCCTGTCTAGCCTTTATATAGAGGGAAAATCTCAAATTCATTGGGCCATATGTCACCGGGCTATCCGAGATAATTTTTTCTATGCTTTCATCCGGTACGCTGGCTAACTTGTTATAATATTTGTTTGGTGTGTTAAATTGAACTTCGTCAAGCCTCGCATATCCATACAGGCTTATGATTGCCATTGGCATTAAGGCTTCATTTTTAATTAACATATCACACATCATAAAAGAGAGATAGGCTCCTGCCGACCTCCCAAATAGCACGTATTTATTATTTTTTAATTCAAATACCTTGTCCAGATTTTTCAAATAGAAGAAAAGCATTTCGAAGACTGATTTTAAAATCATGTCCAGTTTTGATTCCGGCGCTAATGGATAATCTAGCGCCAAAAAATCATACCCTGCGTTTAAAAAATTATTTATATAAATTTCCGGCAGGTCGTCTCTCACTCCATAAAGCAGTCCGCCGCCATGAAAATATAGTATCGTTATGTTTTTTCTATTATTTTTTGCCTTATACAAATTCACATTCAATTTGATATTTTCTTCTGTCACAAAGCTGAAAATTTCCGGTTTATTCATTAATTTTTCCCCCGTCAATCAGTTTAAACAGCCTTGAGGCTATTTGAATTTGAAGTAGTTCCTCCGGGTTCATAAAATCTATGTCCAGCAGATTTTTTATCTTGTCAATTCTATACCTCACAGTCTTTGGGTGAAGAAACAGCTTTTCAGAGGTGAGGATATAGTTCTGATTTGTGTCCAGAAAGGTTTTTAGAGTCTCGAATAGTAGTGGATACTCGTGTCTGAAACTAGCTATTCTGGGAGATATGAACTTTTTAAGATCGTCCAGGCTGTTTGAGTCTAAGAATAGTTTGTAAATGCCTAGCTCTTCATAGGGCAATATTTTATTCGAATTGTAGAATAACATTAGTACTTTTAACGTGTCCAAAACTTCTCTGTTTGCTTTGGGAATACCCAATTTTTCTACTTTCGAGCTAATACTTACATAGTAATAGAACTCTTTAAACAGGTCATTTTCAACTAGCGGATTCATTATTTTTTCAATAGAGTCCGCATTAATGCTATTTTGATTATCGCTAAAATTAAGTATAAACACCACTATATCCAATTTTTCCAAGAAAATTATATCTTTGAAACTGGATTTAAATTTGATTCTAATCTGCCTTAGAGTTTGGGGCATGAGATTTTTGCCCACATTTCTTTTTTCGTCTCGTTGATACAGCTTTATGAGAATCACTTGGTAGTGCTTATGTCTATTTATATTAAGGGATTCCAGTACCTCATCTATGTCTTTTTCCGCGTAGAGTCTGTCATTTAATAAGTCGCCTATGATGTTGTTTTTTTGTTGAAATAGATTTTGCGAGATTATATAGTTTTTTAATAGTTCCATCTGTAAAAATTTTACTGCGTTTTCTATTACCATGAAATCTTCTGAACTAATTTGATCCGGCAGTTCGTGGATAACCAGTTCGTAGTCATCATATACGAGATGGGGTATACGGACTCTAATCTGTTTGCCGGCTATCTTTGGATTAGTGCCATTATAGACTACAGTTTTACGCTCATACTTGAAATGCACGTACTTCTCAGTTGAAACTTCACTTGTATCTATTACTGTCACGTCGCAAAGTTCAGGGTTTGTGCTGATTTCAGTTCCCTTTGCAGAATTAATAAGGCTTACATCACGAAGTATCATTTTTTTAAATTCACATAGTATATTGTCCATTGACGGCATTTTCATCGCAAGGCTGGTTAGCTCGCTATGTACTTCGTAATACTTATTTAGCAGGTTCATATTTTTATTTATTATTGGCCCTAATATCTCGAGAATGATGGATTCATATTTTACATCCTTACTAATCTGGATTAACGGGATTAAATAGTTGTCGCAAAGCTCGATTATTTTATTTGGTATCTGGGTAACAAGCCTATCGATCTTAATTATAACCGCACTAATGCCTATGTTATGGAGTTTTTCAAAAAATACGTCCAATTCACTATCGCTCAAATTTTGCAGAGCAAAAAAACTGGTAAGGATAACCTCTCCAGAACGCCCCCAATTTGCTATATCAGTTGCCTCAAGTACGTTGACACCATGTATTTCATTTAAGATTCCATTTTTGCCGGCTATTAATTTTGTCCCATAAAGGGATGGCATTTTTAGTATGTCTTTGATGTTCAAATTACTACTCCTTTATCCTTTGAGTATAAAAAAACCATGATTTTTATGATTTTATGCCAATGATAATGCAAAAAAATAGTGATATAATGGCGATAATTGATTTAACGAAATATTAACACAATAAAGGAGATTTGGAAATGCTATATACGGTAATTAAGAAAAATAGTTATCAAGATTCGATCAATCTTATGTTGCTCACTAATTCAATTAATACTCTTGCTGGTATAACAAAGTGCTCAATAATGATGGGTACTGACGCAAATAAGGACATCCTTAAAAATAGTGGACTTCTTACAGCAGAAGCTGAAAGTGCAGCTCCAAGTGATATGATTATCGTAGTCGAGACAGCGGATGAAAAGATTGTTGAAAATGTTCTTAGTGAAACGGATAAGTTCTTAAATGACCTGGCTGTTAAAAGAAAGAATAATAACGCCCTAAGTGTAACCAGTATAGAGGCTGCATTAGAAGAGATGCCTGATGCGAATTTAGCATTGTTTTCAATACCGGGAGAATACGCAGCCGACGAGATCGAAAAAGCTCTTGATCAAGGACTGCATGTATTTTCCTTCACCGATAATATCTCATTAGAAGATGAAGTGAGACTTAAGCAGAAAGCGCATGAAAAGGGACTATTATTGATGGGGCCTGACTGTGGAACGGGAATTATTTCCAGTATCCCCATCGCGTTTACAAATGTTGTAAGACCTGGGAACATCGGTATCGTTGGAGCTTCTGGAACGGGCATACAAGAAGTTACGACCATTATCGACAGGCTAGGTGGTGGCGTTGTACATGCAATCGGCACAGGCGGACGTGATTTGAGCGAAGAAGTCAATGCGGTAACCGTTCGTGATGC
Source organism: Pelosinus sp. UFO1 (assembly GCF_000725345.1). Taxonomy (NCBI): domain Bacteria; kingdom Bacillati; phylum Bacillota; class Negativicutes; order Selenomonadales; family Sporomusaceae; genus Pelosinus; species Pelosinus sp. UFO1. Next base: position 324,713 of record NZ_CP008852.1, read on the forward strand.
GATATTGGGACTTGAATATCACGACCCTACTGATGTAATTGTAGTCATTTCAAAACCACCGGCCAAAAAAGTCAGGGATGAAATTGTAGAGCTGCTGCATAGTGTTACAAAACCTGTAGTTGCCATATTCCTCGGCGAAAAGCCGGATCATCATGAGGGTAATGTATATTTGGCACATACTCTCGAAGAAACGGCAATGATTGCGCTGGACCTTGCAAAGAACAGACCTGTTAAACCTAATTATATGGAAGAAATAAACTATGAGGTACAGACTCCACTGGCACTAGATAAAACCGTAAAGGGACTATACTCCGGCGGTACACTTGCTGCCGAAGCGGGAATGCTTATCACTGAGGCCCTAGGGCTTGGAAAATTGACTAAAAAAGAGGGATATATCCTCAGCGTCAATGGATACGAAGTAATGGATCTCGGTGATGACATCTACACACAAGGCAAACCACATCCGATGATCGATCCAGAAATTAGAATCAAAAAGATCGGAGAATATGCAACTGATGAGAATACAGGAGTCATACTTCTTGACTGCGTACTAGGATACGGCTCACATCCGGATATGGCAGGGGCATTATCCGATGCAATCAAGGATGCAATACAGACAGCAAAGGAAAATGGACGGGAACTGTATTTCGTAGCAACTGTCTGTGGAACGGAGTACGATCCGCAAAGCTACCAGCAATCAATAAAAAAATTGAAAGAATGCGGTGTATTGGTAGAAGAAAGTAATGCAAAGGCAGTAAGACTTGCCCTTAAATTAAAAGGAATAGACTTCAAAGAAGTTGATAAATACGTAGTAGAAAGACATGCTGAAAAGAAAGCACTGCCAAAAGTCAGCGATAGTGTCATTGACCTTTTAAACTCCAAACCGCGTATTGTAAATATCGGCCTTTCAAGCTTTACAGAATCGATTCTGGCGTATGGCGGAAGTACGGTACAATACGATTGGAAACCGGCGGCAGGCGGCAATAAACAACTGATAAAGATATTAAATAAACTTTCAAAAATGGAAGAGATAGAAAAAGCCAATAGCGAAGTCATTGACAAAATGAAAAGCTCGCAGCCCTTCCTGATGGACGTAGTACCTGCAAAATCAGTCATAGAAATCTTAAATGATAGAGTATTACTTCATGCAGGACCACCGATCGAATACAAAAATATGACAGGACCAATGAAGGGTGCCTGTATTGGGGCGATATTATTCGAAGGTTGGGCAAAGGATGAAAAGAGCGCAACGGAATTGCTGGAAAGTGGAGGGGTGAAATTCACACCTTGCCATCACGTAAACGCAGTAGGTCCTATGGGTGGAATTACGTCAGGCAACATGCCAGTGTTTGTAGTAAATAATAAGCTGGATGGATCCATTGGCTATTGCATCATGAACGAAGGCATCGGAAAAGTACTTCGATTCGGAGCTTTTTCGGAAGAAGTTGTAAATAGATTAATATGGATGAGAGATTGTTTAGGACCGGTATTATCGAAAGCGCTGCAGAGAAAAGAGGGCGGTCTCAACCTGAACGTACTCATTGCCAAGGCCATTACCATGGGTGATGAATTTCACCAAAGAAATATCGCTGCCACACTGAACTTTCTGAAAGAAATCACCCCGCTCATCACAGAGCTTGACATTGACGAAAAAGAAAAATACAGCGTAATAAAATTCTTGGCAGATACAGATCAATTTTTCTTAAACATCATGATGGCAGCCAGTAAATCCATCGTAGATTGTGCAAGAAAAGTTACAAACGGTACGGTAGTTACAACAATGGCTAGAAATGGAGAGAATTTTGGCGTAAAAATAAGCGGAATGGGCGATGAATGGTTCACAGCACCCGTTAACACTCCAAACGGACTCTACTTCACAGGCTATTCGGAAGGTGACGCAAATCCGGATATCGGAGACAGTGCCATCACAGAAACAGTGGGCGTCGGGGGCATGGCCATGGTGGCAGCTCCTGGAGTTACAAGATTTATCGGTGCGGGCGGATTCCATGACGCATTAAAAATCTCAGATGAAATGGATCAAATCTGTATTTCTAATAATTCGAATTGGAGCATTCCAACTTGGGACTTCAAGGGAGCGTGCCTCGGGATCGACGCTAGAAAAGTAGTGGCAACTGGCATTACGCCTCTGATCAATACGGGAATAGCGCATAAAAACATGGGAGTAGGTCAGATCGGAGCTGGAACAGTGCGTGCACCGCTGGCTTGCTTTGAAAAAGCAATCATTGCATATGCGAAAAAATTGGGGATAGACGTTGAGTAGTAATGAACTCAAACATAATAGAGAGGTAAAGAGCAATCTATTGCCTCTCTATCTTAAAAACCATCGCGTCGGTAAAGTGCACAGCAAATTTAATATCGGGCTCAATGTACAATTTGATGATGCTTTAATTTATGTTGGTGGTGGCGGGAGTCCCCTTTCTTCATTCGGACTGAATATAGAAGAAGAGAAGCTAAACGCGATACTTACTTCTGTAAGAATCGATGATATGGTTGTAAACAAAGATGATAAGTTAATTTTTTATAGTGTGGATGGAACAATAAATATTTATTATAAAGAGATAGAAGAGGTAGATTTAACGCTTCCAAAAATCAAATGCAGCATTAATGAGATACCTAATACTGGACTATATAACTATTTAGAAAACATTGAATTTGAAAAATGTATAGGAATCAAATTAGATGAAGAAACCAGTAAACATGTAGATTTATTATTGAATTCCGATAAGGCAGATTGGAATATCAATGTTATGATTATAAGATTTTTTGCCGGCAGAGGTAAAGGATTGACACCTAGCGGAGATGACATTCTCATAGGATTTACACTAGCGCTTATGATGTTTGGCAAATTCAATATTTGGAGGCAGGCTCTTGAATCGGGGGTCACCAGAGATAGAACGACCATGATAAGTGTGGCATATCTCAGTGCTTTATTAGAAGGGTATGCAAGCGAGTATTTTATACGGCTTGTAAAGCTGATAGACGATGTAGAGATGGCTGCAATTGAAGAAACAATAGAAGAAGTACGGTCATTTGGTCATACTTCAGGAAATGATACATTGTTTGGATTTTTATTGGGGTTAAAATTTTTACGTAATCAGAAAGTATACACTTTCTCGATTCCAAGTAAGAACGACTAAGGCTTCTACCTTCGTCTGCGGACTTGGTCGAAACCAAGTCTTTTCTTAACAAATCAATGGGAGGGATAATATATGGACATTACGCTGAGTGAAATCCAAGAGACGATGGAGTGGTTATCTTCGATCAGTGACGATAAAGGACCGGGGACAACGCGGCTTCTATACTCACCTAGCTGGCTAAAGGCCCAAAAAGAGCTCGAAGCGCGCTTTGAAGCACTGGGGATGAAGTGCCACTTCGATGCTGTAGGCAACTTGTACGGCACCTTGGAAGGAACCGAGATGCCGGAGAAGACAATTGCTACCGGGTCTCACGTTGACACGGTCGCAAGAGGCGGTAAACTGGATGGACAACTGGGGATTTTCGGAGGATACCTTGCCGTAAAGAATTTGCTTGAAACATTCGGGAGACCTAAGAAGAGCATCCAGATTATTTCGATGGCTGAGGAAGAAGGCTCTAGGTTCCCTTATGTTTTCTGGGGCAGCAAGAACATTTTCGGTCTGGCAAAAAAAGAGGACGTTGAGACAATTAAAGATGCCAACGGAATCGGTTTTGCCCAGGCCATGCACAATTGCGGTTTCGACTTTGCCACGGGCAGCAAGGACAGAAAGGATATCGAGGCTTTTATTGAACTACACATCGAACAAGGTAATTTCCTTGAAGAAGAGAATTTCACGGTTGGTGTGGTGAATTCGATAGTGGGGCAGAAGCGCTATAATATTACACTCAAAGGCGAAGCAAACCATGCTGGCACCACCCTCATGCGTTTCCGCAAAGATACGGTTGAATGTATGGCCCGCATCGTGATCCATGCCATTGATAAAGCGAAGGCTGCGGGCGATCCGCTGGTCATCACTTTTGGTAAAGTCGTGCCAAAGCCCAATACGGTCAACGTTGTTCCAGGAGAAACCTTGTTTACAATGGATTGCCGTCATACTGATGCAAACTTCCTGCAGGAATTTACAACCGGTCTTGAGGCTGATATGAAGGAAATTGCTGGCAGTAAGGGCATTGTGATTGAATTTGACAACTGGATGAACGAGACGCCCGTATTGATGGATAAAAACGTCGTTGATATTATTGAGCGTGTCTGCAAAGATAACAAGATGAATTACAAAGTTATGCACAGCGGTGCTGGTCATGACTCTCAGATTTTTGCGACCCGGGTTCCCACAGGAATGATTTTTGTCCCGAGTATCAAGGGGATTAGTCATAATCCGGCGGAAGATACGAAAGTCGAGGATCTTCGTGAGGGAATCAAAGCGCTGGCATATACGCTCTACGAACTTGCTTATTAATACAAATAAGAAAGGATGTTTATTATGAACACACAGGCATTAACAAAATCGTATCCAGAGAACTATTGGAAACGCCTCGTATTCACGTTCTGTATGGGGTGGACCATCATCTGGATTTACAGAGCGATGCTGTCTCCAATTTACCCTGAGATTCAAAGCACAATCGGACCTCAAACGAATGCTGCCATGGGCCTTATTGCGTCATGTTATTTCTTTGGCTATACGGCGCTCCAAATTCCATCAGGTTTCTTAGTCGATAAATTTGGTCAGAAGAAAGTTCTGATTCCTGGATTTATAATCTTTGCCGCCGGTGTTTTCAGTATCGCCTCTGCGACGTCGATTACCGCGATTTATATAGGCGCTGTGCTGGCCGGTGTTGGTTGCGGCACCTATTATGGTTCAGCTTACTCTCTGACATCACAACATGTACCCGCAGAAAAGAAAGGTTTGCAAACTGCTATCGTTAACAGTGGCTCTGCACTGGGTATGATTCTCGGTATGACCGGCTCAAGCTACTTTGTTAAAACAATGGGTTTGCCATGGCAGACAATGGTTGTCGTTTCGGGCTGTCTGCTTGTCTTCCTCGTTCTGTGGTTTGTCTTTGTAATTGTTGAGCCAAGCAAAGTTGCTCCAGTTCCCGAGGCTTCTGCTAATAGAAAAGGTGAGGCAACAACTGAAGTTGTTGCGAAATCCAAAGATTCCATATTCCGTCTTTCATTAGTAAGTTGTTACTTCATGTATTTCACAACCTGCTATGCGTATTATTTGATCGTCACCTGGCTGCCAAAATTCCTTGAAGCTGAGCGCGGCATTAAAGGCGGCATGATTGGACTTATGGTATCCATGATAGCTGTTACGGCTGTCCCTGGGGCCTTGTATTTCGCCAGAATGTCTGACAAAAAGCGTGACAAGAAAGCCGATATCGTCGTTTTTCTTTCAATTGCTTCATTTATCCTGATTGCAATTTCCATGTTCGTACCAGACACCACCAGTCTTGTCATCGTCTTGCTCCTTTATGGATTCTTGGGTAAAATGGCCGTTGACCCTGTTTTGATTTCCTATGTGTCCGACCAAGCTGACAAGAAAACCATGGCTACAACACTTGGTACCTTCAATTTCTTCGGTATGTCTTCTTCTGTTGTGGCTCCGGCCCTTACAGGCTATGTCATGGATAAGACAGGTTCAGGTGTTTGGGGCTTCTACCTGGGAGCCATCCTCTTGATCATTGGTGCAATTTTCTTCTATGTAGCAAATAAGATAAACAAAAAGGGTTTAGATAAGGAGATTAGTCATGAGCTATCTTAATAATGTTGTCGGATACAGAAAAGATCTTTTAAGTAATCGATCCGTAGTCAAGAAAAACAACTATGCACTGCTTGACCCCGATGGTTTGGTCAAAAATGTCATTCCTGGTTTTGAGAATTGTGATATCACAATTCTCGGTTCCCCCAAGCTAGGTGCTAGTTTTGTCGATTATCTCGTTACCATATACGCGGATGGCAAGAACGAACTTGGCTTCGGTGCAGAGGGTGTTGAAACGCTGTTTTACTTGCTGGATGGCAGCTTGGTCGTCAAAGCCGGGGATCAGTCTTATTCCTTGCATAAGGGTGGATTTGTCTACTGTCCCCCTGGAACAAAGCTTTATTTTCATAACGAAAGCGGCGAAGTGGCCAAGGCGTTCATGTATAAGCGTGTTTACATGCGTTTGGAAGGCTTTGAACCGTATGTTGTTACAGGCAATACGGAATCTATGGAATGGACAATTTACGAAGGCATGGAAGATGTTTTGATTAAAGATTTTTTGCCCAAAGATCTGGCCTTTGACTGTAATTTTCATATCCTCAGCTTCAAACCCGGTGCTTCCCATGGCTATATTGAGACACATGTTCAGGAACACGGCGCTTACTGCCTAAGTGGACAGGGTATGTATAATCTGGATAACGACTGGATTCCTGTTCAAAAGGGCGACTACATTTTTATGAGCGCATATTCCCTGCAGGCCTGCTACGCAGTGGGTCGCGGCGAAGACTTCGCCTATGTCTATTCCAAAGATTGTAACCGTGATGTGACTCTCTAACTAGGAAGTAAAGAGGAGAAATGAAATGAACAAACAGTTAGTTATCGCTTTAGGAGGGAATGCGCTGGGCAATACTCCTGATGAACAGAAACAAGCCGTCCTGACTGCTGCTAGTCACATTGTGAGCCTTGTCAAAGATGGATATAAAATAGTTATTGTCCATGGTAACGGACCGCAAGTTGGAATGATTAATCTGGCCTTTGAACTCGCATACAAGCAAAATTCAAATGTCTCCGCCATGCCATTTGCCGAATGCTCAGCCATGAGCCAAGGATATATCGGATTTCATTTGCAAAATGCCCTGCAAAATACGTTCATGGAGCAAGGAATGACGACACATGTATCAACAGCCATCACCCAGGTCATTGTCAATCAGCATGATCCGGCTTTCCAGCACCCAACCAAACCGGTTGGCCTATTTTACTCAGAAGAGGAAGCTAAAGAGATCGGACAGGAGAGAGGCTACACCTTTGTCGAGGACTCGGGAAGAGGTTTTAGGCGCGTGGTTCCATCACCCGAGCCAGTTGATATCAAGGAAAAAGGGACGATCCGCTGCCTCATGGAAAACGGAGACGTCGTTATTGCCTGTGGAGGAGGGGGGATTCCCGTATGTCGCGAAGAAGGTATGCTTCACAGTGTTGACGCAGTGATCGACAAAGATAAAGCAGCAGCCAAACTGGCAGATGTTATCAATGCGGACACATTCGTTGTCCTGACGGCGGTGCCTCGTGTTGCCATCAATTTTGGCACACCCGACCAAAAATGGTTGGAGCGTATCACCGTTGACGAAGCCAATCGATATATTGAAGAAGGACACTTTGCCCCGGGGTCTATGCTGCCAAAAGTCGAGGCGGCTATCAAGTTCGTTAAATCCGGACCAGGCCGGGAAGCCATCATTACATCTTTGGAGAATGCGTATAAAGCGGTCACCGAAGATAATGGTACGATAATCTGTTCTGAATGAATCGAGCAGGAAAGGTGATTCAGATGTAGAATCACCTAACGATACAATCATGTAAATATGTAATCAACTGCTAAAGTGATTGTGAAAGTCAATCGCTTTAGCAGTTGTGTTATCAAAGGAGATTGAATGAGATGTATAAAGAGTTGAATACTTCAGTGTGTACACTAATGACGCCAGGTCCCGTTGAAGTTGAACCAAGAGTGCTCAGAGCCATGTGTACTTCCATATTGGGGCAGTTTGACCCTGAGTTTACCGAGCTTATGAATCAAACAATGGAAATGCTTAGAACTGTTTTTCAGACTAAGAACCATTGGGCTTTTCCTATTGATGGTACTTCAAGGGCTGGTATCGAAGCCGTTCTCTGTAGCATTATTGAACCTGGAGACCGGGTGTTAATTCCGATTTATGGCCGCTTCGGTCATTTGCTTACGGAAATCGCCGAGAGGTATGGCGCTGATGTTGCCAATATTGAAACAGATTGGGGGCAGGTCTTTGATCCTCAAGTGGTGATTCAAGAAATACGGAAAGTTAAACCGAAAATTGTGGCCATGGTCCATGGAGAAACTTCAACGGGGTGCATGCAACCATTAAAAGAAATTGGTGAAGCGTGCCGTGAATTAGATATTTTATTCGTAGTTGATGCAGTTGCCACAATTGGCGGAACAGCCGTAAAGGTTGATGAATGGAAAATTGATGCTGCCATTGGTGGTACCCAAAAGTGCTTATCTGTTCCATCTGGCATGGCACCAATTACTTTTAATTCACGGGTGGAGGCTGTATTATTGCAGCGTAAGAAAATTGAAAGAGGTTTAACAGATGCGAGTGAACCGCAAAACCAGCAAGCAAGGTTAATCCGTAGCAACTATTTTGACCTTAGTCAACTTATGGATTACTGGAGTCCGGTTCGCCTGAATCATCACACGGAAGCGACTTCCATGTTATATGCTCTGCGTGAAGGATTGCGAATTGTATTAGAGGAAGGGCTTGAAGCGAGATTCATTAGGCATAAATTACATGAAAAGGCGCTGGTTCAAGGTATTCAGGCTATGGGTCTGAAGATTTATGGTGATCCAAATTGCAAGCTTCCTGTAGTGACATCAATCACTATACCAGATGGAATCGATGGTGAATCAGTTCGCCGTATGTTACTGCAAGATTTTCAAATTGAAATTGCTAGCTCCTTTGGTCCTTTGAAAGGTAAAATTTGGAGAATTGGTTCTATGGGTTACAGTTGCAGAAAGAAAAATGTTCTTCATGTATTAGGAGCATTAGAGGCTGTACTGATTCGTCACAAAGTAAAGGTATGTGCTGGAGACGCGGTTCAAGCTGCCTTAGATATCTATCAAAAAGAAGAATAATCATACAATAGCATTGCCACAGGATGTATTTATTAGGATGAATCAATGCCTAAAATAACAATCGTTATTTAAAATCATTTTATGAGGAGGTTTCTTGTGTATAAAATTATTGTTAAGCAGCAAATAGCGCCTAGTGTCCAACTTTATGAAGTAGAGGCACCACTCATTGCTAAAAAGGCTAAACCAGGACAATTTGTTATTTTGCGTATCAATGAAGATGGAGAGCGTATTCCGCTAACAATTGCTGACTTTAATCGAGAAAAAGGCACCATTACACTGATTTTCCAAGAAGTAGGCGCATCTACGGTAGAATTGGGTCTTCTAAATGAAGGTGATTTTCTATTAGATTTAGTGGGACCTCTTGGTAAAGCAACACATATCGAAAAAATAGGTACTGTTGTATGTGTAGGTGGCGGTATCGGCATTGCACCTGTATATCCTATTGCTCGTGGCATGAAGGAAGCAGGCAATGAAGTAATTTCGATTATTGGTGCTCGCTCAGAAGATATACTGATTTATGAGCAAGAAATGGCGGCAATCAGTGATGAACTCATTATCACTACAGATGATGGTTCAAAAGGGTTAAAAGCCTTAGTCACCCAGCCTCTAAAGGAACTCTTAGATTCTGATAAAACCATAAGCCTCGTTGTGGCAATTGGACCTGTTATTATGATGAAATTTGTTGCCGAAACCACACGTCCCTACGGCGTTCCCACAGTGGTAAGTCTTAACCCAATTATGGTAGATGGAACAGGCATGTGCGGGGGTTGCCGTGTATCTGTTGGTAATGAAAATAAATTTGCTTGTGTGGATGGTCCAGAATTTGATGGGCACAAAGTAGATTTTGACATATTAATGGCTCGCCAGCGGATGTATAAACCACATGAAAAACAACATAGCGAGCATGTCGCTGGTAAGGGAGGATGCAAATGTCACTCTCACTAAAAAGACATCCAATGCCTGAGCAGGACCCCAAGGTACGGGCTAAAAATTTCGCAGAAGTAACCCTTGGTTATACAGAGGAGTTGGCCCAGTCTGAAGCAGAGCGTTGCTTACAGTGTAAAACAGCACCTTGTCGTAAGGGCTGTCCGGTAGAAATTGATATTCCTGCTTTTATTAAGCACATAAAAGAAGGGAATATGGATGCCTCCATTGCTAAAATAAAAGAAGCCAACGGTCTGCCCGCAGTATGCGGCAGAGTATGCCCTCAAGAAGAACAGTGTGAAAAATATTGCGTATTGGCAAAAAAAGGTGAATCCGTTGCCATTGGTCGGCTAGAACGCTATGTTGCAGACTATGTACGAGGCAAAGGAGAAGCTATTGCGTCATTGGAGTATGCCACTGATGCTCAAAAAGTAGCGATTATCGGTTCTGGGCCAGCTGGACTGAGTGCTGCGGGTGATTTGGCAAAAATGGGCTATAAAGTCACTGTGTTTGAAGCTCTGCACTTACCTGGGGGCGTATTAATGTATGGTATTCCAGAATTTCGTCTGCCGAAAGATGAAGTGGTGCAGGCAGAAATCAATAATTTACGCAAACTTGGCGTGGAAGTGGTTGTAAATGCTGTGATTGGCAGCACTTTTACCGTAGATGAACTGCTGGAAGAAGAAGGATTTGATGCCGTATTTATTGGCACCGGAGCTGGTCTTCCCTACTTCATGGATGTACCTGGTGAAAACCTGAATGGAGTATATTCCGCCAATGAATTCTTGACTCGTTGTAACTTGATGAAAGCCTATCGTTTTCCTCAAAGCGGTACACCTATTCATGTTGGGAAGCGCGTAGCGGTAGTCGGTGGCGGTAATGTAGCAATGGATGGTGCTAGAACAGCCCTGCGCTTGGGTGCAGAGCATGTTTCTATTGTATATCGTCGTTCGGAAAAAGAACTACCAGCTAGACTGGAAGAAATTCACCATGCCAAAGAAGAAGGCATTGATTTTCAATTGTTGACGGCTCCCACAGCTGTACTGGGTAATAAAGAAGGCTGGGTAACTGGTTTACAATGTGTTCGTATGGAACTTGGTGAACCAGATGCCTCTGGACGCCGTCGTCCCATCGAAGTACCAAATTCTGAGTTTGTACTGGATGTAGATACTATAATTATCGCGATTGGCCAAGGTCCAAATCCATTGGTGCAATCTACGACGAAGGGACTAGAAACTAATCGAAAAGGTAATATTAATGCTGATGCAGAAACTGGGGCTACTAGTAAACCAGGCGTATTTGCTGGTGGTGATATTGTGACAGGTGCAGCGACTGTTATCCTAGCCATGGGGGCGGGGAAAAAGGCGGCAGTGGCGATTGATAAGTATTTACAAGAGAAAAAGAATAAATAGCATTACCAAGGCATACATTACAATCTGAATAGCTATATAAAAGGGGCTGTGGAAATTTCAAAGCAAATTATCCCCAGTCCCTTTTATTAACTTATTTAACCTGTATTTTAAGTGATTGATTTTCACACTGTTTGCCGTCCCCTTGCCTTGTTCGGATAGATAAAAACCTTCTCCTTATTATAAAAATAAGGAGAAGGTTTTTTACGGAATCAGAAAATATAACACTTTCTTGATTCCAAGTAAGAACGACTAAGGCTTCTGCCTGCGTCCGGGGACTTGCCACAAGCCAAGTCTTTTCTTATCTGGTACGCTCATTAGATGTAAAATAATCTTCGGCAAACTGTAACCATAAACGCGCGGCGTGGGACATGAAGCGCCCTTTTTTCCAGATAATTGACATGTTGTGTATGATCTGAGGCTGTATTAATGGTACGGAGACAATACGATTAGAGTCTAGTTCCTTGCACACTTCGCTAGGCAAGAAGGCAATTCCCAAATTAGCGGCTACGATTTGCGTCATAAGCTCACGTTGAGAGGTTTCAAAAATAACGTTAGGGGAGAAACCTACATTTTTGCACTGATTGATTATTTCATCATGCAGGCTAAAATCTTCACTGTATAATACAAAGGATTCGTTAGATAATGATGCTAGCTCAATGGATGGTAACTGGCTTATGGGATTCTGAGAGGAGACAATAACGAAAAGGGGATCCTTGGTAAAGGAAAGGGAATCAACATACTGATTATCTGGCTCTATGCAGATTACGCCGATATCTAACGTTCCATCTTGAATCGCGAGTGCTACTTTTTTTGATCCATATTCAGATAGACTAATTTCGATTTGTGGATATTTCTTTTTAAATTCTCCCAACAACTCAGCAAATATGGTAGAGCTAGTAATTGGAGGGAGACCGATGAAAATCTTGCCTTTTTCCATTTTAATTTTATTTTCAAATTCAGTAGTGAGATTTTGGAACATCACCACCACTTGTTGTGCTTGATCTAAAAAGATCATACCTGCATCTGTTAATTGCACATATTTCGAGGTCCGATTAAATAAAGATGTTCCCAGTTCCACTTCCAAATCTTTTATCATCTTACTAATCGCTGATTGGGATACGTGAGTTATACTAGCGGCTTTACTAAAACTTTTTTGGCGAGCCACTTCAACAAAATATTCTAAATGTCGGATATCCATAGTAAACACCCCCAAATACAGTTTACTATCTATTTTAGTCATAGTAAAGATTACGATTATATATTTTACTTATAAGGAGATTCGATTTAGAATAAAGACAGAGAAAAAAGAGAGAGAAAGACGCTTTAAATATAGATCGAAGGGGATGTTTTTTATGATTAACCAGCAAGCATGTCAGACCAATTTTTTAGGAGGAATGAATATTATGGAAAAGGATAAAGTAAGAGTAGAAAATACAAATGCTAAGAAAACTGTAAATGTAGATATTACACAAACTAAAGAATTTTGGTCTAATTTAGCAGTAATCAGCTAATACTAGATTTGATACTTGTGAAAAAGCTCTACATTCTATATAAAATAGAATGTAGAGCTTTTTGCTTTTATAGAGCTTTTGTTATAGCATTTGTTTTGCATCTGTTACAGTGATTTCTAATACTGCGCGGATCCATGAGAATTTTTCTTTCATACGATCAAAATTTTCGCCGGATTTTACAAAACGGGTAGTTCCTTTCACTATAAAACCTGTTCCTGTTCCTTTGTAACCTTCGATTTCCCTACTGGCAATTGAAAGAATAACATGGTTTTGATTGCTAAGGTTTTTTTCGGTTTTGTTATAGCCATAAGCTGGAATTAATAGCTTGTCATCAGGAGTAACCACTATATAGCTATTCCAAGTATTAACTAAATGAGGACCATCTTCACCATTCGTCACAATACTGACAGCTCCATCTGAGGGATGAGCAAGTATGTCCAATAATTTTTCGTTAAGCATAGTTATACATCCTTTCTGTTGAATAAGTTAACGGCTTTACTTTGCCTTTGTGTAGCACAAATATTGTGCCCTCACGACAGACTGCAATGCATAATTTGAATCTAAAGCAGACAATCAGTGTGAAATATATCGGATAGCTATATTATAAAATAAAACTACCCCCGGTTATAGGTGCAATTTTTAAATAAAATATGGGGTCAGATTTTATTTAAAACTGCTTTTTATAACCTTGACACTAGGTCTTAGCATCTATATAATGGCTCTAATTAAGAGGGCTTTTAATAAATGGGTTAGGTGAGAGTAATGATTATATTAAATAGTAAGGGTCGCCAGCCGCTGCACGATAAGATCTATAACCAGATTAAAAATAAAATATTATCAGGAGAATTGCCTCCAGCTACCAAGCTTTTATCGATTAAGAATTTAGCAATTGAATTATCTGTAAGCCGCAATACGGTGGAGTATGCCTATCAACAGTTATTTGCTGAAGGGTATATACATAGCAAGCCAAGAAGTGGGTATTATGTCTCACTAATTGACCCAGAATTCCTTCCATCATCTCACTGTCAAACAGGTACATCCCCGGGACAAATTTTAGAAGAGGGAAAATCATACTCCTTTGATTTTCATCCTGCTAGTATTTCACCAGAAAGCTTCCCTGTTAACTTATGGCGTAAACTGTATGTAGATAGTTTAAAAGAAAATCCTAAACAACTTGCGTCCTATAGCAATCAACAAGGGGATACTGCATTGCGCTATGAGCTCCAAAGATATCTGGCCCGTTCTCGTGGTGTATCATGTAGCCTAGAGCAAATTGTTCTTTGTTCTGGGTTACAAGATAGTCTTTCTATTCTAGCACCAATTTTGAAAGAAAATCATTCCCAATTTGCCATTGAAGATCCTGGACATTTCATTCCAAAGTCGGTTTTTCGAAATCATTCCTTTTCTATATCTCCTGTCCCATTAAATTCGGATGGCCTTGCTATAGATTCGTTATATAACACTAAGAGCACCGTTGTATATGTAACTCCTTCTCACCAATTTCCATTAGGATATATTATGCCAGTGGCAAATAGACTAAAATTAATTGATTGGGCGAAAAACGTTGGGGGAGTTATTATTGAAGATGATTATGATAGTGAACTACGATATTACGGCAAACCAATTCCTGCGTTGCAAGGTCTACACCCAGAAGAAAACATAGTATATATAGGTACTTTTTCTAAAGTGTTATCTCCTGTACTTCGCGTAAGTTATATGGTATTACCTTACCAATTGCTTACGATATATAATAAGCTATTTGGCCATTATTCTACTTCTGTTTCCTTATTAGACCAAAGGACACTAAGCAAGTTTATGGAGCAAGGATACTGGGAACGGCATTTGCGTAAGATGCGGACCGTTTATAAAAAAAAGCATGATGCAATCATTCAATCGATTCATCAGCATTTTGGATCTCAAGCTAATATAATTGGGCAGGGAGCGGGGCTCCATGTTGTCTTAGAGCTAGTTGGTAATTCTCTTACTGAAGGGGAGCTGATTCATCGCGCTCAAGAAATAGAGGTTAGATTACACCCGCTTTCTAGTACATATCTGCATAAGAGTAGTAAGAATCCTCAAATAATGCTTGGGTTTGGTAGTATGAGTAGTAATGAAATTGATCGCGGAATTGAGTTGTTATATCAAGCCTGGTACCCCTAATAAGAAACAATTAGATCATATACCTCAAAGTAAGTATAAACTCCTTAGTTCATTTCTCATTTAGTAGTTAGATCTTTTGCAAAAGGTTCTGTAGAGTAGAAATACTTTGTAGGATTTTTGTAATTTGCTATACAATGCTAGGAGAGTATTGAAGATACTAAAGTAGCAGAAATAAATGGCAGACTTCTGATGAACAGATAGTAGAACATTACACATTTTGTTATAATAAGTTGAATTATAACAATGTATTATAAATACTGTATAATTTTGTCTAAAGATATGATATAATTATACTCAAGGCAAAGACGCTGTTTTCTTATTAGAGGAAATTCAGCGTTTTTTTCGTTTTAATTTAAGAAAAAGGGAGGGAAAAGGTTTACTTTTTTGAAGTAATAAGACGATATATGTTATGTAAATTTTTATAAAGAAGGGAATGTTGTTATGATTATTACAATTGGCATTATTATGGTATTAATTACAGTTTACTTTTTAATCAAGCGTTATGATGCGCGTTTAGTATTATTAGCTTCCGGTATTATTATGGCTTGTTTGGCGGGTACGCCGATGGCTCCCTTAAATGCTTTTGCTAAAGAAATGACCAATAGTGGGCTGATTCAAGCGGTTTGTTCCGTTATGGGGTTTGCAATGGTAATGAAGTATACAGAATGTGATAAACATTTAATTAATTTTATGGCAAATGGTCTTTCTAAAGTTCGTCCACTTTTGATTCCGGGTGTTGTTTTGGCTACTTATGCAGTCAATGTAGCACTACCAAGTGCTGCGGGAACAGCGGCGGCAGCGGGCGCGATTTTTGTACCGTTGATGATGTCGGCAGGTGTACACCCTGCTATGGCGGGAGCAGCGGTAAAATGCGGTACATACGGTAGTATGTTAAATCCGGGTTTGGCACATAACCCCTTTGTAGCCAAGATTGCCGGTGTAGACGTTATGGAAGTTATCGGATTTCATTTTAAAGCCAATATTGCGTCTTTGATTACAGCAACAATCTTGATTACACTGATTGCTTATTATAAAAATGAGCATAAAGGGTATAAAGCTGAGGGTTTCGAAGTCGAGGAATCCTTTAAGGTAAAACTTCTATATGCGTTGATGCCGATTTTTCCTATTGTAATTTTAATCTTGGGTGCAACGGCAATCGTTCCAGCATTTAAGATGGATGTTCCGCAAGCCATGATCATTGGTTCTTTGGTTGCACTGTTGGTGACGAGAAAAAATCCTGTAAAACTGAGCAATTCATTCTTCGATGGTATGGGAAAAGCATATGGTGAAATTATTGGTATCATCATTGCCGCAGGTGTATTTGTTTCCGGCTTGACAGCAATGGGACTTGTAAAAGCTTTTACAGACTCAATGTTAAATAATCCAGCAATTGTTAAGATTTGTGCAGCTGTTGGTCCATTTATTTTGGGATTGGTTGTTGGCTCTGGCGATGCGGCAACCTTTGCATTTAATCAAGCGGTTACACCACATGCCGCAGATTTTGGTATGTCCGTAGTCCAAATGGGCAGTATGGCTACACTTGGCGGTACACTAGGGCGCACAATGTCACCGATCGCTGGTGCTACAATTATCATAGCTGGTATTGCTGGTGTAAATCCAATGGAAATCGCGAAACGCAATTGCTTGCCAATGGTAGGTGCTATGGTTGTTGGTATGTTATTCTTGTTAGCGTAAAATTTGTATCCTTCATTGTGAGTAGTATTTTAAAAGAGGTGTTGAGTTGCTATGTCGAAAATTTCTATTGTGGCAACAGGAGATTCTTTTATTACACAACGTTTACCACAAGATGTTCATTTCATTAAATTGAAAAGCTACATAGAAGCACATGATGTTCGATTTACGAACTTTGAGATTTTACTACATGATTTTGAAGTGTATCCCGCTCCGACAAGCGGAGGTACATGGGCGGTTGCCCGTCCGGAAGTTTTGCAAGATATTAAACAGCTTGGTTTTAATATGATGGCATGGGCGAATAATCATACCAGCGATTGGAATATCGATGGTATCTTAACGACGATGAAACATCTTGATGAAAATAAATGTATCCATGCCGGTGTTGGTAGAAACTTGGCAGAAGCCTCGCAACCGCGATATCTTGATACCCCACAAGGAAGGGTTGCATTGATTGGTATTACTTCTACGATATCCGAATGGGGCATGGCCAGTGCACAAAGACCAGATGTGCTCGGTCGTCCGGGCGCAAATGTTCTTCGCTATCAGGCAATTCATAAGGTGCGCCCGGAGGAATTTGAAAAGTTAAGAGAAATCGTTGAACAGACGGAGGTTAATTCCAATAGAATTTTAGATGAAAAAGAAGGGTTTAAGAAGCCTGTTATTGGCGGCTATTATGTAGGCAACATCAGATTTGAACCAGGTGACGAGCCAGGGACAATAACTAAGATGAATCCCAAAGATGCTGAACGCATTATTCGATCTATACGTGAAGCCGCGCGACAGGCAGATGTTGTCTTAGTTAGTCATCATACACATGAGCGTAAGGGCTTAGAGAAAGACCGTCCGGCAGATTTTGCTCGTGATTTTGCGAAGCTATGTATTGACAGCGGCGCACATGCTTATATTGGTCACGGTCCGCATATTTGGCGTGGCATAGAAATCTATAAAAACCGTCCGATTTTTTATAGTCTTGGTGATTTTGTTTTTCAAAATGATTCGGTGGAACGGCAGCCGACTGAGTTTTATGATCTTTATGATTTGGGTGTAGAAAATACCGTGTCTGATGGACTGGATGCTCGCAGTGCCAATGAAACAAGAGGACTGGTTGTAGATCAGAAAGTATATGAATCGGCAATGGTTTCTTTTGCTGTGACGGATGGGGAAATTGATGAAATTACGCTAAGCCCGCTTTCGCTGGGGTTTGAATATGGTAGGGCACGGCGCGGTCGTCCGCAATTTTCCGATGAGGAAAATGGAGAACGAATTTTGCGTGATATTGGTGATTTATCAAAAGAATTTGGCACAAAAATTACGATAAAAGATGGTATAGGGACGATTGAGTTGAAATAAATATAGATAATATAAGACCAGCATTTTTGGTGCTGGTCTTATATTATTTATGAGGATAGATACGGAAAGAAGCTATTTGTTATTGACAAGCTTTCTTGTTAAATTCGGTAATTGCATTTTGTTTATGATATCAGAGAATAACAGCACAAATCCTGCTAGCTTAATAGTAAGACTAGCAGGATTTTCATTTATATTTTGTTAAGTAATTAATTTCTGTGAGGAGCTCTGAAGCAAAGGTCTCAAAAATGGTTAGTGCTTTTTCCGTGCTGGATTTAACAAATTTATGGGTAACCTTATAACATATTCGATCAGGCGGAGGATCAAGTAATTTTTGAATGGTATACTTGTTGGTTGCTGTTGTGGCTTGCGCGATTGACAAGGGAACAATTGCCCACTGCCCAGGTGTTCGTAGTAGGGGCAGAACCATTGGACCGTTACTGACTTGAATATGCGTTGACTGAAGAGGATTCCACCATTTGTTATGCCAGAGTTGATAGGCTGGAAACCAGTTATGGTACAATTCATCACTTGGATTTAGTTGCTGCGGATGAATGCTTGGAACAGAAATGTTCTCTGGTAAGGCTAAACGAATAAGGACCATCGGCTCTGCAAAGAATGGAGAAACTTCAATATTGTTTATGATCCTCTCGTGCAAGACAAAAGCAATATCAACTGCTCGTTGTTCAACTAAGGAATAAAGATCAGTGGAATTTTGAGTAACAATGTGTAAGCGCATGGTTGGATGCTGATGGATTATTTGCTCATAAATATTAGGTAATAAATAAGTGTTTACACTATCAACGGCTCCAATTGATAAAGACAGACTAGTACGTGATTTTAATGATTGGGTTTCTAACAATAAATGAACCCATTTTTCGGCAATTAGAATGAAATCTTCACCTGCGGGAGTAAGTGTAATGGTTTTTAATCCTTTTCGTCGTTGAATAAGAACTAGGTCAAGTTCTTGTTCAAGATTTTTGAGGCGGTGACTCACCGCAGATTGGGATAAATGAAGAATTTCAGCAGCCTTTGTTAAACTCTGATTAGAGACAACTGCTAAGAATGCTTGAATATCATCAATATTCATTATTGATTACTCCTCATATCTAAATATAAAAAAAATGCATATTATTAATGTATTTCATTTGTTTTACTTTAAGTATAAGTACTGTCTATAATTAACTCAAGAGCAATTAACGAATAAATAATGCAGAAAGATTTGCAATGACACTATTAAATCAGTATGGGCTTATTATTCTACTGACAAACAAAGGAGGTACGAACAGTGCGAGCTTGCAGTTTTGTATGTAGTGTCGCTGTAGTATTTTTATGCATTGATCAGTTTTACAGCGGGCTTAATTGGGGACGACTTTTTATCGGTGGTTTTGTGGTTGTTGCTATATGGACAGACTGTGAATGTTGGTTACGTTATAAGATAAGACATAGAAGACATGGTTAATAAAAAAGTAGAAGTATTTGCGATTGGTAAAATAGGAGGACAATAGTTGTGGATCATATTAGTATGGAAATGCTTAGTTTTTTATTGGGAGTAGGTTTTGTTGCTGCTTTTATAGACTCTGTTGTTGGCGGCGGAGGTTTAATCTCCATGCCAGCATTGTTGATGACAGGATTGCCTCCTAGCGTTGTATTGGGGACTAATAAATTAGCTTCGATATGTTGTTCTAGTACGAGCAGCATATCATTCTTGCGCTCAGGGAAGATGGATCTTGGATTAGTTAAATATCTTTTCCCGTTGTCTCTAATTGGATCCATATTGGGAGCATATACGGTAAAGCTAATTCCCTCCGAATCTTTAAAGCCGCTAGTGGTAGTCATGCTAATTCTGGTAGCAATTTATACGGTTTTTAAGAAGGATTGGGGAGATGAGTCTACTTATAAAGGTATTAATAAAAGAGCTGGTGTCTTAGGAGGTTGTGCTGCTTTTATTTTGGGCTTTTATGACGGCTTTTTCGGTCCAGGAGCAGGAACATTTTTAATTTTTGTATTTTTGACCCTTGGTTTTGATTTTGTGGTAGCCGCTGGAAATGCCAAGGCACTCAATTTAGCGAGTAACCTGGGTGCGGTTGCAATATTTATGTTAGGCAGTTCAGTCAATTATATTTATGGCTTTAGTATGGGCATTGCGATGATTATTGGTGCTATCGCGGGTTCAAGGTTTGCTATTGCCAAAGGTGCTACTTATGTTAAACCACTATTTATTTTGGTGACAACGTTATTAATAGGGAAGCAATTATTAGATATTTTACATTGAGAATAGAGCTAATGCGCCTTTTTCTGCACCGTTTCACCCGATATGGAGAGCCGTATCATCTTTAACGGCGAAAGATAGCCTTAACCTTTGCGAAATGCAGGGTTGAGGCTTTTTTTAAGCTATTTAAAACGGAATTTGTATTTGGAAGAAACTTTGATAGTTTACCCAGTTGCTTCGTGAGCTAGCCCAATCGCTGGCCCATTTCCGGCAATTGATCTTATAAAAACTGTCCGACTAAGTGTTGACAATCTACTTTAAGAAGATAGAAAAATTTTTTTAACCTAATTTTAATCTTTGATTAATCATGGTTTAATCTGGAACTGATATTCTTTTAAGTATTAACGGTTGTGTGCTTCATATATCTTGGTGCTATTAACCTAAGATAATGAAAAACGGGTTCATATTTATTCCTGTTGTACTTGTTATTTTTTAAAACTAATTTAATAAGAAGCAAATTCAGTTTCTTTTCTCAGGTACTGAAGGTTAGATTCTTTTTTTTGGATACCACCAAGGTGTCGGTGGAGCAGGCTGAAGAAAGTTTAATGATTCAAAAAGCCAGCTATGAGGTCGGAATTGGCACCAACCTTGACCTGCGTGATGCGGTAGTGGCGCTGGATACTGCCAAAAAGAATTATATTCAGGCATTGTATAGTTATAATACAAACAAGGTAAAACTGGAACAGGTCATGGGTTTGCCAGTGAAATAGTAAGGAAAGCAGGAGGGATGGTAATTGAGTATCAAGGGTTCGAAGAAACTGTATGTTGGCTTGATTTTTGCAGTTGTTTTACTTAGCGGTGTTGTTATGCGCAGTGGAGTTTTGTCTAAAACCCAGGTAAATAATGTAAACCAGGCTATAGCGGTAAAAGCCATGCAGGTAGTAACGAGGGATACGCCTATCAACATTGAATTTGTTGGACAGGTAAAAGCCAAAAGCGAAGTAAAAATCATGTCAAAGGTATCAGGTAACATTATTGCTAAGATGGTAAATGGCGGCGATACCGTCTATAAAGGTCAGCCATTGTTTCAAATTGATAATAAACAATATCGGTCAGCGATTAATTCGGCCAGAGCTACCATAAATAAATCGCAAGCGACTCTCAACAATACGCAGAAAGATGTGGAACGTTATCAGCGATTGGCGGAGATAAAAGGGGTTGCCCAGCAAACGGTAGATGCGTATGTATCCCAGGCTGAACAAGAAGCCGCGACAGTCGAAGTCAACCGGGCCGATCTGCAACAAGCCATTGAGAATGAACAGGATACTTTAATTGTTTCGCCAGTTGATGGCCGCATTGATGTGAATGATGTAAGTCTTGGTTATTATGTGGCAGCCAGCTCGACAACAATGGCTACCGTATCCTCAATAGATCCGGTTTGGGTGCAGTTTAGCATGAGTGAAAATGAGTATCTAAAATTCATTCGCAGCGGCAATGGTTCACTTCCCGCCTATTTTAAGGATCATCTAAAACTTGTTCTTAGCGACGGCAAGGAATATCCGTTCATAGGACATGTAGAGCAAATCGACAGAGGAATGAGCGATACGACTGGCACTATTACAATTAAAGCCAGTTTTGATAATCCGCAAAAATTTCTGTTGCCGGGGATGTTTGCCCGGGTAGTTGCGCAAGAAATCGTGCGGCAAGGAGCTTTACTGATTCCGCAAAAGGCAGTTAAGCAAGTGCTGGATAATACCTTTGTTACCGTCGTGACCGTAGATAATAAAGCAGAGAGCAGGCAGGTAAAATTAGGAGATAAAATTGGTGATATGTGGCTGGTTGAAGAGGGGCTCAGCGCCAATGAACGTGTCATTGTCGAAGGGATTGACAAGGCAAAACAAGGAAGTTCACTGCAAGTAACAATGTTAGAACCGGATGCGCTGACTCCGGCCAAACAATAGGGGGCGCTTATATGGCTAATTTCTTTATTAACCGTCCTATTTTCGCCATCGTTTTGTCAATTATCATTACTTTACTGGGTTCGGTTGCCGCGTTCACCCTGCCGGTAGCGCAGTACCCCAAAATATCGCCGCCGACAATTTCGGTAAGCACCACATACCAGGGCGCGAATGCGGATGTTGTTGATCAGACAGTTGCCCAGGTTATTGAAGAACAGGTCAATGGAGTCGAAGATATGGTTAGTATGTCTTCCAACAGTACCGATTCCGGTTCCTATTCACTTAGAATTCAGTTTGAGACAGACAAAAATTCTGATACGGCTGCCGTGCAAGCACAGAGCCGGGTGGCGCAGGCCAACGCCTCGTTGCCAGGTACGGTACAAACAGCCGGGGTAACTACCCGTAAATCATCACAAGATACGTCGTTGATTTTTAATCTCTGGTCACCGAGTGACAGCTTTGATCGTAATTTCTTAAAAAACTACGGCAGTATTTATCTTATTGATGATATCAAACGGGTTAAAGGTGTTGGCGAAGTAGATGAATTCGGTTCAAACTACAGTATGCGGATTTGGCTGCAACCGGAAAAGATGGCACAACTCGGCATTTCAGTCGATGAAGTGACCTCTGCAATTGAAACGCAGAATGTCCAGGCTGCCGCCGGCACTTTTGGTAAAATGCCTGTGGCATCTGAACAGCAATTTCAGTATACGGCCAGAGTAAAAGGTCGCCTCACTGATGCGAAAGAGTTTGAGAATATCATTGTGCGTTCAAAATCAGATGGATCCTTTGTCAGGATTAAGGATATTGCCCGGGTGGAACTCGGCAGCAAGGATTATGATGCTGGTGGTGCCTTTCTAAACGGTCATTTATCCACCGGGTTTGGCGTTAAATTAACAAGTGATGCCAATTCCCTAGAGACTATTAGTAATGTAAAAGCAGTAATTGAAAACGCATCGAAGAATTTCCCAGGAGATATGCAGTATAATATTACTGTTGATAGTACCGAATTCGTACGCGAGTCTATGAAGGAAGTCGTTAAAACCTTTGCCGAAGCATTGTTATTAGTGGTCATTGTGGTATTTGTATTTTTGCAAAGCTGGCGAGCTACGTTGATTCCCTTGCTGGCAATTCCTGTATCTTTATTGGGTACTTTTGGCGCTTTTAGTGTATTAGGTTTTACCATCAATACGCTTACTCTGTTTGCGCTGGTGCTGGCGATCGGTCTGGTTGTTGATGACGCCATTGTCGTTATTGAAGCGGTCGAACATCATATGCGCTATTCAGGGCTTTCGCCGCTCACGGCTACTAAACGGGCCATGAGTGAAGTATCCGGCCCGGTTGTTGCCATTGCCTTTGTCTTGGCGTCGGTATTTATTCCGGTTGCGTTTTTAAGCGGTACTACGGGAATTTTATATAAACAATTTGCGTTAACCATCGTGGTTTCAATGGCTTTGTCAGCCATTGTTGCTTTGTCACTTACACCGGCCCTGTGCGTGATGCTACTTAAACCCCATGAAGAACAGGAGCACCCCGGTGTGTTGGCGCGTTTTTTTAGCCAATTCAATAATTGGTTTGAAAACAATCTGGCGCGGTATGGCAATGGACTAGGCAGGATTATTCCTAAAGCCCGCCTGTGCCTGGTTCTGCTTATCGTGTTACTCATCCTGACTGGGGGATTATATAAACTGGTGCCATCCTCCTTTGTACCTGATGAAGACCAGGGCTATTATATGACGTCTATTACTTTACCTGAGGCATCCAGTTTGAACAGAACAATTGATGTTATGCGGCAATTTACCGAAAAAGTAAGTGCGCAGCCTGGGGTTAAAAATATCATGTTGATGCCAAGCAGGGATATACTGGGTGGAGGCTCAAAGCCTAATGCCGGAGCCATGTCTATTTCTCTGGATTCTTGGGATAAGCGGCAAAAACCCGAATTACAGCTAAAAGACGAAATAAAACAGACAATCATGGATGGAGCTCAGTATCCGGAAGGCACAGTAATTTCATTTGCTCCCCCGAGCTTACCGGGATTGGGAACGGTTGGCGGCTTTACCCTGATGTTGCAAGATCGGAGTGGTGGTTCACTGAATGATTTGGACAGCATGGCCCAAAAAGTCGTGACGGCCGCAAAAGAGCGTCCGGAGATTGCCTCGATATCGTCAAACTTTAAAGCCAATACTCCAAGCTATGAATTTGAGGTAGACCGTGAAAAGGCTGAACAACTGGGAGTGGCTGTTAATGATGTATTTACGGCATTGCAAGTATTCCTTGGTGGCAGCCAGGTTAACGATTTTAATAAATTTGGTCGATCCTATAAAGTTATCGTGCAAGCAGAAAACACATTCCGTGGTGATGTGGATGCAACCCGTTTTCTTTATGTAAAAAGTTCCAATAACGTGATGGTTCCGTTAAACACACTACTTAAACCCAAGCAGATTAATGCGCCAACTATTATTACCCGGTATAATGGGGTTAAGGCTGTTCAAATCAACGGCAGACAGGCAGACGGGTACAGCTCCGGCCAAGCTATGGCTGCACTCGAAGAGGTGGCACAGCAAACTTTATCTGAGGGTTATACCTATGAGTGGTCGGGGCAAAGCCGTGAGGAAAAGCTTGCCGGCTCGCGTACGGCGCTTGCTTTCGGGCTGGCGATTGTGTTTGTCTTTTTGTGTTTGGCTGCTTTGTATGAAAGCTGGAGTGTTCCCTTTGCGGTATTGCTTTCGGTACCAACCGGTGTTTTTGGAGCCTTCCTGTTCCAGTATGTGTGCAATTTGGAAAATAGTGTATATATGCAAATTGGGTTAGTTATGCTTATTGGCCTGGCTGCCAAAAATGCTATCCTCATTGTTGAGTTTGGCAAAGTCAGAGTTGATAGTGGCATGAAGCCGGTACAGGCTGCTATTGAAGCGGCGAAAACCCGTTTGCGGCCGATTCTTATGACCTCATTGGCATTTATTATCGGTTGCTTGCCTTTAGTTATGGCAACAGGCGCCGGCGCCGCGGCCAGAAATTCCATGGGAACAGCCGTTGTTGGTGGTATGCTTGCAGCAACTTCAATTGGAATATTTCTAATTCCTGTTCTCTTTGTTGTAGTGGAGAATATTGCAGAAAAGATTGCTGGCTGGCGTGAGTCCAGGAAAAAGGCTGTAACTTTAGAGAAATGATCTGGGAAATTATGATAAATCATAAATTTTAAATGCATTCAAAAAAACTGTGTAACCCTTCAAAGCAATAAAAGGCCCATGTTATACTATTTAAGATTAGAAAAAAAGCAGTGTAGATTGCAATAAAGAATGCAACACTTTGAGAAAAACGGAGTAAAGCTGGAAAAGTGACTTAAGGGCCAATAAGTAAGCGAGTGGCCGCATGTGACCGGAATTGGTGGCCGAATCAAACCGGAATATGCAGTAGATTCCTGGTTACATATTTTTTGTAGTTGCCTGTAATTTCAAAATCATAGTTGTAAAATAAAAAAAAGCTCGGTTACAACGGGTTCTTACCATTGCCACCGAGCTTGTGAACGGAGTAGTTTATAAATGAAAAGAATAGTATCAACCTTAATAGCATTTCTAATGCTTGTGATGACAATGAATTCATTAACATTTGCAGCAGAGGGCGTGGATGTACAAATAACTGATGCTTTGGGGAACAAACAAATGACGATAGAAAATATGAAGCATAAGCATATTAAAAGTGTCACAGCAATCAATGAGGTATTTGGGGATGGACAAAAGGTAAGCGCTGTAGCAGTGGAATACGATAGCGCCATAGACACCTCTAAGCTAAAGGCCTCAGACTTCACGGTTGAAGACAAGAATGTTACGAAGGTATATGCCAATACTGCGGCGGAAAAAGCATATAAGGGCGTAAACGGTCAATATGTCATTGTTGAGCTTGATACAACTATTACACCTGATACAGGATATGGTGGTGGCAATGGAGCAAGCAATGATGCCAATGGAGCTGGTAACGGCCAAAATGGCAATGCCGAGCAGGGTGCTTCTCAGGGGGGGAATCGGCCCCCTGGCAACGGTGGTCCAACCTTAGGCTTCGTAGCAACTGATTCAGCCGAAAGCAAACCATTGACAGTCAATGTAACACAGAGCGGCGACATCGCAACTGTGGGAGGTCAAACCTACAAGGCGGATTCCAAGGTGATGACAAACAGTAAGGACATTAATTTAGTGGTGGATGACTTCAAGAAACTTGTTTATACAGATCCAAACTACAACAATGAAAAATTGATGTACAATCTATATGTGCCAAAAAATTACGATCCGTCTAAGAAGTATCCGTTGGTATTATTTATGCATGATGCAGGTGTTGTTAGCAACAACCCTACAAATACATTAACTCAGGGCTTAGGAGCTGTTGTCTGGGCAGAACCATCTGAACAAGCAAAGAACGAATGCTTTGTACTCGCCCCACAGTATACTAGTATTATTGCTGATGACACTTCTCAGACTACTGAACAAATGGATATCACAGTGGATCTTGTAAAAGATTTAGAAAAGCAGTACAGCATAGATTCCAACCGTCTATATAACACTGGTCAATCAATGGGAGGAATGACTTCTATTGCTATGGAGATCAAGTATCCTGACATGTTTGCAGCATCACTATTGGTTGCTTGTCAGTGGGATGTGAACAAGGTAACTCCAATGGTAAAGAAAAACTTATGGATCGTTGTATCTGAGGGTGATAACAAGGCTAACCCAGGCATGGATTCCATCACTGAAGCTTTGAAGAAGCAGGGTGCTACTGTCAGCAAGGCAACTTGGTCTGCGGAATCCAGTGCGGCGGAATTCGCAACTGATGTGAGTAATATGCTTGCCGCAGGCAGTAACATCTATTATACGGTCTTCAAGAACGGCAACCATCGGTATACCTGGCAGTACGCCTATACGATTGAAGGTGTTAGAGACTGGTTGTTTAAACAGGTGAAACAATAAATTTCAACAAACTCGCAACAAATTGTCATAACAGAATGGGGTTCCGAAAATCATAAAGCAGCCATAATAGTCAATCAGATTTTTGTCCACCAATACAAGATAATATGAAATGAATAGAAAGCAATTATATAGAAGAAAGCTATTGAAATTTACGCAGTTTGCATGTATTAAAGCCTGTTGTTTTTAATAAAACTATAGCCTAAAAACTCTAAGCCGTGTGTCGAGCGTTCGAATCGCCCCAGGCGCACCATATGAAATCAAGGGTTCTAGCTTTCTTGCTAGAGCCTTTTTTGTTGTTGTTCACCAATAGAAAGTATTTTGTTGTTGGTGGATAACAACAATCACGGGGAAGGCATACCGTGTGAAAAGCAATCTCATTTTTTCACTGTAAATCCTCATGACTTCAGCCTGTACCAATAAAATATGATTTAATTGATTCAAAAGTTTTACAAATAAGAAAATCAGTACTTGTATGTAAGTACGATTCTAAAACAAAAGAATTTTCTAAATGAAGTTTATTAAATTATAATTTAATTTTATTGACAACATAATAATAATATAGTTTAATAATGGTAATGATGTTACAAAAAATGACATTTTTTTTTACACATAAAATTAGGCAAACTTACTGAAAGGTGAGGGCGCAAAGCCATGGGTCTAAGGACTGTAGGAAGTCTATGATTGCCAGGTTACCATTTCGTAAGAAATGATGTTAAACCAGACAATCTGTCTGGTTTTTTGTTTTTTACAAGTAGTACATGCTGGTTGTATTTTAGTAAGTTAGTAGAAAAAATGGGGGAGAAAAACATGGCAAATATCAATGGAACAACAGGGAACGACATACTTCTTGGTACTGCAGGCGATGATGTAGTTGATGGTGGTGGCGGTGATGATTCCATTAATGTAGGAGCTGGAAATGACATTGTAAAGTATTATACTTCGTACACTCCTTCTAAAATTACAGGTGGATTAGGTATTGATACGTTGGATGCCAGTGCCCAGACGACTGGAGTAGCTATTAATCTTACTACCCAGTTTACTGACTTTGAAAATATAACTGGCGGTTCAGGTGACGATGTGTTGACAGGTACCATTGGTGTCAATACTCTGATGGGCGGAGCAGGTAATGATATTATTGATGGAAAGGGTGGCAGTGATATCATTAATGCTGGCGATGGCGATGATATTGTCAAATATTATTCGACGCTTACCGCTACTAACGTAAAGGGCGGTAATGGCATAGATACATTAGATGCTAGCGCTCTTACTACTGCTGTCAATATTAACTTAGCAACCCAATTTAAAGACTTTGAAAACATTACAGGTGGCTCAAGCAACGACACTTTAACTGGTAATGATCAAACAAATATCTTAATTGGTGGGGATGGTAACGATTATATTGATGGTGGAAAGGGTGCCGATAGTATCTATGGCGGTAATGGAAATGATACGATTGTGTTCCATGCTGACAACGCTCTTGTAGATGGTGGTACGGGAGTAAATATTCTAACGGCTGCTCCGTCTGCGACGGGAGTTAGTATTGACTTAACGAATGGTGTTTTTTCTAATATTCAACAAGTAATTGGCAGTAATTATAATGACGTCATTAAAGGGACCAGCGGTAATGATATTATCTCATCTGGTAATGGCGATGACATAATTGATGGCGGTGCTGGTATTGATACCATTGATGCAGGCGCTGGCAATGACACGGTAAAATATTATACTTCTTATGACCCTACTAAAATAAAAGGTGGAGCAGGTATTGATACGTTGGATGCCAGTGCACAGGCCACTGGATTAACTATTAATCTTACTACTCAGTTTACTGATTTTGAAAATCTTATTACTACCGCTAACAATGACACAGTAACAGGTAATGCACTTGCTAATGTCATTGACGGCGGTGGCGGTGATGATACGATTGATGCGGGAGCCGGCAATGATACTGTAAAATATTATGCTTCCTATACTCCTTCCAAAATAAAAGGTGGATTAGGGATTGATACACTGGATGCCAGTGCACAGACGACTGGAGTAACTATTAATCTTACTACCCAGTTTACTGACTTTGAAAATATAACTGGCGGCTTAGGTGACGATGTGTTGACAGGTACCATTGGTGTCAATACTCTGATAGGCGGAGCAGGTAATGATATTATTGATGGAAAGGGTGGCAGTGATATCATTAATGCTGGCGATGGCGATGATATTGTCAAATATTATTCGACGCTTACCGCTACTAACGTAAAGAGCGGTAATGGCATAGATACATTAGATGCTAGCGCTCTTACTGCTGCTGTCAATATTAACTTAGCAACCCAATTTAAAGACTTTGAAAACATTACAGGTGGCTCAGGCAACGACACTTTAACTGGTAATGATCAAACAAATATCTTAATTGGTGGGGATGGTAACGATTATATTGATGGTGGAAAGGGTGCCGATAGTATCTATGGCGGTAATGGAAATGATACGATTGTGTTCCATGCTGACAACGCTCTTGTAGACGGTGGTACGGGAGTAAATATTCTAACGGCTGCTCCGTCTGCGACGGGTGTTAGTATTGACTTAACGAATGGTGCTTTTTCTAATATTCAACAGGTAATTGGCAGTAATTATAATGACGTCATTAAAGGGACCAGCGGTAATGATATTATCTCATCTGGTAATGGCGATGACATAATTGATGGCGGTGCTGGTATTGATACCATTGATGCAGGCGCTGGCAATGACACGGTAAAATATTATACTTCTTATGACCCTACTAAAATAAAAGGTGGAGCAGGTATTGATACGTTGGATGCCAGTGCACAGGCCACTGGATTAACTATTAATCTTACTACTCAGTTTACTGATTTTGAAAATCTTATTACTACCGCTAACAATGACATATTAACAGGTAATGCACTTGCTAATGTCATTGACGGCGGTGGCGGTGATGATACGATTGATGCGGGAGCCGGCAATGATACTGTAAAATATTATGCTTCCTATACTCCTTCCAAAATAAAAGGTGGATTAGGGATTGATACACTGGATGCCAGTGCACAGGCATCAGGAGTAAATATCGATCTTAATACGCAGTTTACTGACTTTGAAAACATTGTAGGTGGTACTGGTGCTGATGTTTTGACTGGTAATGCGTTAGCGAATACTTTAGTTGGCGGCGCAGGAAATGATACATTGGATGGTGGCGCAGGAGACGACTATCTTGATGGTAGCATTGGTGGCGATAAAATTTATGGCGGGGCTGGAAATGATACTATTGTATTTGACTCAGCGGATGTTTTGGTAGATGGTGGACTCGGGGTAGATATTGTGACTGCTGCCTCTTCTGCTAGCGGCGTAACTATTGACTTGAATTCGTCCATGTTTACCAATATTGAAAAGTTTGTAGGCAGTAATTATAACGATACTTTGATCGGCACTGCCGGGGCGGACAATTTATCTGGTGGAGCTGGTGATGATATTATAGACGGTGGTGGCGGTAATGATATTATTGATGGCGGTGCTGGAAATGATACAATAAAGTATTATACATCAATTGTACCTACTAATATAAAGGGTGGAGCTGGTATTGATACCTTAGATGCAAGCTCTTTATCTTCCACTGTTATTAATCTAAACCAATTCCCAGATATCGAAAACATTATTGCAACTTCTGGCAATGATACGTTAACAGGCAATGCACTTGCTAATGTCATTGACGGCGGTGGCGGTGATGATACGATTGATGCGGGAGCCGGCAATGATACTGTAAAATATTATGCTTCCTATACTCCTTCCCAAATAAAAGGTGGATTAGGGATTGACACATTGGATGCCAGTGCTCAGACGACTGGAGTAACTTTTAATCTGGGTACCCAGTTCACTGACTTTGAAAATATAACTGGCGGCTTAGGTGACGATGTGTTGACAGGTACCATTGGTGTCAATACTCTGATAGGCGGAGCAGGTAATGATATTATTGATGGAAAGGGTGGCAGTGATATCATTATTGCTGGCGATGGCGATGATATTGTCAAATATTATTCGACGCTTACCGCTACTAGCGTAAAGGGCGGTAATGGCATAGATACATTAGATGCTAGCGCTCTTACTACTGCTGTCAATATTAACTTAGCAACCCAATTTAAAGACTTTGAAAACATTACAGGTGGCTCAGGCAACGACACTTTAACTGGTAATGATCAAACAAATATCTTAATTGGTGGGGATGGTAACGATTATATTGATGGCGGAAAGGGTGCCGATAGTATCTATGGCGGTAATGGAAATGATACGATGGTGTTCCATGCTGGCAACGCTCTTGTAGACGGTGGTACGGGAGTAAATATTCTAACGGCTGCTCCGTCTGCGACGGGTGTTAGTATTGATTTAACGAATGGTGTTTTTTCTAATATTCAACAGGTAATTGGCAGTAATTATAATGACGTCATTAAAGGGACCAGCGGTAATGATATTATCTCATCTGGTAATGGCGATGACATAATTGATGGCGGTGCTGGTATTGATACCATTGATGCAGGCGCTGGCAATGACACGGTAAAATACTACACTTCCTATGACCCTACTAAAATAAAAGGTGGGGTAGGCACGGATACTCTGGATGCTAGTGCCCAGACAGGATCCTTAACAATTAATTTAACAACTCAATTTACCGACTTTGAAAATGTTATCGGTGGCTCAGGAAGTAATACTCTTACAGGTAACACTGTGGCAAATGTACTAACAGGCGGAGGCAATAGCGATGTCCTTGATGGCAAAGGAGGAGCTGACAAACTTTACGGCGGCGCAGGTGATGATACTCTAGTATTTAACTCGGCAGGGATTCTCTTTGATGGTGGAACCGGGGTTGATACATTGACTGCTGCAAGCTCTACTGTAGGTGCCATTATTGATTTAAGTAAAATAAACTTTGTTGGTATTGAAAAAGTAGTTGGCAGTAATTTTGCCGATGCGATTACCGCTGGTGCTAGTGACGTAACGATTGATGGTGGTGCTGGCAATGATATATTAAAGGGTGGTGCTGGTGCTAACACTTTGATTGGTGGATCGGGTAACGATACACTATATGGTGGCGCTGGCAATGATACTTACGTTTTCAATTCTGGTTTTGGGCAAGACACCATTATGGATATGGCTGGCAACGGTGGTGATACGATTAAGTTTGGAGCTGGGATTAATAAAAGTAATGTAATCATCACGAAGAATAGTAATGATCTTGTGTTGAAAACAGCAGGCAGTGATTCCATTACCATGAAAAATTGGTATCTGGGAGGTTCTAACAAAGTAGATAATTTTATCTTTGGAGATGGTTCCACCGATAGTATTTCCAATTTCAGCTGGAGTAGTGATTTAAATACTACGCCAGGAGCTTTCAATATTGAGTTTGACTATTCACTGGATACCAACCATTTCTTTGATGACCCTCTTAAACGGCAGGTGTTGAATGAAGCGGCTAGTGCTTGGGAAAGTGTTATCAACGAAAATTTCCCTAGTATTACGCCTGGACAGTCTTTTTATATCACGAATCCTTCTACCGGTACAGGGACATTAATTAATAGTAGTAATCTAACTCCAGGTGCTGATCTGACCATCTTTGTTGGGGCTCATCAATTAGGACAAGGCGGAAGCTTATTGGGACTTGGCGGACCAAGCAGTAGCGGCGGTTACCATGCTGGATCAGCGTTTGAGCCAGAGGCGGGAGCTATTCAGTTCGATATTGATACAAACTGGTATTTCGATCAGACTCCGCTGACAACCAACGATATACCAAGTAATCAAATTGACTTTTTAAATGTAGCCACACATGAAATGGGACATGTTCTTGGTATTGGTACATCCCAACAGTGGCACAATCTTATATCTGGAACCAATTTCATTGGACAAAATGCAGAATTGGCGTACGGTGGTCCGGTGCCGCTCAATACGGGACTCGATCATTTTGGACCAACCGTAATGAGCGACGGAACCCATCCCATTATGAACCCGTATGCAACCCCAGGAGCAAGATACCCAATTACTTCACTGGATAAAGGCGCAATTGCCGATTTAGGATATAATGTAGTTTAATATAAAAGAGTTTGGCCTATAAAGAGAACCCCCTAAAGTAGATAAAATATACTTTAGGGGGTTCTCATGAATCACTATTAACATGTATTATCTCTTTAGCCGGTATTTAATTTGCAGATTATTTAGCTCCTTGGGGGGGATATTTTTCAGGTTGTAGACAAACTATGTTTTTAAAATAGCTAGATACACTTAAAAACAAGATTAAAGAAGCATTAAAATTGCATTAACGACTTTGTTTACATTCTGAAGCTAGTTTTTTATGAAATAGAAATTGATGAGTTTCATAGCAAGCAATAAGAATTAAACTTTACATATTACCAGAGGATATGTCGATTTCAAAGGTAATTATCATTTATTAGCGAATTAAACAATTTAGGTATTGTTAATAAACGATTTTGTCGAGGTATAACAGATTATGATGAAACTTTTACAGGAACAAGAAGACATTCTAGATGATAAGTCAGTTGATACCGGGCTGGTTTGTCTGGTGTTGGTGGTTCAGGCTTTAGGGATAGCTGCTGAGGAAGAGGCACTGCGCCAGAACTGTAGACTAGGCGAGAGGCTGATGGATACTAACACCTTAATCCAGGCAGCAAAATGTTTAAAACTGAAGACAAAGAAACTGAGTGTACCTACAGGCGAGCTTGGAAATCAGCCGATACCGGCTATTGCCATTATGCAGGGTGACGGCTATGTGGTGATTGGGCGTTGTACTGAGGGGAGAATTATCGTATTTGATCCTAGGACGCGGCGAAGTCAGACTGTAGCTGTAGAAGAGTTTGTAAAACTATGGAGCGGTCAAATTATTACTCTTAGAAAACCTTTCAGTTTCAAAGAATGTAAGAAGCGTTTTAATGTTGGTTGGTTTATGCCATCGTTAATACTGTTTAAAAAGTTTTTCGCTGAAACCATAGTTGCGGCATTTTTTCTTCAATTATTTGGTCTTGTGACGCCCTTATTTACTCAAGTTATTATAGACAAGGTTCTTCCTTATAATGGGACATCCACATTAGATGTATTGGCAGTAGCCCTCTTAGCCTCAGGAGTGCTTCAGACAGCCTTGGGTATTTTGCGAACTTATGTATTTACTCATACTACGAACAAGGTGGATGTCATCTTGGGTGCCAGATTATTTCGTCATATTACTGCTTTGCCACTTCGCTATTTTGAACTGCGGCGTGTGGGTGATACCCTCATGCGTATATCAGCCTTAAATACTATCAGAGAGTTTATGACGGGTACGGCTTTAACGGCATTAATGGATACTTTTTTTTCTATAGTGTTTATTGCTGTGATGTTTTATTACAGCTCTTTTCTAACTTGGATTGCCTTAGCGGCTATGCCATTTTTTCTCTTTCAAAATATTTTCGCTACTCCCATTTATCAAAAACGCTTAGAGGCAGTATGGGCTGCTGGGGCGGAAAGTAATTCTTTTCTGGTGGAGACAGTGACAGGCATTCATACCATAAAATCTTTGGCGGTTGAGCCCCAATTTAATTATCGTTGGGAACAAATGCTGTCACGTTATGTTAAGACTACTTTTGATAGTGCAGTAGTTGGTATTATCCTGGGAAATAGCGGTTCCCTAATTCAGCGTTTATCTGGCTTTGCTTTGTTATGGTTTGGTGGGCATATGGTAATTGATGGGCATATGACGATTGGTCAATTAATTGCATTTCAAATGTTGGCAGGGCAGGCAGGGGAGCCTCTTCAAAGGTTGATGGGCATGTGGCAGCAGTTTCAGCAAGCGGCATTGTCAGCTGAACGGCTGGGAGATATTATTGCTACGCCACCAGAAATGGTAAATCATTCTGGGGTGCAAGGGGGACTAAAACCTCTGCAAGGCAGTATTACTTTTGAACAAGTAGTTTTTCGCTATGTACCTGATGCACCACCTGTATTACAAGGAATTGGTTTACATATTAAAGCAGGTATGAAGATCGGTATTGTGGGACGATCAGGATCTGGCAAGAGCACTTTAACCAAGCTAGTGCAGCGGTTATATTTACCGGAAAAAGGCCGAATTTTACTGGATGACGGGGATGTATCCCAGATGGATCCAGCGTGGCTAAGGCGTCAAATTGGTGTGGTTCTTCAGGAAAACTTTCTATTCAATGGTAGTGTGCGAGATAATATTGCCACTGCTCGTCCGGGAGCATCCATGGAGGAGGTCATTCGTGCAGCTGAGATTGCTGGTGCCCACGAATTTATTCTGGAATTGTCTGAAGGCTATGACACTCGAGTCGGAGAACGAGGTATGGCCTTGTCTGGGGGGCAGCGTCAACGCATTGCTATTGCTAGGGCTATTCTTGTGAATCCAAGGATTTTGATTTTCGATGAAGCCACCAGTGCTTTGGACTATCAGTCAGAACGTATTATTATGAAGAATATGGATCATATTACTGCTGGCCGTACAGCGCTGATTATTGCTCATAGGTTGTCTACGGTGCGGCGATGTGATCTTATTGTAGTAGTCGACAGGGGTTGTATCGTTGAGCAGGGAACACATGAGGAACTACTTGCTAAAAAAGGTTTGTATTATAATTTATATATGTTACAACAAGAGGTACGATAATGTTAAAAAAGTTACAAATGTATTTTGGTATGCATGTTAAAGGACGTTTGTCCTCAAGTGAAAAAGATTTTTTGCCAGCTGTCTTGGAAGTGATGGAAAAACCACCATCGCCAACTGGGCGAATTGTCATGTGGACAATATTTCTCCTTATTACCCTCGGTATAATATGGTCCATATTTGGTCATGTAGATGAGGTGGCAGTAGCCCCAGGAAAATTAATCCCTGTAGGGTCTGTTAAAGTGGTACAGGCTGAAGATAAAGGTGTCGTTAAGGCTATTGGTGTGCAGGATGGTGATAAGGTAACTAAAGGGCAGTTATTGATGGAATTGGATACTACTTTTTCGGCAGCTGATTTAGCTCGCGTAAAGAAAGAGTTAGTATATTACAATTTGGAAATGGAAAGGTTGATGGCTGAAAAAACGGGTGCGCCTTTCTCACCACAAACAACAGCAGAGCTTGACGCTAAAGATCTAGAATTTCAACTTAGACTTTATCAGAGTAGGCAAAGTGAATTTCGCGCTAAACTGGCAGGCGCAGAGTCTAGTATTGCGCAGAATCAAGTTAGCTTAGAAATGGCGATGATTGACAGAGATAAATTTCAGGTATTATATGATATTGCTAAAGATAGGGAAGAACGTATTGATAAATTGGTAGCTCAAAATGCTGTAGCTATGTTTGTGTTGCTTGATTATCGATCGAAACGATTGGAGCTGGAACAAAATCTGGCTTCTCAAATTGCTAATCTCAATCGATTACAATCAGCAATTACACAAAGCCGGGAGGTACAGGCGGGCGTCATAGCTGAACATGATCGAGACATAGATACTAAATTGGTAGAGGACCGCAAACAAGTGGCGGCCTACAATGAAGAATTAAAAAAGACTGCCGAAAAAGAACGATTGTCACATATTACAGCACCAGTGGATGGTAGGGTGACACAGTTGGCTGTGCATACCGTTGGTGGAGTCGTTACTGCTGCTCAACCACTTATGGTAATTGTGCCTGAGGATGTTACTTTGGCAGTAGAGTCTTGGGTTGCCAACAAGGACATTGGATTTGTCCATAATGGTCAACAGGCAGAAATAAAAATTGAGACCTTTAGTTTCCAAAAATATGGTACCATTGATGCAGTGGTAGTTGATGTCAGTCCAGATGCAGTAGAAGATAAAGATAAGGGGCGAGTTTATCGGGTAATGCTTAATCTGGATAAGAATAATGTGTTGGTAGGCGATAAAGAAGTATTTTTAGGACCAGGTATGACAGCCAGTGCGGAAATAAAGATAAGGCAGAAACGCATTATTGAATTCTTCCTTGACCCCTTCCGCCGTTATCAGAGCGAGGCCTTGAGGGAGAGATAAGAATGAAGACAGAACAACATGTTGAAGAAATGAGCTCAAGACCTCAACATATAGATACGGCTTTAATATGTCTAGTGACAGTGGCTAAAATACTAGGAATTCCAGCAGATATCGTACAAATGCGTCGTGCTTATGTAGTAGGCGCAGTTGGCATGGATGATGTTGCCTTTGTTCGTGCTGCTAAGGATTTGGGAATGAAGGCTCGGTTGGTTAAGGCGGAACAGGAAAAGTTTCTCCAATACCCTTTGCCAGCAGTGGTTATTTTAAAAAATGGTAATTATGTTTTAGTGGTGCGCAGGGAAGGGGACAAGGTAGTTCTCATTGATCCCTATAAACCTCAACCCTTTACTATTTCCTTGCAAAATCTGTTTCAGGCCTGGAGCCAGCAAGTCATACTTATTACTAAGCGAGTAGGGCTTGAGGAGGCAGCTAGAAAGTTCAATCTGGCTTGGTTTGTACCAGTTGTATTGCGGTACAAGGGGCTATTTAGCGAAGTATTGTTAATATCGTTTATTTTACAATTATTTGGGCTGGCTGCACCAATGTTTACCCAGACTATTATTGATAAAGTACTAGTACATCGTAGTTTAAATACTTTGGATGTATTGGTGTTGGCCATGGTGGTAGTAGCTATATTTCAGGTATGGATGACAGCAGTGCGTAGTTATTTATTTACGAACACTACGAATAAAATAGATGTAACATTAAGTTCCGAGTTATTTCGTCACATTACAGCTCTGCCTATTAAATATTTTGAAACTTGGCAGGTAGGTGATGTAGTTTCACGAGTGAGAGAATTGGAAAATGTGCGTCAATTTATTACAGGATCGTCATTGACACTTGTACTGGATATAGTGTTTGCTGTGGTTTATATTGCAGTGATGTTTGTTTATAGCGGAGTTTTGAGTTTGGCGGCATTGGTGGCGTTGCCATTATACATAATACTGAACATAGTGGTAACGCCAATTTTTCGACGGCGCTTAAATGATAAATTTACTGCTGGGACGGAAAATCAAGCCTTTCTAATTGAGGCTGTGACTGGTATTCAAACTGTAAAATCGTTAGCTATTGAGCCTCATTTTGTGCAGAAATGGGAGCAATTGTTAACTCGCTACGCAAAAGCATCCTTTGCTACTGCTAATTTAGCTAATGTTGCTGGCAATATTGGTTCTTTTATTCAACAGCTTTTTACATTGGCTATATTGTGGATTGGCGCACATGCTGTTATGGATAATAAAATGACAATTGGTGAATTGGTGGCTTTTCAAATGTTGGCTGGTCAGGTAATTGCTCCAATTCTCAGGCTTGTAAATATGTGGCAGTATTTTCAGCAAACCCGAGTTTCGGTGGATCGGTTGGGGGATATTCTCAATGAAGATAGTGAGCCTACCTTTAATCCTAATCGTACGACTTTGCCTTATATTCGTGGTGAAATTATTCTCGATAGGGTAACTTTCCGTTATCGTAGTGATACGAGTGAGGTGTTACGGCAAGTTAGCTTGCATATTAAAGCTGGTATGCGTGTAGGGATTGTTGGGCGCTCTGGCTCGGGGAAAAGCACATTGACAAAAATTATCCAGCGTCTGTATGTGCCTGAATCAGGTAGGGTTTTGATTGATGGTGTGGATTTGGTGCAAGTGGAGCCAGCTTGGCTACGCCGCCAGATTGGTGTGGTACTACAAGAGAATTATTTATTTAATGGTTCTATCTCCCAAAATATTGCTACTGCTCGTTCAGAGGCTACGCTTGAAGAAATACAAAAAGTGGCACAAATTTCTGGGGCCCATGAGTTTATAAACGAATTGCCTAAGGCATATGATACTAGTGTGGGAGAACGGGGTGCCGCATTATCAGGGGGGCAACGGCAACGTATTGCCATTGCTAGGGCGCTGCTACCTAATCCTAGCGTACTGATTTTTGATGAAGCTACTAGTGCTCTTGATTATGAATCAGAACGTATTATTATGGATAATCTTGATAGTATCGCTGAAGGAAGGACGATGATTATGATTGCCCATCGTCTATCAACCGTTAGGCGGTGCGATATGATTGTGGTGATGGAATGTGGCAATATTGCGGAAATTGGTACCCATGACGAATTATTAAGGCATCAAGGGTATTATTATAACTTGCACCGTCAGCAGGAGGAAATGTAAATATAATGCTCAGTGGACTGGTAGCATCATTGTACTTATTGTTTGATTCAAGTAGCTTTGAGTCTGCTTCTAGATCATAAATATAATTTATTTGCAGTATATTTTTCTTGTTATTCGGTACCCGGTGATTTATTGGATGTTTAATGCAATTTAAGTGCATGACATAGTATTATGCCTATTTTACTTTTTAAGCAATTCCTTTCTCATGCAATTGCGGGAGAGACACGGTCTGGCGATTCCGTTGAGTTGAGAAACAATGGGATTAGGATTGACTTATTTGACGTACAATAAATTTCGCCGTTAGAGGTGATACACAGAACCGTATCATCTTTAACGACGAAAATAATATAATGGCTCCTAGAAATCTAATAGTTTAGGCATGGAAGCAAGCGAACCGTCGGCTCCTTCTATAGACTGAGAGGTCAGCGGATGAAATTCGCTGACCTCTCAGACTATATTGCATTATGTTTTTTTGAGGCGCTAGTATTTTATATCCTGGTGTTCGCAAACTTGATAAAGGCAGCAAGGTCTGATATAATGAACATGATTTAAAATTAGTACCAGGTAATAGTATCTGAATATATAACCTAGTATAAAATTCGGAGGGAATATAGATGAAAACAGTTTTGGAAAAAATTGAGAATTTGAAGACACAGCAAGAGACAATTAAATTGGGCGGTGGCGCAAAACGTATTGAAAAACAGCATGCTAGTGGTAAAATGACTGCTCGTGAGCGTATCGAAAGGCTTCTTGACCCGAATACTTTTATTGAGTTTGATCAGTTTGTAAAACATCGTTGTATCAATTTTGGTATGGAAAAACAAGAAAGCCCTGGTGAAGGGGTAGTAACTGGTTATGGTACGGTCAATGGACGACTCGTGTTTGTTTTTGCCCAAGATTTTACGGTAGTCGGAGGTTCCTTAGGAGAAATGCATGCTGCTAAAATTGTAAAAGTGCAGGAAATGGCATTGAAGATGGGAGCACCTATTATTGGCATTAATGATTCTGGTGGTGCGCGGATCCAAGAAGGAATTGATGCGTTGGCAGGGTATGGGGATATCTTTTTTAATAACACCATGGCCTCAGGAGTTATTCCACAGATCTCTGTTATTATGGGACCTTGTGCAGGCGGTGCCGTTTATTCTCCAGCATTAACTGATTTTATTTATATGGTAGATAAAACGAGTCAAATGTTTATTACAGGACCACAAGTTATTAAGACTGTGACAGGTGAAGAGGTGTCTGCTGAAACCTTAGGGGGAGCTATGACTCATAATGAGATATCAGGGGTTGCTCATTTTGTGACAGCCAATGATGAGGATTGTCTGGAACAGATTCGTTATTTATTAAGCTTTTTACCAAACAATAATTTGGAAACTCCGCCTAGATATGAGACTGAGGATAAGGCAAATCGCATGGAAGAGGCCTTAAATTCGGCTATTGCAGATGATCCTAGTATTCCTTATGATATGAAAAACATTATAAAAATGATTGTGGATAATGGGGAATTTTACGAAGCACAACCTTTTTTTGCCCAGAATATTATTACTTGCTTTGCTCGCCTAGATGGCAAAAGTGTAGGGATTATTGCGAGCCAGCCTAAGGTAATGGCTGGATGTATGGATATTAATACATCGGATAAATGCGCTCGATTTATCCGCTTCTGTGATGCTTTTAATATTCCCCTAGTTAATTTAGTGGATGTTCCTGGATTCTTGCCAGGTACTAGCCAAGAATATGGTGGTATTATTCGTCATGGCGCCAAGGTATTATATGCTTATTCAGAGGCTACAGTACCAAAAGTCACTGTAATCACTCGTAAATCTTATGGTGGGGCATATATTGGTATGTGTTCAAGGCACTTAGGTGCTGATATGGTTTTTGCATGGCCAACAGCAGAAATTGCTGTCATGGGACCAGCAGGAGCAGCGAATATTATTTTTCGCGGTGATGCAGAAGTAATGGAAAAAACCCAGAAATATGTAGAAGAGTTTGCTACTCCTTATAAAGCGGCAGAACGAGGTTTTGTGGATATGATTATTGAACCTAAAGAAACGAGAGTACGTATTATTGAGGCTCTTAAAATGCTCGAAACAAAAAGTGAAACCAGACCGGCCAAAAAACATGGTAATATGCCTTTATAAGAAATACAATAAAAAATGAAGGATTTGATAGTGAAGTGGGAGAGGATAGTCGTTAACGATAAATAATAATTTTCGTCGTTATCTATGATGCGAGGAACTACCCATCGTAGATGGTAATGATGGATTTCGTACGCTAAGAGTGGTACCCAGCATGTTGTTTTTTAGCAAGAACTATTTTAGTAGTAGTAATTTTCCTATAAATGGATTATTATGTAATTAAGTATTAAAATGGATGGCATCCATAAGTACACTTGCTTAATGGAGGCCATTTGTTTTGTTAACACTACAAGTTACAGTAAATGATTAACCGAGGCTACTATGAACAGAAAAAAATATGAGGAATAATTAAAAATAGGAACAAGTCTAACAAGGAGTTACAGTATGTATAGAAAAATTAGCTTGAGTATTTTGGTTATTTATATGTATTTTTCAGCCATTGCATTTGCTGCTGATTGGCACCAGTTACCGGATGGTATCTGTGCTAAATATGCCGCCCAAGAATTTGAAAAAATTGCACCGCAACCAGGAGTTAACTGGTTAAATACTAACTATGATTGGACTTTACAAGCCAACCAAGCTGGTTGGGTAACAAAGGCTATGGCTAGGGACGCAATGGTTGGAGCAATTGCAGAGTGGCAAGGTCTCGATAGAGATGGAGGACATGTTGCTATAGTTCGAGTCGTATTGTCTGATCGTATTATTGTAGAGGAGAACAATGTAGGTAAGGTAGTTGGTAATCGTATATACTCATTTGGTGGAATAAACTATAGATCTGAAGTGACTGATAGTTGGGGTAAAACAACTATCAGAGCAATAAAATATGATGATATGAGGAAGATGGATAGTCGCAAGTTTATGGGCTATATTTGGCCTATTCGTCAAGATGACTATGATAAAGATCCGGCGAAATATCAAGTATCCTACATGGATCAAATGGAAATTAAAGAGCCAAGGTATAAAGGATTTTTTGAATATTGGGCTCCTGCTTACATGCTTAAAGAATTTGATAAAGTAGCTCAGGAACCAGGTGTTAATTGGAAAGGAAATGTAACAAAGTGGATTGATAACGCACAAAAGGCTGGATGGATAACTAAAACTGACTCACATGATGCAAAAATAGGTGCGTTATTAATAAGAACTAATCCAACTAACAATAAAGTTAAAGTTGACATTATACGGGAAATTAAAAATAATGAGATTGTTGTTGATTCCCGTAAAAGTAATTTATATCCTTTTACAGAAACTTTGCAAATGGATGATTTAAAAACAGATAAAGAAGGTTTTAATTTCATTGGTTATATATGGCCAGTAAGAGAATAATAAATTTATAATATTAATGATGGTTATTAACAACTCGGAATAAAAACTCCACTAAGCAGTGGAGTTTTTTATTCTGATTATCTTATAATATTTTGTCATTTATTATAGAGGAAAAGGGATGTAGAATTAGATAATGTTCCACCTCCTCCCGTTATAATGTTTCATACCAGCTTTGAAGAATTAAAACTGCAGAGCTGGGGTGTTTCCAGAGAAA
The DNA here is from genome assembly GCF_000725345.1 of Pelosinus sp. UFO1. Classification (NCBI taxonomy): domain Bacteria; kingdom Bacillati; phylum Bacillota; class Negativicutes; order Selenomonadales; family Sporomusaceae; genus Pelosinus; species Pelosinus sp. UFO1. The sequence goes on from NZ_CP008852.1 coordinate 367,588, forward strand.
GAAACTGAAGATGTTAAGTTACTTTAAAAAGTTATCTTGGTATGAAGTTTTAGAAGTGGCACGTTCAAAAAGAATATATATGCATAAACAAATATATGATTTGTAGATTATGAATAAATAAGGGGCTTATTTAACTAATGTAAAAACAAAGTGAAATGACACCATGAATTGGTACTTCGAGATAGTTCCTAATAAAATGTATAGTAGGTATTCATTATAATTAATTGAGGTGATTAGGTGAGCAAAGTAGTAATTACAAAAGCAGATACTTATGATGAACAGGCAGTTGCGTTAGCAATGCATGAATTACTTAATCAATTGGGAGGTATATCAAAGTTCATTAAGCCGGGAGATAAGGTTTTACTCAAACCAAATATGTTGGAAGGGTTACCGCCAGACAAAGCAGTGACTACCCATCCTGAAATCGTCCGGGCGATGATAAGACAAGTTAAAGGAGCGGGTGGGATTCCTCTTGTGGGGGACTCACCTGGAGTAAGTAGTACACTGAAGGCCGCTGAAAAATGCGGTATTCTTAGGGTATGCCAACACGAGGACGTAGAGCTTATACCTTTTATCGATAAGGTGGAAGTACCTTTTGCTCAAGGTAGTACCGTGAAAAAATTCGTCTTAGCGAAAGCCTATATCCAAGTAGATAAAGTAATTTCATTGGCAAAGATGAAGACTCATTCCTTTATGGGGGTTACAGGGGGAGTGAAAAATCTATTCGGTTTGATGGTTGGGACTGATAAGGCTCAGTTTCACCTACGGATGAAAAAACGTAGCGATTTTGCTGGAATGTTAGTGGACTTAGCACAGGTGATAAAGCCAGTGCTTTATATAGTAGATGGTATTGTTGGTATGGAAGGTCATGGACCGCGAAACGGTAAGCCCAAGCAGGCTAATATACTTCTAGGCGGAAGGAATGGTTTTGCTGTGGATTTGGTCATGGCAGAAGTGATGGGGTATAAGGGGGAAACCATGCCTGTTGCAGCTAAGGCATTGTCCTTAGATTTGTCGCCAAGAATGAAAGATATAGAAATTGTAGGAAGTGGTAGCAATATACGATTAGAATTTGCTAAGCCTCGTAATTTAGAATCCTTAGATAATAAGTTACCTGCCCCAGTCGTTGACTTTTTTCAAAATCAGCTGACAGCTAAGCCAGTGATTGCGGATTGTTGCATAGCTTGTGGGCGATGTGCCGCCCATTGCCCTCCTGAAGCAATTAAAATGATGGATAATAAAGCAGTAATTGACTACAAAAAATGTATCCGCTGCTATTGCTGCCAAGAATTATGTCCTGCTGATGCAGTGAAGCTACAAAATGGATTATTGTTGAAAATGATAAGGAGAGGGAAGTAATAAATTAATTTTTGGAGAGTAGATTAAATAGTGCATAGGAAACGTTATTGACAATAAATATGACCAGTCGTATAATAAAGGGAAAGTATACCATTGTAAAATTATTTTGAGGAGTTGTTAATGTGCAAAATTTTCAATTTTCAAATCCGACAAAAATTATTTTTGGTAAAGGTGAAATTAAGCGATTGCCAAAGGAGATTCCTTCCAATAGCAAAGTACTAGTGATTTATGGTGGCGGCAGTGTCAAAAAAACTGGTCTGCTAGAAACAATTAAAGAGGTATTGAAGGATTATCAACTAGGAGAATTTGGCGGTATTGAGCCTAATCCAACTTATGAAACTCTGATGAAGGCTGTGGAATTAATACGCAAAGAGAACTATGATTTTCTATTGGCTGTAGGAGGCGGTTCAGTTATTGACGGAACCAAGTTTATCGCTGCAGCTGTACCTTTTACGCAAGGTGATCCTTGGGAATTGGTTGAAAAACATTTGCCTATCGATACGGCATTACCTTTTGCAACAGTTTTGACGCTGCCAGCTACGGGATCGGAAATGAATAATGGGGCTGTAATAACTAGGAAAGCTCTGCAGGCGAAATTACCGTTTTTTAGTCCAGTGACTTTCCCACGTTTCTCCATACTTGATCCAATTTATACATATACGTTGCCAAACAAGCAGATTGCTAACGGGGTTGTAGATGCTTTTGTTCATGTGATGGAACAATATCTGACCTACCCAGTCGCAGGAAAAGTGCAAGATCGGTTTGCGGAAGGACTGCTTTTGACATTGGTGGAAGAAGGTCCAATTGCTTTACAAGATCCAGAAAACTACGATGTACGTGCTAATATAATGTGGACGGCTACTCTTGCTCTAAATGGTTTGATTGGTAGCGGGGTACCTCAGGATTGGTCTACTCATATGGTGGGACATGAAATTACTGCTTTATATGGACTAGATCATGCTCAGACATTGGCTATCGTGCTACCATCCATGTTAGAAGTGATGAAGGAAGAAAAAGCAGCTAAACTTCTTCAGTACAGTGAGCGAATTTGGAATATAGATATCAACTTATCACCAGCAGAAAAAATCGAGTTAGCGATTGAGAAGACTAGGAACTTCTTTGAAACTATGGGCGTTAGAACTCGCTTATCGGATTATGGCTTGGGTGAAGAGACAATCGAAAAGATCATTGCTGGTTTAAAAGCACATGGAATGGTCAAGCTTGGTGAAAAAGGTACAGTAACAACGGAAGTAGTTCGTCAAGTATTAGCGTTAAGCTTGTAAGTTTGGTAAAGAAGTAAATGTTGTCGCCAATGACGGCATGTGCAGTTAAAAGACTAGTGGCGTATGTTTGAATAATTACGCTGCTATCATAAGGAGAGATACATATGGAACACAATGAGAAAATTAGAAATCATGATCTAGAGGTTTTATTTCAACCAGTAAGGATTGGGAATTTATCATTAGCGAATCGAATTGCCATGGCGCCAATGACAAGAGGATTTTCTCCTAATGGCGTACCTGGCGAAGATGTGGCAGGATATTATAGAAGACGAGCAGAAAATGAAGTAGGATTGCTTATTACTGAAGGTACATTGATTAATCACCCTGCGGCAGCAGAAGGCCTAGGTCGACCTAATTTCCATGGGGAAGCAGCGCTGAGTGGCTGGTCACAGGTTGTGGAATCCGTTCATAAGGCAGGAGGCAAGATTATTCCTCAGTTATGGCATGTTGGAATGGCACGTCAAATAAATGGTGACAATCCGAATCCAACTGCCCCACCAATTGGTCCATCAGGGATTGATGTAGCTACAGGGGTAAAAGTAACTGAACCAATGACTAAGTCCGAAATCGAACATATCGTTAAGGCATTTGGGCAGGCGGCGAGTGATGCGAAAAGCCTAGGGTTTGATGGGCTTGAGATTCATGGTGCACATGGATACTTAATTGATCAATTCTTTTGGGGAAAAACAAATCAGCGCCAGGATGAATACGGCGGAGATCTGGTTGCACGTACCCGATTTGCCGTTGAAATCGTGCGCGCTTGCCGGCAAGCTGTAGGCCCAGAATTCCCGATTGTATTCCGCTACTCTCAATGGAAATTAGGAAATTACAGTGCGAAGCTGGCAGAAAATCCGGAACAACTTGCTGAATTTTTAGCACCCTTAGTAGATGCAGGAGTAGACATTTTCCATTGCTCAACTCGTCGTTATTGGGAACCAGAATTTGAAGGATCACCTCTAAACTTAGCCGGGTGGACGAAGCAATTAACTGGCAAACCAACGATTACTGTCGGATCTGTTGGTCTTGACAATAACTTTATCGACTTTTTCATGGAAGGGAAAGGTGCAAAGACTACAAGCCTTACACCTCTCATTGAAAGATTACAGAAGAAAGAGTTTGATTTAGTAGCAGTGGGCAGGGCTCTACTTGCCGATCCAGCATGGGTAACAAAAACACATCAAAATAGAACGGATGAATTAATTCCTTTTGAACTTGGTGCAGAAAAAACATTGTCTTAACAATTGTCACACTAATTGCGCCATTGGACAGAAGAAGAGGCAGACTAAATCTGCCTCTTTCTCCTATCTATACAATGGATTGGCAAAAAAGCAGAAAGATACGATTACAAGAGGTGGTAACAAATGGCGAGGAAAAAAAGTGCAGATTTAGAAAAAACAAAACAAAATTTATTAGAAGTTGGCTTATCACTCTTTGAACAAAAAGGTTTTAACGCTACAGGTATCCAAGAAATAGCTACATCAGCCGATATTCCCAAAGGGTCATTCTACAATTATTTTTCGAGTAAGGAGGAGTTTGGCGTAGCGGTGATTCGCTATTATACCGACATAAGTACGGAAAGATGGGAAAGTATCTTAGATACGGCAACCCAAGAAGAAGATTATTATAAGGCGCTGTATACAGCATTTTCGGCGATTGCTGAAGAATATAGATGTGCCCAGATAAAAAAAGGCTGCTTATTAGGGAATCTTGCTGCTGAAATCAGTGAGGCCAGTGAAGAATGTCGTATGGCTTTGCAGCAATCTGTAAGTCAATACAAATCAATTTTAGCGGAACGTTTTCTCGTAGGACAGGAAATGGGGAAAGTAAGAAGGGATTTACCAGCACAGCAATTATCTGATTTAGTTTGGGACTGCTGGCAGGGAAGCTTATTACGGATGAAAATTGAAAAATCAGTGGAGCCAGTCAATAATGATTTGGAATTGTTATTCCATCATATTTTGCCACCAGGAATCTAGTGAACAAGGCTACATTTGCCAAAATTTTTAAAACGAGGTGCAAAATGAATAAAGTAAGATTTGCAATAGTAGGGACCGGATCGATAACCCCTACGCATGCCCAGGCAATTTCAGCGATACCTGATGCTGAGTTGGTTGCGATTTTTGGTCGATCTGCTGCAAAGGCGCAAGAACTTGCTACCCAATTTAATTGTGATTGGTACAATGACTATCAGGAAATGTTAAAAAGAACTGATATTGATGTAGTTTCGATCTGTACTCCTAATGGACTGCATGCTGATCTTGGAATTCAGGCTGCATTAGCGGGTAAACATGTTGTAATCGAGAAGCCAATTGATGTCACATTAGAAAAAGCGGATACCCTAATTAAAACCTGCCAAAAACAAGGAGTGGAATTGTCAATCGTATTCCAAAGGCGTTACAGTGATGGTGTTATCGCTTTAAAAAATTTACTGGAACAAGGCAAATTGGGTAAAGTGATTTTTGGAGGTTGCTACATTAAGCTATATCGGAGTCAGGAATACTATGACAGCGCTGCTTGGCGTGGGACATGGGATATTGATGGCGGTGGCGTTTTAATGAACCAAGGTATCCACTATATTGATATGCTGCAGTATTTGGCAGGATCAGTCGCAGAAGTTACAGGTCATTGTGGAACTTTCGGCCATACAGGCATAGAGGTGGAGGATACTGCCTCGGCTGCTGTTACGTTTCAATCTGGTGCGTTGGGAGTAATCGAAGGGACTACCTGTGCATATCCAGGTCTAGTTTCGCGGGTAGACATCTATGGGACAGAAGGATGCGCGGTGATTGAGAATGATGTACTTACCTCTGTTCAATTAAAATCGGGTTATGAATATAAAGTAGGAAGTAGTACTGAAAATGCTGGGGTGAGTAGTCCCGATATTTCTTTTGAATGTCATCAGCGTCAATTTCAGGAAATAACTACAGCATTAAAAAATAACACGGAACCACCAATCAGCGGAGTGGAAGGCCGAAAAGCATTGGAAGTAATATTGGCTATTTATAAATCCGCATTTACAGGAGATAGCGTATTGTTGCCTTTAGCAGATAGCTTATTTTTAAAAGATCTAGCTAAAACGGGTGGGTTCAAGAGAAAGTAGTGGGGCGGTAGCTGCTTTGGAGACTTGACAATTTGTGTCTCCTTACATATAATTAGTTTCATCAAACTAATTATATGTAAGGAGAACAGACTAGTATGGCGACGGAAGATATAATCGTTAAAGCAATCAATGTTCTATCTGAGTCAATGCGTGAATGTATGCGAAAATATAAAGAAGAGACTCCTAACAGCAAAGAATTATTTAATTTAACAATAACTCAATTACATTATCTTCATGCGATAAGAGAGAGGGGAAATCCTACGATAACCGAGCTTGCAGAAAAGTTTGGGGTGCAAAAATCTACGGTAACGGTTGCCATTAATAAGCTTTTACAAAGAGAGTTTATTGAAAAAATCTCCTCAGAAAGTGATCTTAGGGTAGTACATATCAGCTTAGCAGCAAAGGGAAAAAGATTAATTGAAATCGAAGATATGGGATATTATCAATTTGCTGGTCATATTATGGAATCACTGGATGAGACTGAAAGAGAAACATTTGCATACCTTTTAGGTAAAGTAACAGACAATACTACCCGCGACTAAACGCGGGTTTTAAATAAATTTATAGTTAGTTTCATCAAACTAATTTAATGTTAGACAAAAAAAGATTGGGGGTTGAATGGTGAATAGGATGGGAAAAATCTTTAGTATAATTGTTATGATTATGATTTCTTTTAGTTCAGTATTTGTTTGTTCAGCAATGGATAAAAAGGATGTTACTGATGAGGTTGTTCTTTTGGTTGTTGCAGACGAATCGAGGGAGACTTATGGACTTCAGCTAAAGAATGAAGTTTATACACAGTTAGAAAAGCAATTGAAGATTGCAATATGTAAAGATAGTGAGTCGCAAGACAAAATAACGAACTATAGTTTTGGCGAAATATCTAAGGCTGAGAAACCAGATCTTTTCGCACTAGCTGCTAAGAAAGGTGTGAATATGGTATTTGTTGTAGAGATATTGCCAACTAAATCTGATTTTAGTGAGATTCTTTTTTACCAGTCGATCAAATCGGAAGCAACAATAAAAGTTCGTTTATATGATGCAGTAAAACAACAATATGTATTGACAGAGGAAATAGGAAGTACAGGTATCAATAAAACAATAATTCCATACACTTTTGTTGGGAAAAAGGTAACTGTGCTAGAAGCCGTTCATAAAGCAACGAACATCGTAGCACAACGGGTTAACCAGACGCTAGCTAATTATAAATAGAGATAAGAAGAGCCATATCATCTTACATACAAGAGTTATATAAAACAAGCAGCTTATCTATAGGGAGTGGTGCTTTATGAATCGACGGCAATTCATTAATTACAGTGGAGCGAGTCTTGCCCTGCTAGGGGGAGCTTATCTATTCAATTCATTGTTGCAGTTTAAAACACCTGATAGAGAAAACGTAGGTAACCAGATAAAGGGGTTAGAGGAGGGGGCGCTAGATATAATATATCTAGCCTCTTTGGCACCTAGCGGACATAACACCCAACCATGGACGGTACGGATTATTGATAGTAATCACTGGATTATCGGTACAGATCTAACTAGGTGCTTAGCTGTTGTTGATCCAGAAAATCGTGAAGCTCTTCTTTCGATAGGGGCCTTTTTAGAAAACCTAGTCGTTGCAGCAAGGGTAAAAGGATATGATGTAGATGTTCAAGTAGTAGCTAAACAGCCAAAAGATAGAGATGTATTAGATATAAAGCTAAGAAAAGTTAACGGGTCAAATAATTTTGATGTTAAGAAAATAAGATTGCGCAGGACGGTTAGAAATAACCTTCTTAACGATCAATTATCGAGGGAAGATATTCAATTTCTGATAGGAAAAAATACAGATTCTATTTATTATACAAGGGAGTCAAGAGAAGGGCATTATCTTGCAGAAGGGACTCTTTTGGCTAACAAATCACAGGTCTATAGGGATTCTGCGCAAGAGGAATTGGCGCAGTGGATTCGATGGTCGAACCAGGATAGTAGGCATTATCGCAATGGGTTAACTCCTGAAACAATGGAGATAGAAGGTATAGCGAAATGGTATGTTAAAAACTTTTATACTAGACAATCTGTTTTGGAGAATAGCTTTCGAGAGGAAACAATTAAGAAAGTAGGGGAACAAGTGGCTGCTGGCAGTGGGTGGTTGCTAATTACCAGTAAGGATTCCTCGATTCCAGAATTGATTGAGACGGGTCGAAAGCTTCAGAGGATGTGGCTTGAGGCACGGGATAAAAGAATAGCAATCCACCCCATGACCCAAATGCTCGAAGAAGAAATAATAGGAAATGAAATGGCATCTTTTTTAGGAATTACTGAGAAAATCCAATTTTTATTACGAATAGGCTATTGCAATGACTATCCCCAACCTGTGAGTCCAAGAATGTTATTAGCAAATATAATCTTATAAGAGTTGCAACATATATTTGAAGTGCTTGTTCAAGATTATTTAGTAGAATATATCACGAATGTACTCAATAAAATTGGCATATAGATTCAATTAATTGAGTCTGGCTGATAACTCCTGAAATTAAAAAAAATTCCAGTTGACAAAGGAAACTGCAGAAAAATGTCGAAAAATATCTTTAAATGTAATTGATACGAAGCATTTTACCATGTTTGCTTTTGATGCAAGTACAATTTATTTAAAGGAGTCTATAAAATGAAAGTGAAAAATATCCAAACTCGTTTACTACTAGGTCTTATTCCTCTTATTTTAGTGGTGTTAATTGCGTTATCGGGTGTTAGTTACTATCTAGCCAAACAATCTCTATTAAAAAGTGTAGATGATACTGGGCGAGCGGTAGGTACTGATTATAGCAATCGAGTACAAGCAGATATGGAAAAGATGATTGTTCAATTAGAGGATTTAGCCAGTATTCAGCGTATTCGCGCAGGCACTGATAAAGTTCAGATTACAGAGGCCATGTCAGAGATGCAGAAACGCCTTGGAATTTTTGATGTCGTTGCTTTCATTTCACCTGATGGATCAGGGGTTATTAATACAGGACAAACAGCTTCTTACAATGATCGAGAATATTTTAAGAAAGTGGTAGCAACAAAGAAGGCTGTTGTATCAGATCCTCTCGTTTCAAAAGTTACAGGGAAATTGGCAGTTGTTTTAGCAGTACCTGTAATGAATAATGGTCAACTAACAGGAGTCTTAATTGGAACTTTTTCCATGGAAAAATTAAGTGAAATGATGAAAGAGCTAAAATTTTTAGAGACAGGTTACGGTCAGGTTGCAGATGATTCGGGTATGGTTATTGCTCATCCCAAACAGCCTGATCTTGTAGGGAAATTAAATCTGCTTGACAAGAAAATCAATCCAGAACTTAAGTTACCACAAAGTGATCTTGACGAACGTTTGACCAATATATTTAAGGTAGCATCTAAAGAGGGGAAACAGTCCAGAGGGGTATATAGCTTTGTTGATGGTGTAGAACGAGTTGCAGTAGCCACTCCAATTAACTTACCAGGTGACCAGCGTTGGGTTGTAATCGTAGCGGCGCCTGAAGTGGAAGCAACTCGTCAAGTCGATAGCCTAACAAAAATGATGCTATTGATTTCTGTAATATGTTTACTCATCGCAGTAGCTGCTATTTTGTTCATTGCGAAACAGTTTGTAAAACCAATTTTGGTCATACGTGACGAATGTCTACTATTAGCTGAAGGAGATTTGCGGGAGCGAGAAGCAAAAGTTTCTTCCGAAGACGAAATTGGGCAGCTAGCGAAGGGTTTTCGCGAGATGAGGACCAATCTGCGTGAGCTTGTCACAAAGGTACACTCTCAGTCCGAACAGTTGGCGGCTTCTAGTGAAGAGCTGACAGCCAGCGCCGATCAGTCGGCTCAAGCTGCCAATCAAGTTGCTATATCGATTACCGATGTGGCGAATGGTTCCCAGGAACAACTGACTGCCGCAAATGAAACCTCTGCAGTGGTGGAAGGGATGTCAGCAAGTATCGAGCAGATTTCCGCTACCACCAATGAAGTAGCTGAGCAATCCAGTCAAACAGCTAATAAAGCAAACGAAGGTAATAAGGCAGTAAATAAAGCGGTTATTCAAATGAAACAAATTGAACAGACGGTACAAACCTCTGCGCAAGCAGTAGCCGAATTAGGTGAACGATCTAAGGAAATTGGACAGATTGTAGCTACTATTTCCGGGATCGCTGGACAAACCAATTTATTGGCTCTTAATGCGGCGATTGAAGCAGCGCGGGCAGGTGAGCAAGGACGCGGCTTTGCTGTAGTAGCTGAGGAAGTTCGTAAATTGGCTGAACAGTCCCAAGAGGCAACAAAACAGATCGCCTCATTGATTAGTGGAATTCAGGGAGATACGGATAAAGCAGTAATGGCTATGGATGATGGTACTAGAGAAGTTAAGTTAGGCGCAGAAGTAGTGGATGCTGCTGGACAGGCATTTCAAGAGATTGTGATAATGGTTACACAAGTATCAAATCAAGTAAGGGAAATTTCTTCTTCCATTGATCAAATGGCAATTGGTAGTCAACAAATTGTAGAATCCGTAAACCGGATTGACAGCTTAAGTAAAAAGGCTACCGAAGAATCCCAGACCGTTTCTGCAGCTACTGAAGAACAATCAGCCTCTATGGAGGAAATTGCCTCTTCTAGCCAGAGCTTAGCAAATTTAGCTATGGATCTACGGGAAGCTGTTACTCGTTTCAGAGTATAATTTTACCCTTTAATTGAAGAACATAAAATACTCTCCATCGTAGAAAAAAGCTATGATGGAGGGTATTTTTTATGATTTTACGAATGACAGAGGGATTACAGAAAATGGTGTGGAATACAAATAAAGTTAATTATCTGATTATTTAGATGATTGCTGTACATCGTTATATGACAAATACCTTAACTGGAGGGGCTATATTGTTTAATGACAAAAGTAATGATCTAAATCATAAGTTAAATAGAAAAGATAAGGTGTATTTAGAATTAAGGAATCTCACCCAGACAGTTAATTTTAATGAAGCGAAATCGTTAGAGAAAATAGGCTTTGAAACAAATCATATAGCGAAACAGTTAACTATTACAAGGAATAATGTTAGTACAGCATTAAATACTCTTTTGTCTGAGGGGAAAGTCATTAAGATTTTAGGCAAACCTGTTCGTTACCTTGATAGAATCTGTCTAGAATCGAATACAAATATAATGATAAAAAATCCAATCATTAATAGCACTGATGAGTTTAAGAAGCTGATACGAAAAGTGCCCTTGTTTTCCAAGCTAGAAGAAGAAACTTTTTCTTGTAATAAGAATGAAATACATAATCTAATTGAAAATCATACAAAACCGAAGAGTGATATTTTTGAAAATATAGTTGGTGCTGGTGATGACTTAAAAGTACAGGTAAAGCAGGCGCGGGCCGCCATACTATATCCGCCCAATGGTCTACATACCTTGCTAATAGGCCCTACGGGAATTGGGAAAACTACGTTTGCTGAAATTATGTATCGGTACGCTATAGAGATAGGAAGATTGCAGACTAACGCTCCTTATGTGATATTTAATTGCGCTGATTATGCTGAAAATTTACAGCTTTTAGTATCACATCTTTTTGGCAATGCAAAAGGTGCTTTTACGGGTGCTGATACAGAAAAGAAAGGATTAGTTGATCAAGCAAACGGCGGAATACTTTTTCTCGATGAAGTACATCGCTTACCACCTGAAGGGCAGGAAATGCTATTTTCACTAATGGATCGAGGCAGCTATCGCCGGTTAGGAGAATCTGAAAATACACGAAAGGCAAATATACTTATTATTGCTGCGACGACAGAAGATCCAAAGGAAGCTATCCTTGGTACCCTTTTGCGAAGAATCCCGGTCATTATTATGTTTCCTAGTTTAGCTGAACGCTCATTGAAAGGGAGAATGACCCTTATTTGTCAGTTCTTTAGGGAAGAGTCCGTTAAAGTAAAGATACCGGTAACCGTATCAAAAGAAGTATTAAAAATACTGCTGATTTACAAATGTCCAGGGAATATAGGCCAATTAAAAAATGATATTCAGCTTATGTGTGCCAATGCATTTGTAGAATATGTCACGGAGCAACATAATTACGTACATGTAAAATTATCTCAGCTTTCTCCAAGATTAAAGGAAGGTTTTTTTACAATTGATAATAAAAGACAGGAGATAGCCAAAGTCTTTAATCTAAATGATTTTGAATCCATCACTTTTAATGGAGTCAATGAAGATTTAAATGAAAATCTAAATAATGTACTTCTTTATGATGAATATAAAACAGAAGAAGATTTTTATGATTTAATTCTAGAAAGTGCCCAAAAGTTTTTAGAAAAAGGTCTTTCAATCAGCGAGATTAGAGAAAGGATAAATAAACAAATCCAAAATCGATTTCAGGATTCTTTTGCTGCCGGAAAGGACAAAAGTTTACTGTTAGAGAAAGAAATTCTCTCTAAAATTGTAACTCCAGAAATCGTAAAGATTATTGAAGAATCCTTGGCTGAATCAGTAGACTTAATAGGATTGTCTTTTGACACTAAGGTGATATATAGTCTTGCTTTACACATGGAAACTTTAATTGAACGGTTACGTTTAGGGCAGATTTCCATACATCCCAATATTAAAAAAATTTACCAAGAACATCAACAGGAATATGCCGTTGCAGAAAAGATAAAGAATAAGCTGGAAGAAAAATTGTTCCTGACTATTCCTGATGATGAAGTAGCCTTTACTGCCATGTTGTTATACTCCTTAAATATAAAGAAAAGTGATGAAAATATTGAGGTATTAGTTATCACTCATGGCTATGCTACAGCTACGAATATGGTTCAAGTTGCTCAAACTCTCTTAGGTTATGAGTGTATTCACGCCTTAGACATGCCTTTAGAAGAAAAGGTAGAAGTGATATTGGAAAAGGCAATTGAAATGGTCAAAAAAATCAATAAGGGGCGTGGTGTGCTATTATTAGTTGATATGGGATCCCTTACCACATTTTCCGAAATAATTTCTGAAAGAACTGGTATTCCTACTAGAACAGTTAAGATGGTTAGTACGCCTATGGTCATCGAGGCAGCTAGAAAGGCTATGATGCCTACGATAAGTCTTGATCAGTTAGTTGAAAGTGTAAACGGGATGAGTCCTTTAATTGCTGGAAGAATTAAAGTCGATAACTCACCAGTTGAAATTGGCTATTCATCTATCATCTACCAAGAACGGGCAATTGCCATGTTAGAGGAAATTCTCACCTTTTTAAATGTGAAAAAGGCATCAAAATTGCTATGCGAAGTGCTAGAGCAAATTTTACATGCCTGTGATGGTATGATAGATGAAAGTATTAAAATTAAGTTTTTATTTCATTGTTCCTGCATGATTGAAAGAATCATACGAAATGAACCCTTGCCATATAATAATTTCTTGCAGGTACAAGAAACCAAGGCGTCTTTGTTTAGGCTGATTAAATCGAAGTTCATCTTAATTGAGGAAGTGTTTGGAATCAATATTCCTAATACGGAGTTAGCCTATATTGTTGAAATGATCGATACTCATATTAATATAATATCCATAATGGAAAATTAAAAGGAGTCCAAGAGGGGTATCACTCTTGGACTCCTTTCTTTACGGAATCAGAAAGTATAACACTTTCTTGATTCCAAGTAAGAACGACTAAGGCTCTGCCTGCGTCCGAGGACTTGGCACAAGCCAAGTCTTTTCTTAATGTGTCTCAAATGTTGAGACACATATAAAGAAAAATGACTGAGACACATTTTAAGACACATAATTACGAAGGATTCATGTTGGTATTGAAAATTAATTTATATAGGAGAAGTCAGTCACAGCGGATAGATGTTGGTTGCAATGAACTATTTTACAGGTAGTGAGACACTTTGTTGGCATGGCAGTTGCAATATTATTTATACAAAAGAAAGGAGTGTTGTAATGATTGGGATTTTGCTAGTAACCCATGAAGATTTCGGCGAAGCAGCTTTGAGAACTGCGGAACTAATTTTGGGAAAACAAGAAGAGGCTTTCGCATTAGGTTGCCATCGTGGGGATAGTATTGAAGAGTTTTGTGAGAATGTAAAAGCATCTATAGAAAAATTAGATACAGGAAAGGGCGTTTTGGTGTTTGCAGATTTGTATGGCGCAAGCCCTTATAATATTGCGGCCAAAGCGAGCAACACAAGTAACAGTAAATTTAGATGCATTACTGGTTTTAGTTTGCCAATGGTGATAGAAGCTTTTAGCATGAGAGAAACCTGTGAATTAGAGGAGTTAACGGATAAATGCATGGAGACGGGGCCTTTGGGGATAAAAGAACTTTTCAAAGAAATAGAAATATTTGATGCGAAAAATAAGTAGGGGTGAGATAAATTTTATGTTAAACATTGTTCTTACTAGGATCGATGATCGATTGATACATGGGCAAGTGATTACAGCCTGGTCAAAAATTACAAAAGCAAACCGCATTATTGTTGTTGATGATGAAGTGGCAGAAGATTCTTTTATGGTAAAAGTTTTAAAAATGGCAGCACCTTCCTCTATAAAAGTAGAAATCTTTACGATTGCTGATGCTGCAGTGGCTTTAGGAGGAGAAGATATAGGCGAAAAAGTGATTATTTTAGTTAAGACACCTAAGACGGTACTTGGCCTTGTAAAGGCTGGGGTTAGTATAAAAGAACTAAATCTTGGTGGTATGGGAGCAACACAAGGAAGAAAGCAACTTTATAGAAATATTTCAATTTCAACGGAAGAGAAAGAAATATTTAAAGAACTTCTAACTCTTGGAGTAAATGTTTTTGTACAAATTGTTCCCGATGCAACTAAAATGCCTATGGCAACATTAATTTAGAAATGACAAGTTTCATGAGAGGATGGCAATAATCTCATGTTTCCCAGGTTATCCTCAATGGATGTTCATTTTATGGGTGGATAAAATTGTTCTTCAATTAGGTACTTTTATGAATTACATATACACCGCCAAGGTCCACTGTTAGTAGATTGATTTCCAATGAATATGGGGAAGATGGGCTTTATAAATAAAGAATAAAAGGGAGGACAAGAGTATGCATATATCTTTTTTTCAGGCGGCGTTAATTGGTGCATTTTATTATCTTTCATGGAGTCCTTGGTTTACGTATGTTGGTTTTTTCACTTTTAATAGACCATTAGTAGCTGGATTTATTACTGGTATCATATTAGGGCAACCCTTAGAGGGAGCATTAATCGGCGCAGGAATTAATGTGATTTATTTAGGATTTATATCGGCTGGGGGAGCTCAAATGGGCGATCCTTCCTTCGCAGGATATGTTGGTACGGCCCTTGCTTTAGTATCACATTTAGATGTAACCACTGCCATGGCAATATCGGTACCCTTAGGAACCATCGCTACTGTTTTATGGATTGCGAAAATGACAGTTAACTCCTTCTTTGTTCATTGGGCTGATAAAGAAGTTGAAAAAGGCAATTTACGGAGATTGGCTTTTATCAACGTAGTGCCTCCTCAGATATTACTTTTTTTAGTCAGTTTTATTCCTGCGACATTGGTAGTGTATTATGGGCCAGATGCAGTATCTGGAATGCTAAGTGTTATGAGTCCGAGTGTGCTGCATGTGTTTACTGTAATTGGTGCTATGTTGCCAGCATTAGGCATTGCCATGAATTTAAAGTTAATTGGCAATACGTTTACAATGCCATTTTTCGTATTAGGTGTTATTTTATCAGTATATTTCAAGCAAGATATTTTGATTATCGCTATCATGGGCATTGTATTAGCATTAACAGTAACGTCGCTCAAAGCATCTAGTGGAAAGGATGTCAATGCTTAAATAAAATTGAAGGAGGGAATTAAAGAATGGAAGTTACAAAGACGTTAACGAAGAATGATGTACTTAAATCTTGGTTTAGGTGGTATATGTTTGCTCAATCCAACTATAATTATGAGAGAATGCAAGCTACAGCCTTTGCACATTCCATGTTACCAGTTATAGAAAAACTGTATCCTGATAAAGAGGATGCCAAGGCTGCAGTTCAGAGGCATTTATCTTTTTTTAACACGGAACCAGTATGTGGTGCCGTTATTCATGGGATTACTATAGCGATGGAAGAAGAAAAAGCAAATGGTAAACCGATTACTGATGGAGCTTTTAATGGTATTAAAACAGGATTAATGGGCCCATTAGCAGGTATTGGAGATACATTAACCCAAGGAATTATTACCCCAATTATGCTTGCAATTTGTATCGGGATTACCAATAATCAAAACCTTGCGGGGCCCATCATATTTTTAATCGCTCAATTCACAATTATGACTACGATCCAGTTAACAATGTGGATGAATGGTTATACCTATGGAAAGAAAGCGGTAGAGCAAATTCTTGAAGGCGGTACAATTAATAAGGTTATCGAAGGAGCATCCATTCTTGGAACTCTTGTTATGGGCGGACTCGTGGGACGATTTATTCCGCTACAAACCTTAATAAGTTTTGATGTGGGGCAAGTGAAGTTTAATTTGCAAACAGACTTACTTGATAAACTTATGCCAGGATTAATCCCGCTTGCATTAACTTTAATTGTACTTTCTATGGTTAAAAAAGGTGTATCCCCGATAAAATTAATGGGTGTTCTGATAGCCTTAGGTGCGATTACAGGAATTTTAGGTATCTTTTAATAGGAAAGTATCCTCGATTTCGTATTGATAAAAGTTTGATTGCCCAGAAGTGAAGTAACTTAGTTACTCGTTTCTGGGCAATACAATGAATTGACTAAGAATATTTACTTTAGGGTAAAGATTGAAATCTTATGAGGGAGTGGTAAGTATGAATGTAACAATAAATAATGTTGCTATGTTAGATATAAAAGATTTTCTAGGTGATGAAATAAAATGCGAATGCAAAAAACTTCATCATGTAGGTATTGATCGTATCATAATAGAAAAGGATGCTATTTCTAAACTACCTGAAATGTTAAGAGATTTTCAATTTAAAAAGGCATTAGTGGTTGCAGACCTTCACACCTATGAAGTAGCTGGCAAAGTTGTAGAATCAGTCTTAGGGGAAGAAAAATTTTCATACAAAACATTTATATTTCAAGAGCTAGAAGAGTTAGTCCCTGATGAAGCGGCAGTAGGCAAACTATTAATTCAAGTAGAAAAAGATATTGATGTAATTGTTACCATCGGTACAGGTACACTCAATGATTTAGCTAAGTTTGTTAGTCATAAAGTTGGTATTCCAACTATTATTGTAGCGACGGCTCCCTCCATGGACGGCTTTGCCTCTACAGGTGCGGCCTTAATTGTCGATAATCTTAAAACCTCTTTTGAATGTGTATGTCCCAAAGGAATCATAGGAGATATTACTATATTAAAACAAGCACCGATGAATATGATCATAGCTGGTTTTGGTGATATCGTGGGAAAATATTCGGCTTTGACAGATTGGAAATTAGGCAAAGTTATTAATGATGAATATTACTGCGATGTAGTTGTAAAAATGGTTACTGACTCCATGGCAAAATGTATAAATAACATCGAGGGCATTAAAACAAGAGAAGAGATTGCTATTAAAAACTTGATGGAAGCCTTGGTAGTAACAGGGATTGCTATGAGTTTTGTCGGCAATTCAAGACCAGCATCAGGCTCAGAACATCATTTAGCACATTATTGGGAAATGATGTTTTTATTTGAACATAAAAAGGCAGTACTCCATGGTACAAAGGTAGGTATTGGAACCATTATTACAGCCAAACTTAGTGAACTGGTAGCCCAATCAAATATTAACTTTGCAGAAGCTATTGCGAAAGCCAATTCATTTGATCAAAGCCAATGGCAAGAAAATGTTATGAGGCTCTACCAGAAGGCTGCTGCGGAAATCATTCATATCAATGAAAAAGAGGAGAGAAACTCCATAAGTAAAAGATTAGCAAGAATCAATCGCATTCAAGAAAATATCGATGAGATTATCGATGTTTTTAAAAGTGTACCTTCCGCCAAAGAAATTAAATCAATTCTTAAACATGCTGGTGGGCCAATTCACCCAAGGGAAGTTGGAATTGATGAGCACCATGTAGTCAATGGCATTCTTATGGCTAAAGAAGTGCGGACAAGGTATACAATCCTTAACTTCTTATCGGATCTTGATCTGTTAGAGAAGTTTGCTTATGAGGTGAGTGAGGATTTAAAGAAGGAAGAGGCATAGCCTTAACTACAAATTAGATAGGTCTTCTACTTGTAACATGCAGGTATTTTAAATAAAATGTTGAACTCATCAGAAGATAGTATTGGTATAAATAACTTAGAAAATGAGTGAAATATGAATAAAAATGATGTGCTTCAATATTTAAAAAATAATTATGACCAATTAACTGGCAGTCAAAAAATAATAGGGAAATATGTATTAGATAACTATAGAGAAGTGGCTTTTCTATCTGCCATAGAATTAGGAGAAAAAGTAGGGGTAAGTGATGCCACGATTATAAGATTTGCCAAATCGATTGGTTTTACTGGTTTTGCAGAGTTTAGAAGTAACATTAGAGATGGGATAAAAAATTTCGATTTACCTCATAAACGGCTTTCTAAGAATTTAGAGATTATTAATGATAAAAATAATCTTACTATGCAAGTTGGTAAAAAGGATTTAAAAAATCTTGAAGAATTTTTATTACATTTTGATGTTGAAAAAATAAAACAAGCAACTGACGCTATATGTAGGGCGGATACAATATATTTGGTAGGGATAGGATCTTCTGGTGTTCTGGTAGACTTTTTAGCATTGCATTTTAGAAGAATGGGATTTAAGGTTATGGCAGTTAGTGAAGGCGGAGTTGTGAATGTTGAAAAAATAATGTCCATTGCCGCAAAAGATTTATTAATTGCTTGTAGTTTTCCAAGGTATTCAAAGCCTACTTATCATGCTATAAATTTTGCAAAAAAAAGAGGGGCTAAAGTGATTACTATTACGGATAGTAACTTTTCAACTGTTAGTATTAATAGTGATATTGTGTTTTCCTTACCAATCGAGAATGCAACTTTTTTTAACTCATACATAGTCCCCATGGAATTATGTAATATGTTGATAATCAGCATATTAGAGAATGATAAGGAACGGATATATTCTAGTTTAGAAGAAAACATACAGAGTTTAGAAATTTTTGATTTACGGTTATGATTTAATAACTCATCTTTTAAAAAGAGATGAGTTTTTTTTATTTTTTTAATTGAAAAAGCAGGATTTTAGTATCTATGTAGTGAAAGAAAGCATTATTAAATAAAATGTAGTGATTGCAAACAAAAGTAAAATATAGATATAGAATGAAGCTTGGCAATGGCGCCTGAGTTTATTACTCGGGATGCCTTTTTTTATATAAAAAAAGGTAGGGGTGAAAGGAGGAAGTAAGAGAAAGTTACGTTTTCGGATTGTAGTTAGATGGTAATCGTAATAAGAATAGGAGGAGTAATAGGTGGATAAGCAACAAGAAACAATAAAAAAACTAGAAACGTATGTACCGACATCAGGATATGTAGTCTTAGGTTTTGCTCTAATCATATTTTCAGGAATTTTTGCTGGTACCCATGGCTGGATTTCTGTAATGGATTTTGATACTCTGTGTGGGAAATTTGGAACTATGAAGGACGCAAGCAAAGCAACTTTTGCTGGGATGGGAGGAAGTGGTGCTAAAGATGGTTTTTTATTTGCCCTTGGTCTTCTTCCCAGTGTGATGCTAGCCATGGGAATTATTGAAGTTGTTGAACAGTATGGTGGTCTTAAGGCGGCACAAAAATTACTCTCGCCGATTCTTCGTCCCTTATTAGGCATTCCCGGAATTACCGGCATCGCTTTGGTCTCCAGTCTTCAAAGTACAGACGCAGGAGCAGGGATGACTCGGGTATTGTACGATACTGGTGAAATTACAGAAAAAGAAAAATTGATTTTTTCGGCTTTTCAATTTACTGCAGGCGGTACAATTACGAATTACTTAAGTTCCGGCTCCGCTTTATTTGGATTTCTTACTGTGCCCATGTCAATACCCTTGGTCGTTCTGTTTGTAATGAAAATTTTTGGGGCGAATACAATGCGGCTATATGTAAAAAGGTTTTGTAAGGAGGAGTAAGGATTATGAACGATAAAACAGTAATTGATGTTTTTGTTGATGGCGCAAAAAAAGGTTGGCACGTGGGCATTAATAATATCATTCCTAATGTATTAATGGCCTATGTTTGTATTCAAATATTAACAATTACAGGGCTGCTGGATTTACTAGGAAATTTGTTTGCTCCTGTTATGGCTGTTTTCGGGTTGCCAGGTCAGGCTGTTATGGTGCTAATTAGTGCTCTTATGTCAATGGGTGGCGCGGTTGGTGTAGCTCATGCTCTCTATACCAAAGGAGTTTTAACTGGAACCCATATTACTATTTTAATTCCGGCAATTTACTTAATGGGTTCCAAAATTCAATACTTAGGCCGCTTGTTAGGTACGGTGGGTGTAAATCCTAAATATTATCCAATCATGCTGGGGATTTCAGTTTGTAATGCGATGATTTCCATGTTGATTATGAAAATATTAGCTTAAAATAAAGAGATTGAAGGTGTTATTATGACAGATTTGACAAATCGAGTAAACGAAGTGTGGAGTTTTTTGCATACTATACCTGAAGTAGGGTTTGAAGAATTTAAAACGTCTGCCTATTTGGCAGAGGCGTTGGGCAAGGCTGGTTATGTTGTGAAAACTGGAATTGGTGGAACGGGTGTAATTGGTATGTTGGATAGTGGATACCCAGGACCGACTGTAGCTTTACGTGCAGATATGGATGCATTAGCGCATACCATTGATAAACAAGAATGTGCGATCCATTCCTGTGGGCATGATGCACATGCAGCAATGGTGTTGACAGTGGCAGAAGCTATAGCCAGAAAGGGTATTAATAAGGGGAAATTGAAAATTTTCTTTCAGCCAGCTGAAGAAAAGCTATTTGGTGCACTCCGAACCATTGAGGATGGCGTTATTGATGATGTAGATATTCTGTTAGGAATACATTTGCGACCAATCCAAGAAGCTAAACTAGATCAGGCGACTCCAGCATTGTATCATGGCGCGAGTTATATAATGGAGGCTGAAATTCAAGGTGAAGCTTGTCATGGGGCTAGGCCACACCTAGGGATAAATGCTATTGACGGAGCTGCGGCAGTTGTCAATGCAATTAATGCGATTCATGTCAATCCAGTAATCCCATCAACGGTTAAAGTTACTAAACTTCAGGCGGGTGGTGCGGCTCTTAACGCGATTCCTGACAAGGCACATATGGCATTTGATTTGCGTGCGCAAAACAATGTTATTATGAAAGAATTGCAAGACAAGGTTAGCCGGGCAATTGAAGGTGGTGCCGCTACCGTTGGTGCCAGTGCTGATATTAAACTCGTTGGCGGTTGTCCAGCGGCTGAGTACAATGATGAGATTATTGCATTAGCCAAGGAAGCGATTGCGGCTGTACTAGGAGAGCAAGGATTGCTTGAACCAATTACGACCCCAGGTGGAGAAGACTTTCACTTTTTTGTCAAACATAAACCAAGTTTAAAAACTGGCTACATAGGTTTGGGAGCTGATTTAACCCCTGGCTTACATAGTCCAGCTATGGCATTTGACCAGAGAGCACTCTTAAATGGGGTAAATATCTTAATTTATATGATGAATCAGTTGGTTGGTATAGCTGCTGAGTAAAAGTTGCTGATATATCTCGTTTCTTTGAAAAATAAAGCACGCCTTTTGGCGTGCTTTATTTTTTCCCTTTAATCGCGTTAAATCACCCTGTATTTTTTTAAGAATAGATTCGCAGTGTACTAGGGGAGATACCTGTGCGTTTCTTAAAAAGTTTACTGAAATAATAAGGATCCGAGTAACCGACACAATCGGAGATTTCCGATATAGAGAAATTTGTAGTACATAATAATTCCTTCGCACGGTTTATACGCTGGGATATCAAATATTCATTGGGACTTATTCTCGCATGTTTTTGGAATAGATAGGCGAACTGCTTACTGCCAAGACCATACTGTTCAGCTAGTTTTGGTATGGTAATCTGTTCCATATAATGATTGTTCATATATTCCATCGCCTGTTCTACTAATCCCCGTCCGCTGTCGTTGCGTCGGTTTCCCGAGCAGGTTAGTACTTCATCCATGACATTGAAAAACAGTGATTTTGCCCGAAGGCCTTCTAGGCTTCCCGGTTTTGTGCAGGTCTGACAAAGTTTTTGTAGCATGTCATTAATTTGTGGACTGTAACCTGGTTCGAGCTCGTAATGAGATAATGCATAAGGAAAAAGATCCTTTTCATTATCAGGAATTTGATAGTGAATCAGCACAAATTCCCATTTAGATTCTCCAACAACTTCTTTATCTAGTGTCATGCTAGGCCCTGCATGGAAAAAACGTCCAGACTCCATTTCATAGGGTACACCATTAAAAGTCATTCTTGCCTTTCCTCTTACAGGGAAAACAATCCCCGAAGCCGGTGCAGTATAAGTGGCTAGACGCTTTTTACCAGGTTCTATTACAAATCTGCGTGCGTCGAGGATATTAAAGGATACCTTAGAAAAACCTTCTGCTATCTCATCAATATCAACCTTCATGTGCTGCGCCTCCATAAAATAATAAAATTTCACCTATAAAGAGTATCTATCCTTTGAAATAATCAGTAATTGATTATTTTAGTTATTCACTATGCTATAGACATTGCTTACCAGGTATCGTTTATACTATTGAAATGATAATGATTATCATTGCAATAGTATAAACGGTCTGTGCTCTTTTGTCAATAATATCCTTATAAAATCTTGTTCTCCTCTTAGATATTAGGTAGGGATGTAGATAAATTGCTAAGTTATTGGGAAAAAATCCATGGCAGTTTTGAAATATATCCATTTACCCCAACTATTTTACTTAGTATGATATGGAAAAGTATTGACTTTGGTTCTCATTATCAGGATGAAAAAAGGAGCCGATGGTATTATATGAAGAAGAAAAAAATGTCTAGGACGAATAAAAATCTACTCTATGCTCTTTTGAGTAGCAGTTTATTCTGGCATACGCCATTGGTTGCATACGCGGCAGAAGAACCAGTAACAACTGGGGAACAGGCTGCTGAGGAACAAGCTGCGGCAGAAAAAACAACCAAGGAACGGGATTTTACTCTGGAGGGAGTAGAAGTAACAGCTGATCGGGAGCAGAAGACGCTTCCACCAGTCTACGCTGGCGGCCAAGTGGCACGCGGGGGGCGCCTTGGTCTCTTGGGGAATAGGGACATTATGGATACGCCTTTCAATATTACCAGTTATACGTCGAAGTCCATCGAAGATCAGCAGGCACGTACCGTGGCCGATGTTTTGGTCAATGATCCATCAGTGCGTTTCACGACTTCCAGCGGCCATATGAACGAAAACTACTCTATTCGGGGGTTTGCCGTTACTGGCTGGGAATTGGGATTCAATGGTATGTATGGTCTAGCACCTTATGGTCATACACCAATCGAGTTCTTCGAGCGAGTGGAAGTTATTAAAGGTCCCAGTGCTTTACTCAATGGTATGCCCCCTAGTGGTGCTGTGGGCGGCTCGATCAACCTGGTTCCTAAACGTGCTGACGATCAGCCACTGACCCGCATCACTACAGACTACACTTCGGGTTCCAACTTCGGCACCCATCTGGATCTGGGACGGCGTTTCGGCGAAAATAAGGAATGGGGCATGCGATTTAATGGGGTTTTCCGAGATGGAGAAACCGGCGTTGATGACCAGTCGAAAAAAAGCGTCTTGGGGGCATTGGGACTGGACTACCGCGGCAAGCGATGGAGAGCCTCTCTCGATGCCTATAACACAGAAGAAAATAGCACCAATGGATCCCCAATGACGGTCAATTTTAAAAGTACTGTCACTTCTATCCCCGATGCTCCTAATGGCAGTACCAATGCCTTTCGTAATACCTTTGCCAAGCAAGATAATAAGGGGGTAGTATTTCACGGGGATTACAATATCAATGACAACCTGACTGCCTATGCCGGCGTGGGAACCCTGCGTTACGATTACGCAGGATTTATCAATTCAACGCACATGCTGAATGTAGATGCACTGGGTAATTCTGGTACGACCCAAAGTACGTATATAAAGGGTTACTCTGATACGGTGTCCACCGAAACAGGTTTGCGTGGCCATTTCAAAACCGGTGCAGTCGGCCATCAGGTAGTGTTGAGTGCGAACTCTCTGAAAATTAATAGTGGCACGAATAACACCCAAGTAGCGTATACCTCTAATATCTATAACCCTACATTACATGTGTTAGCTACTGAGCCAGCTTTTGTTCTTCAAACCGAAGATACTACGCTTTCTGGCATTGCCCTGGCAGACACGATGTCCTTTGAACAGGACAAATATTTGCTTACGCTAGGGGTACGCAATCAGCGAGTTCAAAGTAAAACTTATAATAATAAAACAGGTGCACTATTGACAGATTACGACAAAAGTGCTGTTACCCCAGCCATCGCCCTTGTTGTCAAACCGTGGAATGCACCGGTGTCCTTGTACGCCAACTACATCGAAGGCTTGAGCAAAGGGGCCGCTTATACCGACAGTGATGGTAATGTCTCTACCTTTGCCCCTTTCAAGAGTAAACAGATGGAAGCGGGTGTCAAATGGGATGCAGGTACTTTTGCCAATACCTTAAGTGTGTTTCAAATTACTAAACCGAGTGTAATCAAGGTCACTGATGCCAATAATGCCAGCAAATACACCTATAACGAGGATGGTGAACAGCGTAACCGTGGTGTCGAGTGGAATGTGTTTGGAGAAGTTGCACCACACCTCCGACTGCTGGGTGGAATGGCGTTTACTCGTGGTGTACAGACCCATACTTTAAACAGTGCCAACGATGGTAAAACGGCCTATGGTACGCCTAAGTGGCAAGGTAATTTGGGCTTCGAATGGGATACGTCAGGGGTGCCTGGCCTGACGCTGAATGCCCGTGCCGTGTACACCAGTTCCCAATATGCCAATTCTGCTAATACGCAGGAAATGCCAAGCTGGATCCGCTACGATATTGGTGCCCGCTATGCAACCAAGGTCAATGGCAAATCAGTAACATATCGCGCTAGTGTTGAAAACGTGTTTGATAAAAACTATTGGTCTGGTACTTTCACCGACGGCTATCTCACGATAGGCAGCGGGCGGACATTCAAATTGTCGGCTACCATTGATATTTAAAGGACAGTGTTGATGATGAACTCAAATCTGATAAATAACTATATGTGGCTAAAGGCCACACTACAAAGTCGTACCCAGCCAGTCCAAACCATCCTGCGCATTCTGGCAGGCGCATTCGGGGGTTATGGGTTAACTTACAGCGCCTTGGCAGCTTTGGCGTTACTGCTGCCTTGGCCTCGAGTCGAGGTGGTATTCTTTAGCGCTCTGTTTCCTAGCATTTTATGGTTGGGGGCGCTGCTATGGGCCTTTGCTGCCCCGACCGCCCAGCGTGCTTGGCGAGATTTGCTGGGAGTAACAACGATTTTTGGTATCCTGGCTCTAGCAGCTTGGGTTCATTCAAGGAGCATGTCTTAGTGATGAAATTAGCGATAAACAAAACTTTTACTCGGTCAATGAGTGAACTACATACTTGGGGTGGCTTGATTTTTGGCTGGCTACTATTCGCCATCTTTCTGACAGGTACGTTGGCAATATTCCAGGCTGAATTGACTCATTGGATGAGGCCGGAATTCAGGGCAAGTCAAGTGTTGCCTGGTCAGGCCCTTGCTGCAGCCGATAAAAAACTTCGTCAGTTTGCTCCCCATGCCGATAATTGGACCATCCATATGCCTCAGAAGAACTCTCCTGTACTGGATGTAAACTGGAAAAGGGGCAAGGTAACAACAGAGAGGCATTTAGATCCTCTGACGGGAGTGGTGCTCAAAGAACGCCAAACAGAAGGCGGCCATTTCTTTACTGATTTTCACTCTGAGTTACATAGCGGTAAGGCCGGATTATGGATAGTGAGCGCCGCCTCTCTCGTACTATTGGCGGCACTGGTGTCTGGGATTGTCATTCGCAAGCAGGTTTTTAAAGAATTTTTTCTTTTGCGCTGGCGCCGGACCTGGCTTCATGCTCATATTATGACAGGTGTATTCACGCTACCCTTTGTACTCTTAATTACCTATACGGGTTTGGTGCTGACCTTCATGGAAGTGATGCCGGTTGCAACCCACTTATTGTATGAAAATAAGGCAAAACTATGGACTGAAGTAGGATTGTTATCTGACCATACACGTGCGAATGTTCCTGCCACGATGCTGCCTTTAGCGCAGTTGTTACCTTTGGCCGAAGAACAATTTGGTAAGGGTAAGATTATTTTTGTTTTGGTGAAAAACCCGGGTGACCAGCAAGCCGAAGTCACCTTTATACGGAATATAGATGACCGGATTGCAGCCGTTGGTGACCGTATTTCTTTTAACGGAGTTACCGGTGAACTGCTCGGCATCCATACCAAGTGGGATCCTTATGTTTATACTGTTCGCTACTTGGCTGGATTGCATGTTGCTAGGTTTGGCGGTTATATCGTATCTTGGTTGTATTTTCTGTCTGGTTTAATGGGCTGCATTATGATCGCCGCCGGACTGGTGTTCTTTACAGTCAAACGTCGTAGCCGCTATGCCAAGAGTAGCAAGGCAGTCCAATATGTTTATCGCGCTGTTGAAGCATTGAATACTACTGCTGTTGCCGGCCTTATCATTGCTTGCGCCGCCTATTTGTGGGCCAATCGGCTTTTGCCTATCTCCATGCGGGAGCGGGGAGAGGCTGAAATAATCGTATTTTTTGGCGTATGGCTAATTATGCTGGTTCATGCCTTTCGGCGTTCACCGTTGGGAGCTTGGGTCGAACAATTGACAATCGCAGCAGGACTTTGCATAGGATTGCCAGTTATTAACGCGTTGACGACCCATGTCGGTCTAGTGCCGTCCATTTTACAGGGCGACTGGATGACTGCTGGCGTGGATTTGACGGCAATTGTGCTGGGAGCCTTGCTGGCCATTACGGCTTGGCGCGTCTCTGGTAAAAAAATAAATTTAATAAAAGGAGCAAACTCATGGAATTCATAAACCAAACCATATATTTATTTCACAAAGGCGGCCCGGTTATGTATCTCTTAGTGATCTGCTCGCTGTTTGTGGTGTCCATTGCTGTCGAACGGTTTTTGTATTATCGCAGTATTTCTGTTAACACCCAGACTTTTCAACAGAAGCTGCAGCCTTTGCTTGAGAAACAACGAATCAGTGAAGCCGCTCATTTCTGCGAACAAACTCCGGCTGCCATAGCTCGTATCGCACTGGCAGGTCTCATCGCCTCCCAACGGGGCAGCCAGGTTGAGAGCGCCCTAGAAAGCGCCGCCATGCTGGCAGCAGACCGCCTGCGGGAGCATCTCGACGATCTGAGCATGGTCGTTACCCTTGCCCCGTTACTTGGCCTCCTCGGTACCGTTATTGGCATGATCAATTCCTTCAGTGTATTCAATGCCCAGGCCGGTCAGCCCATGGCCATCACCGGTGGAGTCGGTGAAGCCTTAATTGCCACCGCCACTGGACTCAGTGTCGCAACCTTATCGTTGGTGCTGCACAGATATTTTTCCCGCAGGGTCAACCGCTTGATCACTGATATTGAGCAAACGGCAGCTCTAGTGGTCAGTTATGTGCTAATTAAGAAAACCGGACGGAGAGAATCCCATGAAATTGCGTAGTCTCCGTGTGGAAAATCAACCTGAGTTGATGATTATTCCGATGATTGACATTATCTTTTTTCTTTTGGTGTTCTTTATGATGAGTACTCTTTCTATGGTCCAACAGCAAACTATCCCCGTCAACCTGCCTCAGGTGACCACCGCCCAGCAGGATAAACCCAGCAGCATCAATATCACGGTGCTGGAAAATAGCAGCGTCATGTTTAACCAGGAAGAGATTCCTTTAACTTTATTAGCCAAGCGTGTAAATCTTGAGCTTGGCAAGCAGTCAGATACCGTTTTTATCCTGCGAGGCGACAAACAGGCGGCTTACGGTCAGGTAGTAGCTGTACTAGATGAGCTGAAACAAGCTGGCGCTCACCGGGTGACAGTGGCGGTGGAGAAAGGGAGGTAGTAACCATGACCTATGCCTATCACTGGCGTAAAGCCATGGTAATGTCTGTATGCCTACATATGTTTTTTATAATAGGGGCAGGTTATTTAGCTGCTGGTTGGACTGCCCCTTTACCAACAACGGAAGAAGTGATGTTGGAAATGGATCTAGTCAGTGATCTGGGTGAACGGCCTGAGAATAGCAATACTGTTCCAGAAACAGCCACACTGCCAGAAGCGCTAAAACCGATTTCAGCTGAAATGTCGCCGGTTATGCCAGTCGATACGGAGACTAAGGTTAGTGAGTCAGAGTCAGTGGTTACCACTAGCGAGTTGGCGATGACTGCGGCCGAAAATCCGACTACAACAAGGAGCCAATCATCTAATTCTGCCAGTACCACTACAGATAACAGTCCAGCTGCTGTTCCCATAGTGGGGGGAGGTTCTAGAAGCGGTATTGCCGCACCTCTCATCCTATCCAAATCCGACCCAGTCTATCCTTCAGCGGCCAGGCAGGCTGGTCTGGAAGGAACAGTAATACTGAAAATACAAATTCTAGCGAATGGCAGGCCTGGTGACATTGCTGTGGCTCGTTCCACTGGCCATGCGGTACTGGATGAAGCAGCAATAACGGCTGTTGAAAAATGGCGATTTGTACCGGCCAAAGACCGTACTAGTGGTAGGGCTATGGCATGTACCACCACTCTGCCTGTGTCATTTCACCTACATTAAAGATAAAATCCTAAGCTTCACTCTGAACTAGTGGTGAAGCTTAGGATTTTATCTTTAAGAGTGCCCTCAAATAGTAGCTTGACAGCACGTCCTTTCTAAAGGAAAATTAATTTGGAAGTAAAGAGATAAAAAAGAGGAGAGTTCATATGAAAATCAAAGAAATCAAGATTGGCAAAGTGAGCATCCCACTAAAAAAAATCTTCAAGACAGCACTGCGCGAAGTGCATTCAGCAGAAGACATTATTATTAAAGTAATAGCGGATACTGGTGAAGTTGGTTATGGTAATGCACCACCAACAGCAGTAATCACTGGCGATAGCCAAGATTCTGTTATTGCAGCAATACGAGATACGATTGGTCCTAAGATACTTGACATGGAAGTTGATAATCTAGAAAAAGTCCTGACGACAATTGAAGGAGCCATGTTACATAATCACTCAGCGAAGGCAGCCCTCGATATTGCCGTACATGATTTATTTGGAAAGTTATATGGGATTCCGCTTTATAAGTTATTTGGTGGCTATAAGAATACAATGACAACTGACCTTACTATTAGCGTAAATGCACCAGATGAAATGGTAAGGGATTCATTGGAAGCTATAGCAGAAGGATATAACGAGTTGAAACTAAAAGTAGGAACAGATGTCCAAATGGATATTAAAAGGGTCAAAGCAATTCGCCAAGCAGTTGGTTCCGAGGTTAAAATTCGCCTTGATGCCAACCAAGGCTGGTTACCGAAAGAAGCTGTACGCATTATTCGTAAGTTTGAAGATATGGATTTAGGTATTGAACTCATTGAGCAACCTGTAAAGGCCCATGATTTTGCAGGACTTAAATTTGTTACAGATAATGTAGAGACGAATATTATGGCAGATGAATCCTCTTTTGGGCCTTATGAAGTATTTACTCTTTTGAGTATGCGAGCTTGTGATCTTATCAATATAAAATTAATGAAGGCTGGCGGATTACATAATGCGGTCAAAATTGCGAATATCGCAGAAACCATGGGAGTACAATGTATGATGGGCTGCATGCTGGAAAGTAAAGTGGGAATAACAGCGGCTGCTAGCATTGCGGGTGGGAAGAAAATTATTACAAAAACTGATTTGGACGCAGCAGTATTATTAGCTGCAGATCCAGTAGTTGGTGGAGTTAGCTTTACTAAAAATCAGATTATTATCTCTGATGCCCCAGGTCTAGGAATTACAGATGTACATGGCTGGCAAGAGATACTTTAATGTAATTTTATCAATACATAATGCATTTTAAGTACACTAAAAAGCTTTAACCCAAACAAAGTTGGGTTAAAGCTTTTTACCATTGGATTTGTTAACCTCTGAATTCTATTGACTCTCCATCTAAGCCTTCAAATACCACTCTGCGCCAGCCTTCTTCTCTTGGTTCTCTTGCTCCCGTAGGATGGGGTTCGGTAGTAACTGGAATACCTGCATTTTTTAGGCGGGTGTAGTCAGCAGTAAAATTCTCACTCTCAAGACAAAAGTGAAAGCCTTGATTTGTGGGGCCTTTTGGCATATGTATCAATTCTAAAACGGTATCACCCAGTTTAAGGTATGCTATTTTTTCGATTGCTGGTACTGGTACATCGTGTTCATAATACTTCTTAAAACCAAAGTGTTCCTCGTAAAAATAGATTGATTTAGCAAGATCCTTAACAATAAAAGCTATATGGTCAATACGTTTAAACATAGACCTTCCTCCTAGTGATTTTATTATGATATTATACCAAGTGTCGCAGGTTCTAAACAAACTAGATTATAAATCGTGGGGACGGTTCTATTGAGTTAATCTTGATAGTGTGATAGAATATCGTGGGGTGATTAGGGAATGTCCAGGCAAGCGCGTCAAAAGAGTCAAAGCGGTATATATCACATTATTTTACGCGGGATTAACAAGCAAATACTATTTGAAGAAGAGGAAGATAAAGAAAAATTCATTGAGTGTTTGCGATTTTATAAAGAGAGTAGCAACTACATAATATATGGGTATTGCCTAATGGACAATCATATCCACTTACTTATTAAGGAAGGCAAAGAGTCCATTGGGAACACCATGAAGAGAATTGGTGTAAGCTATGTATCCTGGTATAATCGTAAATATGATAGAAGTGGTCATTTATTCCAAGATCGCTTTAAAAGTGAAGTAGTGGAAGATGATGAGTATTTACTGACCGTTTTACGCTATATTCATCAGAATCCATTAAAGTCGGGTAATGTAAAACAGTTAGAAAAATATAAGTGGAGTAGCTACGAGGAATATTTAAGTCAACCGAAGACCGTTGATACAGATCTTATATTAAAGATTTTTGCCTCGAAAAAAGAACAGGCAATGATCTATTTTAAAAACTTTATGAATGAGCAAAATGATGATACGTGCATTGATAGCATTGAGACGAAAAGAATGACGGATCAAGAGATAAAAGAACTAATAAAAGAATATGCAAATGTTAATTCACCTAGTGAGTTAAGAAATATGGATATACTGGCAAGAAATCAAGTAATAAGAAAAATAAAGGAAGTCGAAGGGGTATCTACTCGCCAAATAGCAAGGCTTATAGGAATTAGTCAAAGTATAGTCTCAAAAGCCTAAGTTGTAGAACAATGTGACGACTCGTTCTCTTTCTTATAGATTGAATTATTGTTGGATGATTCTAGCAGCAATAACATGAAACGGAGTAATAATTGTGGATTTGATATCAAGTAATATATTTCTTATTGTCTTATTCTCATCCTTTATTCAATCAATTACCGGATTCGGTTTTGCGGTTGTAGGTACGCCGTTGCTTTTATTTTTTATGGAACCAAAGCAGGTTGTTAGTTTGATGGTTTTTGGAGCTTTAATATTGAATCTTATGGTTATCTATAAAACGAGGGGAAAATCGGACCCCAAAGTCATATGGCCCATGTTCATAGCCAGCTTAATTGGTATTGTACCTGGAGTATATATATTGAAAGTAGTAGATCCTTCGAATCTAAAGCTCTGCATTGGGATGTTGATTTTATTGGTATCATTTTTTATGGCCTCGAATTATGTAATGACAATTAAGCGTGAGAAGCTGGCGACAGTTTTGGTTGGTATAGTAAGTGGTTTTATGGGGGGCGCAACCAGCTTAAGCGGACCACCCGTGGCCTTGTTTTTGATGAATCAACAACAAGACAAAGAAGCTTTTCGTGCCAATCTAGTTCGCTACTTTTGCCTTGGTAATATTGCTACTTTACTTGTAATGTATTTTATGGAGACAATGGAGCTAGGGGTGCTAAGGCAAGGTTTGTATGCAATTCCGGGAGTCTTATTAGGTGTATGGGTAGGGGAAAAGGCTTTTGCAAAGGTAAGTCCAAAACTTTTCAAATGGATTACATTAGGAGTAATATTTTTTTGCGGCACGATTAGTGTTACTAGTGAATTGATAAAAAGATAGATAAAACAAAGAAGAAATTGAAATCTAGCGACAGCCGTTTAGCTAATCAAGTAGATAAAAGTACGAAATCTAACAACCATTAATAAAGCTAGATTACTAGGATTTTTTTGCAGCATGAAGGTGGATGAACGGTCTGCGAGCATGATTCAGCTTGTAGATCTTTTTCGTGTGGTTAGAATGACATTATTCTAGCTAGAAAGACTTTTTATTAAAAAATTCGATTGTTTGTAAAGAACAATCGACAAATGGAATCTATTTTGCTATTATTAGTTTCGTAGAAATTTTAAAGCATAAAAAAGCAGTCTGAAATCAAGCCTTATAACGGGTAAATAATATAATAAACGAATATTGGCCTACCTCAATCTTACAATAATAATCTATTGCATTTATTTTATTTATTCTTGTCACAGTATTTGGATTGAGGTAGTTTATATAGATTATAATCAAGGTCAGAGTATTTACTTCTGGTACATCACATTCACAAAGAGGAGCTTTACAAAATGAAAATAGCCACTCCCTATTATCTTATTGATGAGAAAAAAATGTTGCGCAACTTAGAGATCATTCAGAAGGTGCGCCAGCTTTCCGGAGCTAAGTCAGTATTAGCACTGAAGTGTTTTTCAACTTGGTCTGTATTCGACCTAATGCAAGAGTATATGGATGGCACCACCTCTAGCTCTCTTTTTGAAGCACGCCTTGGGTTTGAAAAGTTTGGTAAAGAAACCCATGCTTATTGTGTAGGTTATTCAGAAGAGGATATCTTGGCCGTAACCCAATTTGCTGATAAAATCATTTTTAATTCAGTTTCACAATTAGACACATATTACGATGCTGCCAAAAAAGCAAAACTTGGTTTACGTGTCAATCCAGGCATTAGCCACTCACATTTTGATCTAGCTGATCCAGCACGTAAAAATTCGCGTCTAGGAGTAGTAGACAAGGATGAACTCAAAAAACAAATATCACGTCTTAGTGGTTTGATGTTTCATTATAATTGCGAAAATGATGATTTTGATGCCTTTTCTCAGCAACTTGATGCCATCGGTGACAATTATGGTGATATGCTCAAACAACTAGAATGGGTAAGCCTTGGAGGTGGATTATATTTCACCAAAGAAGGCTATCCTGTAGAAAAGTTTAGCCAAAAGTTGGCGGACTTTGCTGCTAAGTTTAATGTTCAAGTATATTTAGAACCAGGAGAAAGCGCAATTACTGGCTGCGCTGAACTGGTCACTAGTGTGGTCGATGTGGTGCATAACGAAATGGATATTGCCATTGTTGATGCTTCAGTCGAAGGTCATATGTTAGATTTGTTGATATATCGATTATCAGCCAAAATAGAAGAGAGTGATATGGGAAATCATAAATATATGATAGCTGGACGATCTTGTTTAGCAGGAGACGTTTTTGGCACCTATCACTTTAAGGAAAAATTAAAAATCGGTAGTGAAATTCGATTTGCTGACACGGCAGGATATACGATGGTCAAGAAGAATTGGTTTAATGGTCTTCAGATGCCATCCATTGCTGTACGTAGATTGGATGGAAAAGTAGAGGTTATCCGTAAATTTACTTATACAGATTTCATTAATAGTTTATCATAAAATTTTTTTTGACAAGTAAGGGAGGCAAAAATGAAAAAAAATGTTTTAATTGTAGGTGCTGGGGGAGTGGCTCATGTAGTTGCTCATAAATGCGCGATGAACAACGATGTCTTGGGAGATATATGCATAGCTTCTCGGACCCAGCAAAAATGTGAGGCAATAATTGAAAGCATATTGCGCAAAAATAGCTTAAAAGATGTGACCAAGAAACTATATTCACGAGAAGTGGATGCGATGGATATTCCGTCTTTAGTAACTTTAATCAAAGAAACTAAGTCCGAGATTGTCATCAATGTGGGGCAATCCTATATCAACATGTCCGTTTTGGAAGCTTGCATAGAAGCTGGCGTAGTATATATGGATACAGCAATCCATGAGGATCCAGATAAAGTTTGCGAAAATCCACCTTGGTATGCCAATCATGAATGGAAACGCAAAGAACGTTGTGCTGAAAAAGGAATTACTGCAATTTTAGGTATTGGTTTTGATCCTGGCGTAGTAAATGCATGGTGTGCTTTGGCGCAAAAGGAATATTTCGACACCATCGACACCATTGATATATTAGATGTAAATGCTGGCAGTCATGGTAAGTATTTTGCTACTAATTTTGACCCTGAGATTAACTTTCGGGAGTTTAAGAAAGTATGGACATGGATTGAACGGAAATGGGTGTTGCAAGATGTTCACTCTATAAAAGTAGACTATGATTTTCCCGTAGTAGGAGAATGTCCAGTATACCTAACTGGACATGATGAATTACATTCTTTGTCTAAAAATATCGATGCTAATTCGATTCGCTTTTGGATGGGATTTGGCGAACATTATTTGAATGTATTTTCTGTTTTGACTAATATTGGACTTACCTCTGAAAAACCAGTAGAAATAGCAGAGGGTGTAGAGATTGCACCCCTTAAGGTATTAAAGGCCTTATTACCAGATCCATCCTCCCTAGCACCTGGCTATACTGGTAAAACTTGTATCGGTAATTTTATCAAAGGTACAAAGGATAATCAAAAAAGAGAAATCTTCATCTATAATACTTGTGATCATGCTGAATGCTACGAGGAAGTAGAGTCCCAAGCAATTAGTTATACCGCAGGTGTACCACCAGTAGCGGCAGCAATTTTGGTAGCCCGTGGTGAATGGGATGTAAACCATATGGTGAATGTTGAAGAATTGGATCCAAGACCTTTTATTGACCTGTTAAATACAATGGGGTTACCTACAGAAGTTGTTGAAAATCCAATTACCTTTACATCACCAGTCATTGAATCATTAGAGTAGTTTATCCGATGACTAAACCGCTCCAAGACTCCATCTTCATCTCGTTAACAGCCTGTAATATCCTGCCCTCTGGTTAGGATAACAGTCTGTAAAACTCGAAGTAAGTTCGCTCTAAGGATCTTCGAATCCAAGGCTCACTTATATAAGTGGGAGTTAAGAGCGGCTAAGTCCCTGGATAAGAAGGGCTAAGATTCAGATGGAGTTAAAACTCCATCTGAATCAAGTCTTCTTTATAATGATAGAATAAAACTTCTTGTGGATATCAAATAGATATCCACAAGAAGTTTTTTAATTTATTTGGTAATTGAAGGGACGGTTTCGCTGGGTTAGAGAAACTCAATAGAACCGTCCCCTTGAGTTTCAATAGCTTTGTAAGTGGCTCCTGGTGTTTTATCAATTTACTCTTTATAACGGAATTGATTGATGATATCCTCTGAAATAATAAGTTTGATTCCTGGAGCCCATGTAGGGAGTACGGTAACAGGTAAGGGAATTCCTAAGATTTGACCAAGGGTATTAAAGACAGAATTACTATTTTTTTTATGGAAATGTTGCCACCAATTTGGATAATGTAACTGTAATGCATTGATTGCAGGTATTGCATTTATGGCTGCTTGCCATCTTTGTCTGATCGCAGCTTCAGAGGCGGTAGCGCAAACTACTGTTGGTTGGTTTGGTTGCAATGACCAAACAATGGTCGCATCTTGGATTGCCAGTAATAGGTCATGGGAATTCCCGATTGCTCTGCTTTCTCCTGTTTCTGGGTCAACTGCCAGGCCGTGAAGTTGATCAAGGATAATATGGTTATTGTCAGTTAATACCCAAAAATTATGTGAAAAGGGAGTAAAGGGGATTTCGAAGGCACGTGCTTCGATACTCCACGAATGTAAGAGTTTTCTCATTACGATATTTTCATCTTCTTTCTATACATTATATGGCGATCTTGCGTGCTCTTAGTAATAGTATACTCATAAATTACATGTAAATAATCTTTACTAAGGGAATGAAAGGATGTTATAGGGAGATAATAATAAATACTAAGACGTTAGGGGGGAAAACATGGCGACAATTGAGCAAGCAATTGAAAGGATAAAGGCACTTGAATGTCCCACGGGGGATGTTAAGGATCGGGTTAGAAAGATTCTTACTGATTACAAAGTTGCTAGTAAAAGTGAGATTATGGTTACGAGGGAGCATAGTCTCGATAAGAAGGGCGCAAGGGGCTATAACGCTAAAATATCCGGTGAAGGAGAAACTGATATTGTGGTTTTGGCGTTATCGGGAAGAGATGATTATGTGGCAAAGGTAATGGATGTTTATATAAGTTAAAGCATATTTTTAAAAAATTAAAGTATGCCATCTAATTTGAGTGTAGCTGAGGGGAAGTAGGAACGAACATCATTCAATCGAGAAAGGCTGCGTTATAGCCTTTACGATTATTTCTTTATTATAATATATTCAAAGAGTCATTTGTTGCTACCTGCTCTTTATGAAATCGCATTAACGAAAAGCTCTACCAAGTAACAGTTGGTAAAGCTTTTCGTTTTTTAGTATGGAAAACAAATTTGATGATTGTTTTTTGATTTTAAAGGGATACTAGCTAATGGACATCTAGAGCCTTAATCCTTTAGGGACTCTAAGATATATTCGTATAAAGGAAGGTGAGGCAACAGATGGATGGACGCGGACCAGCGATTATATCTACAGAAGATTTATGGTTAATCATTATAGCTGCAGCGATGGGAACAATGGCAAGAATACTGGCACTAAAGGTTGATTATAAGCAATATCCTTCCTATCCAAATGGATATCTCATTCACATAGTATTGGCATTTATTGCGGCAGCAATTGGAGCAGTTGCTATTCCTGCAATCAAATCGAATAACTATACTGCAGTTACCTTCCTCGCGTTGGCAGTTCAACATTTTCGTGATGTGAGAAAGACTGAAAGAGAAAGCTTGAAAAGCCTAGAGCAAACGGAATATACGCCTAGAGGGGATGCTTATATTGATGGAATCTCCAAGACTTTTGAGGCAAGAAATTACTTTGCGCTAGTTGTTTCATTAGTCTCAGCTGCTTCCATGGAAATAGTTGCAACTTATCATGTACCTATCATATGGCAGGTGCTTGTCGGTATTGTTGTAGGGAGCATTGTATATCAGTTGATCAGTAGATTTTCCAAAGGGAATAGTGTAGGGGATGTGGCTTCGGTTCGTTTCGCCGAAATAAAGGTAGAAGGGTCTGTGATTTCAGTAGAAGGTATTTTTGTCACAAATCTTGCAGGTACAGAAATTGCTCAGAAGATGATATCTGAGGAAGGCGTGGCCGTTGTCATTGAAGCAAATCAAAAACATGCCACCATTGCTCTTCATAATTTTGGACAAAGGCAGGCAATATTGTTTGAGGCTACGCGAACATTAGGGGCTAAAAGATATAATTTCACGAGAAAAGATTATGAAACAGGAAAAGTGATTCTTTTATTTGTACCAATTGTCAAAGATAATGATAAATTACTTAAAGTGATTAAGAACACTCCATTATTGGAGTCAGTAAAAAAGAGTCATGCCGTTTTACGATCAAAGGTAACGGAGGATTGAGTTATGTCAAATGAAAGTGCACAGAGGCAGACGGCTTCCATTGTTGCAGCCGTTACCCTTAGCCATCATAAAGTTCCAGGATCAGGTGAGGCATTTTTAGTGGAGGCGAAGGATGAGGAGGAACAGAAAAGGGTGACAAGTGACATTGCAAAGGCTGTTAAGGGGGATGTAGCAGAGCTGAGTAATGGCATCTATTTAATACTAAAAAGTTAATGCTGGGAGAATTTTTTGGGTAGGCTCTGATTATTTAATCCAGAGCCTATTTCTTATTTGTAAGTGCTACTTTTTTAAAAACATCCTCATGGGAAAGGGGGTCTTTAATTTCTTTTCCAAAAGATGTCTGACAATGGATGTGTGATTCTTGCCCCTTATTACCTGCTAGATGTTTTTCTATGGCTTCGAGGCGATGGAGTAATTCTTGATACTCACACCCTCCGATGGCTTGCAATTCGTCCCTTAGTAAAAAACCAAACTGTCCATTCGCCTCAATTGTCGCCCACTTTATATCGGCAATTTTAGCAATACTTGCTTGTCGAAGCTCCATCTCTAATTGTTGAATTGTCATGCGAACTCGTTTTAAGTTTTCTCTTTTCACTTCACCATTTTCAATAAGTACCACAGGTTCTCCGGTAAAAAGTTTTCTTACAATAGGAAACTTAATCTCGGAATACTCAATTGCTATAAGGGTTGCCACGGAAATTGCAACTAATGTAAAAGTGTCAATGAGCTCAACTCCTCCGACAAGGGGCTCAATCAAAACCGTACCAACCGCCAACATAACAACAGTTTGGGCCACTGTCATTTGTGATAATGATTTACGACCAGCAATACGCAGAATTAGTGTTCCATAAATTATAGTAACTATGGTTTTCCAACCAAGGGAAAAATCCAATTCAATCACCCCGATAAGCATTTTCGATACAATACTTTGACCTCTTAAGTAATAGATCTCTATCCGTTACTATTACCATTTTCCTACTCGGATACCCATCTAATCATTAAAAAGTTCAAAGCGTTCCTATCGGATTTCTTTAGGCATATATTATCCGAGATAGCTGTCTCTATAGAAGATAAAAGGCGATTAGGCAAACATTCTTAAAGGCAGGCTAAATCTTTATAAGAAAGGACAGATAATATGCTGCCTAAGATTATGACGGTTTGCGGACCGATTACACCCGAGGAGCTTGGACTCACTTCTATGCATGAACATGTTCTTTCAGACTGTTCCATGTTTCGCCATCGAACTAGGAAGAGTTGTTTTGTTCCAAGTCGTCACAGCATAAGAGCAGAAGATAAGTTAACACTAGAGAATCGTTCGGCTCTAAGGCATGACATCGTACTATCCTTAGATAATATGTTACTAGACGATGAGATGATAATGGCAGCGGAAGTGGCCGATTTTAAAGCGAGTGGTGGTGACTCAATTCTTGAGGTGAGTGCCCCTGGCATTCGAAGTTCACCTGATGATCTGATTGCTATTAGGCGTATAGCAGAGCGTACCGGAGTTCACATTGTGGCTTCTACAGGTTTATATGCAGAAGATACTTGGCCATTCATTTACCGAGATATGGCTTTCGAGCAGTATGTTGGATTTTTACGACAGGAAATCACCCAAGGCATTGGCGATACAGGGATTTTGCCTGGTCATATTAAAGCTGCCTACGAAAAACCTACTAAACAGCTGGATATCTATTTGTCGGCAGCAGCCTTCGTTTCCAAGGAAACAGGCCTATCATTACAGGTTCATCTAGGTGCGGATGTAATGCCCGATGAAGTGCGGGATCATGTGTTACCACCTCTTTACCGAGGAGGTTGTATTCCAGAAAGGACTATTTTATGTCACGTTCAGTTCTTGATGGGCGCTTTGTCCATTAAAGAGTTGGTAACTAACCCGGGCTATGTGCCCTTTGATATTAGCCTACTTAGAGAATTACTTGCTAGTGGTTTCATTCTTTCTTTTACCCCTCTAGGGTTTGAGGCAGATAATGAGCCTTTAGGTTTTGCCCATTATCCGGATTGGTACACATTAGCTGGAATGGTAGCGCTGATTCAGGATGGTTACGCAGGACAATTAGTCATCGGAAATGATGTGTTTACGAAGTTAGCTACCCGCAGGGGTGGGGGAGAAGGGTATCGACGCCTTACCGACTTTGTAATTCCTGCATTGAAAAAATGCGGTGTCTCAGACAATGACATCCATAAAATCATTATAGAAAATCCAGCTAGGATTCTCGCATTTTGACCTATTATTGTACTCAATAAACAAAAAGACCTGAACTCGTATGAGTCAGGTCTCTTTTGTTATGATAGAAAGTAAATGATTTTGTTAAAAAGGATGAGAAAAATGATGAACCACAGAGGCGCAGAGAACGCTGAGTGGGATTTTATAACTCTATCTATTTTCTCTGTGTCCTCTGCACCTCTGCGGTTCAAATCCTTTACGCCCTTCGTATCCAATGTTTTCTTTGTGCTCTCTGTGTCTTTGTGGTTCAAAAATTCGTTATCCCCCAAGTCCCCAAAGGAATTTATATATTTCGTGTCCTTCATATTCTTCATGTCTTCGTGTTTAAAATGCTTTTTCTCAATATGCACAAGGCGTGTTAAGGTTTTTCTTACTAAAGAAGATCATGATAGAAGTGCTCAGAGAGAGATGTTATGGGAGAGGGAATTCCAAGTGGATACTATTAAGAGGTGCACCCAATAAAGTTTCTATCAGCTTGCCAGCAATTTTCAATTTGTTTTTCACGACGATCGGATCCGCTTCATGACCAAATTCCGAGGGAGAAGTGGCTTCTAATAAGGAACCCATAATACCCGCGAAAAAAGAAAAGGTTTCTTCCATATGTACAACATGGGTCAGCCCTTCCTGATTACCTTGTTCTAGAATGCGCCGTAAAAGGGGGGTAGTAATGATTAGCATTTGCCGCCATAGTTTGTTGATCAATTCCCCTTGTTTTTCCTTATACAGTATTTTACCAATCAAGCCAGGCTCATCATAATAGCATAGCTTGTAAAAAAGATTAAAAAATAATTGTAACTTTGCCAAAACTGTATCATCTTCTAAGTAAAAGGACTGGACTTCGGCCACCATATTGGCTACGTGACGAGCAAAGATTGCTTCTAAGATGGCCTCTTTTGAAGCAAAATAGTAATAAAAAGTTCCCTGGGCTACACCCACTTTCTTCACGATAGCACTTACCGTAGTTTGTTGATATCCTGTCAAAATAAATAGTTCTTGTGCTGCATCTAGCAGTTCAGCCTGGCGAATCTCTGGATCTTTTGTAATTCTAGAAATATAGAGCACCTCACTTTTACCTAACTGACACAAGTCAGTAGTATTGTAAATAAGATTTTCGTTGTTGTCAATAGTTGGATGTTTTAGTATGGTGAAGGAAAATTAGTGGAAGTGGTTAGGATACAATGATTTTGCGATTTTTTCTATCGCATCAATGGTACGTACTCCACCGTTGTTAACAGTGAAGAAGGGTAAGTTGATGATACTTCCTGTTCGAATGGCTCTCATACTCTGTAGTTCTTTGATTTTTTGCAGACTTTCTATAGCTTCTTTATCCGTCATATCTTTTGTACTATCCTCTCTACTGGAGGAGACCACTAAAATAAAATCAGGATCAAAGCCCAAAACCTTTTCTGCTCCGACAAAGGAAGCCGGATCTTGACAGAGGTTTATACCACCAGCAAGAGTAATCATATGGCTAATCAGATAGTGATTGTCATACAAAGAGAAAGTACCATTCAGGTGATCTTGTAATACGAGGACTGTTTTCTTCTGCTTGATATCTTTGACAGATTTCTCTACACTGGCTACACGCATTTTTGCTTGCCCGATATATTCATCTGCTTTCATTTGTATATTAAAGATGCTGCCAAGATCGGAAATAGAGGCATAAACTGTATTTTCTAGTGTAGGCTTGGTTTTAGTTAACGTACTTTGCAAGATAAAGGTGGCAACGTCTCTGTTTTGCCAAGTTTTTACCTCACCTAAGCCGTGAGAAGTAAATTGATGGGCCCAACCAATAAGCATGTCGGGCTGCATTTCGACTAGTTCCTCTTGGGATGGGTCGTATTGGGCCTTGAGAATATTAAGTTTAGCATACTTTGCAGCTAAACGATCTAAGGTCGCTCCATATGGGGCTACAGTTGATAGTATATGATCTTCTAGACCTAGTTCTAACATAAGCTCCGTTGCACCAGGATGGGTAATGATGACTCTTTCTGGTGCTTTTTTATAGGTATAGGAAACTTCCTTTTCATTTGTATCATAATTGGCAATCGTAAGGGGATAGTAAGAGCCATTTGATTGGGCAGCTGTCGGTTGTGATGCAGGAGGGGGAGTTGTCTTTAGCGGACTGCAAGCAGCAAGGGACAATGCTAGGAGCAACCATAGAAAGACAAGGAGTAGGTTACCTTTGATTTTTTTCATGATAAATCTCCTTACAGCGAAGAGACAAACTGGCAATCAGGATAGTAAGTGATTGCTAAATAGCCAGTATCAGGATTTTCTTTGATATCACATTCTATTTCATATACTTCACGGACAAGCTTTGGTGTAAGGATTTTGTTAGGTGCCCCGCTTGTTATTAGTTGTCCATCTTTCATTACATACAATTTACTACAGTACATTGCTGCGAGACTAAGGTCATGTAAGGCAGCTAAGACGCCAATGCCTAATGACTTTACAATAGAAAGAATCTGTAATTGATACTTAATATCGAGGTGATTCGTTGGTTCATCCAATACCAGTAGTTTTGGTTGTTGAGCCAAGGCGCGGGCAAGTATAATACGTTGTTTCTCCCCACCGGACAAGGTTGAAAAATTGCGGTTTACTTGGTTTTCCATACCCACTTTTCGAATGGCTTCTAGAGCAATTTCATAATCTTCCGGTTTATCCGCACCAAGTAAGCTTTTGTGGGGAGTGCGTCCCATCATGACCATTTCAAAAACGGTAAAGTCAAAACTCATACTATTAAATTGTCCTACGACCCCCATTTTTTTTGCCGATTCCGATAATTTTACGTTTTTGAGATTCTGTCCATCAAAAAGGATAGTGCCATTAGTCGGTTCTATGATTCGATAAATGGTGCGCAATAAGGTTGACTTGCCGCTGCCGTTAGGTCCGATAATCCCGACAAACTCGCCTCTTTCCACAGACATAGAGACATCTTGGATAATCTGTTTATCACCAAGTTCTATATTGATATTGTTTAGTGCTAGATCCATCATGTACCTCCTACTTACTTCCAAAATCAAAAGAATGTTTAAAAAGAATATACATAAAAAAAGGCGCGCCAATTAGGGATGTGATAATACCGATGGGCAATTCGCCACTTTTTAAGAGGACGCGGGCCAATACATCAGCCCAAGTCAGAAAAATGCCTCCAACCAGGATGGTACCGGGCATTAAACGTCTGTGATCCGGTCCTACCAAGCCCCGGACTATATGGGGAATGACTAATCCAACAAAACCGAAGATACCACAAGTAGAAACGATGAGCCCAGTGGTTAAGGCTGTAAGCAATAAATAAATTCGGCGGATTTTTACTAAATTAACTCCTAAGGTAATCGCAGCTTCCTCGCCAAGGAGCAAGGTATTGAGCATACGAGATTGAAAAAGAAAAAATAAACAGCAAAGACCAACACCTATGGCTGGCAAGGCCAGATTATCCCATTTGGCAGCAGCAAGTGAGCCCATCGTCCAAAAAGTGACGGTACGCATACCTTCTGCATTGCTCGACATGTAAATAATAAAGTTGGAGAGGGCTATAAATAAAGCACTGGCAATGGCACCGGATAAGACCATTTTGACCGTAGACATTTGACTGCCGATACCCGATAATACCAAAACAAAGAAGGAAGCACCCAATGCGCCTAAAAAAGCCCAAAATGCCGTGCCAAAACCAAAGAATATTTCTGAGGTACCGCCAATTAAAATGGAAAAAGTAGCACCTAAGGCAGCGCCAGCGGAAATACCTAAGATAGAAGGCTCGGCCAAAGGGTTTTGAACAGTAGCTTGCATTACTGTGCCACACATGGCCAAACCAGCACCAAGAATAACAGACATTAAAACCCGGGGTAAACGAATCTGCCATATGATATCCATATGAGAGGGAGATACTTGACTGATAAAATCGCCTACATTATAGTTAAACATTTTATATAGTAGGATGCGATAGGATTCTTCTGGGGCAATTTGTACCGTTCCTAAAGAAACTGCCAGTAAGATGGAAAGTAAAGTGGCGGCACTTAGGGTTATCATTAATAGTATAAAATTTCTTCTTTTTTTGACAATGGTTTCATATTGAAGGGGTTGTCGTGGTTTTAATTGCGTCATGTAAATGTGAATCTCCTACATATTTTTTTGTTTGTAAATCTAGCACCCCTTAAGATGACTATTGGGAAAAAAGTTCTCAATACTCATTTTAAGGGGTGCCCCTATATAAAAAAGGTACGATTTAGCCATCAATGTAAACGGAAAGAAATTGGTAAAGTCGTATAACATGATATAGCAAGGCCGCTATCACGATCTTTGGCGGGAGCAAAACGCCACTCTCTTAAAGCTGCTATAGCCGCATCATCTAGAATTTCATGTCCCGAGGAACGAGAGATGGAGATATTGCCTGCACGGCCAGTCTCTAAAATTTGTACCTTAAGAACAACGGTACCTTCTAGGCCTCCTTGCCGTGCCGATTGAGGATAAGATGGATCTGCCTTACTTAAAATGCTGGGCGGGATAATGCCTCCTGATTTTCCTTTACTACCTGAACTGGGACCACTACTGCTACTAGGAGTAGTGGCTTCAGAGGAACCAGTTGCTTCTTCACTACCGCTAGTATTGCCGAGGGGAGAGGCATCCGTTGTCACCATAGACAAAGCAGACGTAGATACGCTAGGAGTTGGTGTGGAGGCCGGCTGTTCCGTTTTAGCAAGGGACGGATTCGAAGGCGACAAAGGCGTAGGCGCTATTGACCTATTTGTTATAACAGAATCCCTAGCAGTTTCTTGAGATTCATTCATTAACTCTAATTCTACATATTGTTCTGGAGGTAATGGTGTAGCTAACAATTGGGCTGATAAATAACCGGCACCTGCAAAAAAGAAAATATGGCAGAAAAAAGAGACTATGACGGCTCTTCGCCAGCGTAGATGATATGCCATTTTCTACCTTCCTTTCTGTTCTGTAGCCACAGACACTTTATGGGCAC
Organism: Pelosinus sp. UFO1; assembly: GCF_000725345.1. Lineage (NCBI taxonomy): Bacteria > Bacillati > Bacillota > Negativicutes > Selenomonadales > Sporomusaceae > Pelosinus > Pelosinus sp. UFO1. The sequence goes on from NZ_CP008852.1 coordinate 412,308, forward strand.
CTGCTTGCTTTAATTCATCTAATACAGTAATCACCTTGCCGTATTCTACTTGTTTATCTGCGCGCAGTACGAAGACGTTGTCTGGTTGTTTCAGTAATTCTATGCCAACCCGTTTTGCAAGTAGAGGCAGTGGAATTTCTTCTTGATCAAATAGGATTTGCCCATTTTGCATTACCGTGACGTTGACAGTTCTGGGGATCTCTTGCTTAACTGCTGAAGCCTGGGGTAAATTCACAGGAATGGTATGTTGCTCTACCATAGATAAGGTGCTAATCATAAAGAAAACTAGGAGAAAGAAAATAATATCAATCATAGGGATAATCATCAATTCTGGTTGATTTTCTACCCGTAAACTACGCAATTTCATGATTTTCTCTCCGCACTGTTTTTTTAGCTAATAAGTAATTAATGGTTGTTGCGCACACCTGTTCCATGTCAGTAACAAACTTATCCAAACGATGACAAAAGTAAGTATGAGCAAGTAACGCCATAACGGCAACAATTAAACCTGTAGCAGTCGCAATCAATGCTTCGCCTACACCACCAGTAATTGCCATAGGTTGACCTGCCTGCAAATTAAATACGCTAAAGGAATTGATCATACCAATTACCGTACCTAATAGTCCAAATAGGGGGGAGAGAGTAACGATGGCACTAAGAAAATTCAAAGATTCTCGCAATCTTGCAGCAGATAATTGCGCTGCGCTTTCTAACGCATTTTCTACATTACTGCCTCGTTGAAATGCTTTTAATCCTTCTAATGCTACTTGGCTCACTACTTTTGGCATCTTTTCGCATAATTGTATTGCTTCCGTAGTGCGTTGCCGTTCCAGTAAAGGTTGCAGTTTGGTAAGAAAGGTTTGGGTATCCGTAGAGACACTCTTATAATATAAAAAACGCTCCATTGCAATGGTGATTACAGCAAATGAACATACTACAAGGAGGTACATAACGGGACCACCCTTGTGAAATAGACTTAGACATTGTGATAAAAATTCCATGATTGATATCTCCTTTAGTTTTTATTGAATGGATGAAAATGGTGATGTACTGCCAACTTGCAATAAGCTAGCAGTACATCTTTTATTAGGCAAGGTGGTTCTTGGATTGCCACCTCTTGTGTCTACTTAGATTACATGCGGTGTTCTACACCCAGGTAGAAGTTTCGTCCTGGCATTGGATAGGTCCCAGGATCACCGTAGCCATTGGAAGAGCTTAACTCATAAGCCCTATTCGTTAAGTTATAGCCTTTGAGGTAAACACGGGTTTCAGGAGTGATTTTATAGTTGGCTATCAGATCAAGAGTTACATAGGATTTAGATGTATACTCTTTCAAACTGCGGCCTGTTGCACTCCGTAGTGTAAGACTGGCATCCCACTTATCTTGATCGTACTGTACATTCAAACGATAACCATTTGGTTGACTATTACGGTCATAGTTCACAAAATCGGTTGATGTACTGTCCTTAATTTCAGTCTTAGAGTAAGTGTAACCGACTCCTACGTTCCATTGAGGTGATAATTGACGCGTCAGATTTAGGTCCAGTCCTTGTCTTTTTTCATTACTAACATTATAGTAGTAGCCAGGATCAGGTAGAGGCCAAAAACCTTTCCATTCTAGAGCATTTTTGAGGCGACTGCTGTAAATACTGGCTTGCAGTTTTGTCCCATCTCCTAGTTTGGTATTGACACCTAGAGTAGTTGTAGTTCCTTCTTCCGGTTTAAGATTTGGATTGCCAATCCAGTATTGGGTATTGCTAAAAAGTTCTGCGATTGTAGGATTTTTTACATATTGTCCCCACGAAGCATAGACATTAGTAGTAGGGTTTAGTTCTCGATTTACCGTAATACGTGAGCTATAATTATCGCCAACGATACTATGATCGTCATAGCGCGTCCCGGCGGTCACCGACCAGTTATTCGCTAATAGCCAACGATTTTCTAGGAAGAGTGCTTTATTTGTATAGCCTTTATTAATGGATGCTTTGTCATCGATATGTTCTTCACGCCAATCTACACCACCAGTTAGAGTATGACCTTTGCTAAGTTGCCAGTTTTCTTGCCAATTAAAGCCGTTAGCATAAAGATTAGCGACGGAGTTTAAGGACTTAAAATATTCTTGTTCGGATGTGTTGCGATATACACGGAAGAAATTTTCAGCTCCCTTGTACTGCCCATAATGGTAAGTTAGTGCAACGTTATTATCTACTATCTTACGGTAACCACCTGGGTATTGGAAAAGAGGGTTTCCATTTGGATTACCAAAGCCAGATTCATCATCTCCATGTTCTACATCTAGAGAAAGAGAATTTCCATTGCTGAGTTCTTTATCTAACTTCATCGTCATATATTCTTGATCAACCTGACTATCCCGACTAGTCTCCGTTTTACCGGTTTTGGCATTCTTATATTCAAAATTATTCCGTTTTTTCTTTTCTGCTGTAATCAGATAACCAAATCCATTTTCTTTGCCTTCGGTAGTCAGGCTATAGTGGCGTAAGCCCCAACTGCCAAATTCGGATGAAATTGAAGTACTGGCGGTTTTTGCTTTGCGAGTAATGATATTAATAATGCCTCCGACAGCGTCACTACCATATAAAGAAGAAGCAGGGCCACGGACAATTTCAATACGCTCAATATTCTTTACGGGTAAGACATCGAGATTTACTCCAGCATGGCTGTTTCCACTTATAACAAGGTGATCCCAATTCATTCTGCGACCATCTACTAGGATTAATACACGATCATCTCCATTGAGAACGGGGACGGTATTATTGCCATTTGTTCGTAGGTCAACATTACTTTTGCTTAGTATATCAGGCACGCTAGTGAAGCCGCCTTTTTCAATTTCTTCCTGGGTGATGACGGTGACATTGGCTGCAACCTCTGACATTTTTACGGGCATGCGGTTGGCAGTTACTACATATTCATCAAAATTAAAATTTTCCTCGGCTGAGGCTATTCCTGAAATACTGCATAATAAAGTCCCACCAATCAGTGAGCATAATAATTTTCGTTGTTTTTTGTTCATAATAATCTCCTCTCATTTTCCGGTAAATAGAATCTAAATTTATAGGGGATATGAATTGGCTTAGATAATGAGAAATAAAAAATTCAACTTATGTAGGAAATAGGGCGGTAGCACTTGCACAACCATCAATTGACTGACAACAGTCAGTCAATTGGCATTCTTATCTTGTTATTCCTAACAGCATAGCTCCTTTCACGTTTCAATCTCACACTAGTTACCTGGAATCATCTAGTAGCTAGATCAATAAAAAAATTTTTAGACGAAAACAAAAAATATAATTTCAGAAGCAATCATCAAGTTTGATTCCAACGTACTTGATGAAATTGACTGACAACAGTCAGAATCGGAACCTTATAACATTAATTGACGATGATAATCATAATCAATTAGATTATAGACCTTTTAAAATTGTAAGTCAATACATTTAATTCATATTAATTATTATTCTATTTTTTCCTTGGTGAGAGGTAATTGCTTATGATTAAGGGGGCAGGTTTACTATTTATTCATCTATTTAGGGATGTGGATGTTTTTAAATTATTTAAAATAAGAGGCAATTGTATAATGAAACAGAGTATTGTATACTATACAGCGATAATGATTATCTCTATTTCTCTATTATATAAACTATTAATAGAGTATTGACCCTATGATATTCAACGATACGAAAGTGGGATTTTTTACTATATGAATAAATTAAGCAGTCGAAATGTACCTATGATGATTTTAATTGTGAACATGTTTATTGTTCAACTTGGGGTTGGCCTGATTATTCCTGTATTGCCGAAGTTTATGCAAGACTTTGGGGTAAGTGGTGCTACCCTTGGTTATTTAGTCTCTGCTATGGGATTAAGCCAACTTATATTTTCGCCAATTGCAGGTGAATGGTGTGATCAATATGGACGGAAAATAATCCTTGTTCTTGGTATTGCCATGTTTAGTGTGTCTCAATATATTTTCGGTTTTGCAAATGATCTTTGGATGCTCTATATTTCTAGATTAATAGGGGGCATGGGAATTGCTTTTACAACTCCAGCTATCACGGCTTATGTAGCCGATATTACTACGGAGGAGAGCCGTGGCAAAGGCCTTGGATGGATGGGGGCCGCCATGTCCTTCGGTATTGTTATCGGACCTGGTATTGGCGGATTTCTAGCAGATTATGATATACATTTTCCTTTTTATGTAGCAGCTGCTGCATCTGCCTTCTCTATGGGGGCAGCCATATTTGTACTGCCAGAAACTTTATCCAGAGAAAAACAAATAAATGCTAGAGAATCGCCGAAAAAACGGGAGAATATTTTCACGCAAATTGCGTTGTCCTTTAAAGCTCCCTATTTGTGTCTTTTGGTGCTCATTTTTATTTTGACCTTTGGATTAGTGAATGTTGAGGTAGTTTTTGGCTTATATGTAGATGCTAAATATGGATTTACGCCTAAAGATATAGCAATTTTGCTTACGGTAGGTGCGTTAATGGGCGTTTTAATGCAGGGCGTATTAATTGATTGGTTATTGCGTCAATTTGGCGAAAGACAGGTCATCAATGTAAGTCTACTCTTATCTGCTCTATTTTTGGTACTGATGTTATTGACAGGAAATTTTTACTACATATTGCTTGTTACAACTCTTTTCATTTCTGTTACCTCTATCTTGCGCCCGGCAATTAATACTTTATTATCAAAAATGGCGGGGCAAGAACAAGGATTTGTTGCTGGTATGAGTAATGCCTATACGAGTTTAGGCATTATTATCGGCCCAGCAACTGCAGGTATTTTATTTGATATACATATTGATCTTCCTTATATGCTCGGGGCAGTGTTGATACTAATTAGCTTGGCTATACCTATTAGCGCCACAAGGGAAAAGAGCGTTATTTTAACGGAATAAAGGAATTTTGGTTCAAAAGGCGGGTACGCCTACCGAATAGAATAAACTCCAGAAAAGTTTGCAATACTTTTCTGGAGTTTATTTACGGAATCAGAAAGTATAACACTTTCTTGATTCCAAGTAAGAACGACTAAGGCTTCTGCCTGCGTCTGAGGACTTGGCACAAGCCAAGTCTTTTCTTATGATGGAAATCATAATGATTTCCCTATAATTTAATTTTAAAATATCTCCAACCCAACAGGACAATGATCACTTCCCATGATTTCACAATGAATTGTAGCGGCTTTCATAGAATCCCTTAACCGATCCGAAAGGAGAAAGTAATCAATACGCCAACCAATATTACGATCCCTTGCTTTCATCATGTAGGACCACCAAGTATAAGCATCCTTCTCAGTTGGATGTAAGTATCTAAAGCTGTCTGTAAATCCAGCTTGTAAAAGAGTTGTCATTTTGCCTCTTTCTTCATCGGTAAAACCAGCATTGCGTCGATTGGATTTCGGATTCTTAATGTCGATTTCTTCGTGAGCAACGTTAAGGTCACCGCAGACAATGACAGGTTTTTTCTTGTCTAGCTCTTTAAGGTAGCTCCGAAAGTCATCTTCCCATTTCATACGGTAATCTAGACGCAAAAGCTCTCGTTTTGAATTTGGTGTATAAACATTTACGAGAAAAAAATCTTCAAATTCTACTGTGATGATGCGGCCTTCTTGGTCATGCTCTTCTAGATTCATGCCATAGGTTACTGACAGAGGTTTGATACGTGTGAATACAGCCGTTCCAGAGTAACCTTTTTTAATTGCACTATTCCAGTACTTTTCAAAGCCAGGAAGGTCTAATTGGGCTTGATCGGGCTGCATCTTTGTTTCCTGTAAACAAAAAATATCAGCGTTTATGGTATTGAAGAAATCTTCAAAGCCCTTACCAAGGCATGCTCTAAGTCCATTTACATTCCATGATACTAATTTCATATACAATCCTCATTTCTATATGTTGATACAACTGAAAATGGCCTTTTAATTAATTGACATTAGTAGATACTATTTACTATAAATAAGAAAATACCTCTTTTATTGCTAAAAATTGCGATAGAAAAACCCAAACCATAATTGGTTTGGGTTTTTCATATGCCTCATAATAGTACGCTATTTTCCTTGCCGTATTATCAGATTAAATAAGATGGGTCATATGAACTAAGTTTAACACAAATAAGCTAGCTGCGATAAAAACGAAAGCAAATGCTCCAAGTTTCAGAACCATAATATCAATCCTTCCTTTACAGTTTTATTTGTTTGTCGATTCATTAATGTAAAATATAGATATAAAAAGATAACGGGGAAGATGCGTTAGATAATTCACATGTATAAGGCAATTCCTAGTTTATCTGTTTCCATAAAAATTATCAAATCGTTACAAGAACACTCTGACAACATTAAGACGTATTTTGTTCAAATAGATAAGATTTGCTGTTATTTTCTTTATAATTGAAAAAATTCATAAAATTTCAGTATATCATAATAAATTCTAATAATAAAGTATTTTTATAGAAAATTCATTAAATTCAGAATAAATTAACATGTAATTTTAATCCCAAATGATTATAGTAATAGAAAAAAGGGCATGGGTCACTGGAATCGCAATCTTCTTTGTGATATAGTTTAAAAAATAGGCAGCTCTTTATTAGAATTTATCCGATGACTAAACCGCTCTAAGACTCCCATCTTCATCTCGTTAACAGCCTGTAATATCCTGCCCTCTGGTTAGGATAACAGTCTGTAAACTCGAAGTAAGTTCGCTCTAAGGATTTTCGAATCCAAGGCTCACTTATATAAGTGGGAGTTAAGAGCGGCTAAGTCCCTGGATAAGTGCGACTAAGATTCAGACGGAGTTAAAACTCCATCTGAATCAAGTCTTCTTTATATAAAAGTGGTTTGGGGGACGTTATTATTGAATTGGCGTAGAAATCTGTGGGTTTTATCAATAGCAGTTATGTTATCGGGGTCAAGTTATACAATGGTGATTCCGTTTTTGCCTCTATATCTTTTAGATATTGGGGTAAGTCAGAATGAAGTGAATATGTGGTCTGGGGTTATATTCTCTGTTTCTTTTTTAGTTGCCGGATTAATGGCACCTTATTGGGGGCGATGTGCAGATAAGACGGGCAAAAGGCGTATGATCATGCGGGCAGGTTTTAGTCTGTCAGTGGTATATTTCTTAGGTGCATTCGTTAGAAATCCAATCGACTTATTAGTTGTTAGAATTCTGCAAGGTTTTGCAAATGGCTTTGTTCCCGCGTCTATGGCGATTGTTGCTTCATCGACGCCAAAGGATAAAATGGGCTTTAGTTTAGGTTTTATGCAAACTGCATTATTAATTGGTGGGATTTTAGGCCCGTTGGCAGGTGGTGGGTTATCCCATCTTTTTGGCATGCGTTTATCCTTTGTTATTGCAGCAGGGATTATCTTTTTGGGAACGATTGGTGTAGGTATGTTGGTAACAGAACCAGAAAATAATAATCCGCCAAGTGAGGGGAGTATTACCGACGACCTAAAACGGGCATTTCATAATCGTAAATTAGTAGAAATGTTACTACTTTTGTTTAGTGTACAAATGGTTAGTATGATGCTTCAACCTTTGATATCTCTCTACGTAGCAGAGCTCCAAGGGAATATGGAAGGAGTTGCATTAACGGCAGGTATTGTTTATAGCTTAGCAGGGATTGCCGGTGCCATAGCCGCCCCGTCATGGGGAAAGGTTGGTCAGCGAAGAGGATTCTTGAATATATTGGTGTTTGCTTTTATTGGTGCTGGTGTATTTAATATGGGGCAATTTTTTGCTGGTAGTATATATAGCTTTAGTGTTTTACAATTTATTTTTGGCTTATTTATAGTCGGTGTGTATCCTGCCATCAATACCATTGCTGTTAATTCTACCGATAAGGCCTTTCAAGGACGTATTTTTGGTCTTACTACACCGGCAAATCAAATGGGCTCGATGGTTGGGCCAATATTGGGTGGATTTATTAGCTCTTGGTTTGGGATTAAGCCTGTTTTTCTTTTTACGGGTAGCGTATTGATTCTACTCGGTTTACTTGTCCTATTCAAACTTTCAAGGAAAAAGACGGCTTAGTATTGCAGTAAAAAAACTGCAACGTTAGTTTAAAAACGTTGCAGAATTTTTATTATCTATGGAGAGGGTTATTTTGATAATAGGCATGACTTGGAGGAATTATGAATTTAATTATACTTAATGCAAATAGCAAAACCCCTTTATATTTACAACTTTATAAACATTTTAAGGCGGCAATTGAAAGCAATCGTCTAAAGGAAGGCGAAAAAATGCCGTCCATACGAGGGCTAGCAAAAGATCTCTCGATTAGCAAAATAACGGTTGAAAAAGCATACCAACAGCTTATGAGTGAAGGTTATATTGAGAATTATGATCGTTCTAGATATACTGTGAAGAAATTTGAAGGAATTGTTTTGAAAACACCGACTCCTTCCATCCGAAGCCAGGATAATCAGCTAGATATAGAGCACAATAAGATTTGTTATGATTTTGCAAGTGGCGATATGGATAAAGAGGGGTTTAATTTTGCTTTATGGAAAGGATATATTAATAAAGCTTTTTTGCAGAAGGAGCGTCTTTTTGGTTATGGGGATATAAAAGGCGAAGACGAATTGCGCAGAGAAATAGCAAAATATATTCAAAAATCACGGGGCGTACAGGCTCACAAAGAACAAATTATAATCGGCGCAGGTGTACAAAGTCTCTTGAGTGTGCTTTGCAGCATTTTGCAACTAGAACATTCAAGTATCGCTTTTGAAGAACCAGGGTTTAAAAATGGCAGACGGATTTTTGCAGATCATTCCTTTCAAATTGCCCCAATACCCATGCAAAAAGATGGTATTGATATGGAACAGCTAGTTAGTAGCGGTGAAAAACTTGTTTATGTAAGTCCATCACACCAATTTCCTACTGGCTATATTATGCCCATAGCGAAAAGAAGCCAGTTGTTAAATTGGGCGGAAGAAAAAATGGGTATAATTATTGAAGATGACTATGATAGTGAGTTTCGCTATTTTGGTCGCCCGATACCTGCCTTAAAGGGGCTCGATCAAAGAGGCAAGGTTGTATATTTAGGGTCGTTGTCAAAGATAATTCCACCTTCTATACGCATTAGTTATATGGTATTACCTGAAGAATTTTTAGAAATTTATCAAAAGAAAGCATCTTTATACAACCAAACTGCTTCTACAATTGAACAGCTGGCCCTTGCTCATTATATGGCAGATGGTCACTTGGAAAGGCAAATACGGCGCCTTCGCAAACTGTATCATGAAAAAAGAAGATTGTTTTTGGCTGAAATTAAAGCGATTTTAGGTGATAAGGTAGAGGTAAATGAGAACGAATCTGGACTTCACATCCTACTCAGTTTGAAATCTGAATTACCGGCGAAAATGTTAGCACAAAAAGCGCTTGAAAAAGGTTGTCGTGTAGCTCCTGTCCAGGATTATTATTTGGAACGCTCACCTGAAAAATTACCACAAGTATTATTATACTTTTCTAAAATTCCGGCAGAAGAGATGAAGAATGGAATTAATTTATTAAGGAATGCATGGTTTTCAGCACAGTAAGTATTGAAGGTCTTGATAAGTGTTGACAGTTTTCTAATGCATAAATATACTTATAGTTATAATATTCCAAAAACAGGGGGTAACCATGAAGAACACAGTCTTTCTGAATGTAGCAAAATTGGATTTTGATAACAAACTTGATTTTTCTTCATTAGCGAAACTCACTACGATTACAAAATACGATGCAAGTAGTAATGAAGAAATTCTAGAACGGGTGAAGGATCAAAATATTGTAATTACTAAGGAGTTGCCCGTAGGAAGGGATTTGATTTCAAAATTTCCTCCTTCTGTAAAACTCATCTGTGAAGCAGGCACTGGCTATAATAATATTGATATTGCAGCCGCCAAGGAAAAAGGGATCATTGTCTTAAACGTTCCTAGTTATAGTACAGAAGCTGTCGCTCAGTTGGTAATTACCTTTATATTGAATTTAAGTTCTTCCTTGATTCAGCAGCAGATTATGCTCCAAAAGAAAAATTTTGATAATTTTACAAAACATTTGCAGTATCCACATTTCGAGCTACAGGGAAAAAACCTTGGAATTGTTGGTGCAGGTGCCATTGGTAGGGAAGTAATGAACATTGCCTTGGCTTTGGGAATGAATATTCTTGTCTACAACCGCACTCCGAAGCCTTGGGATAATCCCAAGATCCAAAATGTTTCTCTTGAGGAACTTCTGAAACAAAGTGATTTTGTTAGTCTTCATTGTCCTCTTACCCCTGACACCAAACATCTTATTAATAAAGATCGATTACAATTAATGAAGCCTACTTCCTATATTATCAATACGTCCCGAGGGGCAATCATCAAAGAAACGGATTTAATTGAAGCGTTAGAGCAAGGGGAAATTGCCGGTGCAGCTCTTGATGTGCAGGATCCAGAACCACCAGAATTAAATAATCCCTTATTTTCCATGGATAACGTCATTCTGACACCTCATATAGGGTGGAGACGTTTAGAATCTAGGCAGAGATTGCTTGAACTCATGGCGGATAACGTGGCAGCATTTCTTCAAGGAAAACCAATTAACGTTGTAAATTAAGTAACTATCACCACAGTAATCTTTAGAAGGGTAATACCAACTAAGGATTACTGTTTATTTTACGGAATCAGAAAGTATAACACTTCCTTGATTCCAAGTAAGAACGACTAAGGCTTCTGCCTGCGTCTGAGGACTTGGCCTAAGCCAAGTCTTTTCTTATGAGATTGAATGTTTTCTGGAGGTTGTATGAAATTAATTGTAGCAGTTGATCAAAATTGGGCTATTGGCTACGAGGGAAAATTACTGGAGATCATCCCAGCAGATATGAAATACTTTAAAGAAAAAACAATTGGAAAAGTAGTCGTAATGGGAAGAGCTACTTTTGAATCTCTACCTGGTGGTAGACCCCTTCAGGATCGAATTAATATTGTATTAACAAAAAGCCGCGTTACTAATTGCGAGGGAATGATAGTATGTAATTCTCTAACCGCACTGTTTAAGGAAGTGAAGAAGTATAGCTCTGAGGAGATTTTTGTAATAGGAGGAGAATCTATATATGAGCAACTCATAGCATATTGTTCAGAGGCATATGTTACTAAAATTGATAAAAGCTATGTAGCAAATAAATCTTTCCCCAATTTAGATGCTCTCCCAGATTGGAAGTTGGTTGAGGAAAGTAGTTTACAAAATTATAAGGATATAAACTATCGCTTTATAGTCTATGAAAATAAAGTTAGGAAGAGTTGGCCTACTGAAGAAGTAACATAAGAAATTGAATGTGGGATATATTCCCTTTTGTTGTTTGGCAGATAAAGAAGAACTGTTATGTTACAATATAAAGGGAAATGTTACTTAATGAGGTGCTAAATGAATAAAAAAATTGTTATACTTGTAGTTATGCTAACTCTGTTCACGACAAACGTTTTCGCAGCTTCTGCTCTTGAAAAAGAAATTAAGAAAGATCTCAAAGGGTTCAGTGGGAGAGTTGGAGTTTTTGCCAAGAATTTGAATACTGGAAATACGATTGAGTTTAGTCAAGATGATATTTTTCCTACGGCTTCGACTAGCAAATTAGTCGTTGCTTTAGCAACGTATAAATATCTTTATCCTAAAGCAGATGCAGATAAGGCCAGTACATACGACCGAGATATTGAATTAATGATGACGATTAGTGATAATGGGTCTTTCTATGAGTTATTAAATGAGATTAAAACAAATAAAGCAGATGCTTTAAGTAAAGTAACAAAGGATCTCCGTCTTCGTCAGACACAAATACATAGCGAAGCTGCCTTTACTAAATATCAATATCATAGTGTGACGACCCCATATGAAATGGCAAAGGTCTTTGAAAACATCTATAGAAATAAATATTTGCCAAGAGATAAGAGTGAAGTATTAAAGGGTGAACTAGCAAATACTATCTTCCATGAGGAGATTCCTCGTTATATGCTAACGAAAGTCTTCCACAAGGTAGGAGAATTAGACGATGTTCTTTGTGACGTTGGCGTAATAGAAGATGGTCATGATCCCATACTAATCAGCTTCTATACTGTTACACCAGATCATGAGTATTCTAGTAATTTCATCGCGACCGAATCAGCAAAGCTTTATAATGCATTAAGAAGGAAATAAGTTTACCTCGGACTCACGCAGAGGTATCACGCGGGAATTTATATTTTAGATAAGGGGTTAATATAATATGACACCAATTAATTTGTCAAAAGAATTAAGGAAGCAAGCCCTTGATGAAATTAAGAAATATTTTTTGGAAAAGCGAGAAGAAGAGATTGGGCAGCTAGCTGCTGAGCTATTACTCGATGTAATGATTGAAAAAGTAGGTGCAGCTATTTATAATCAAGGCATCAGAGACGCGCATACTTTTATGAGCGAAAAGATTGAAGATTTATATGGTCTTGAGAAGTGAAAAATCTAGACATTGTTATTATGTACTTGAAGGAAGATAGTAAGTGTCAAAGCTATAACTAATTCAAACCTTGAAGTCATAACGTTACATAAATAAAGTCTTTAGGATAAGCAATGACCTCCTACTTGTAGAAGAATGGCTACAAGTAGGAGGTCATTTTATGGGTGAAAAGCTGTTATTTGTTTACAGTTTAAAGGCAAAGAGACAAGAGATACCTTTCATAGTGTAGTTTTCTTTGCCACTAATTACTGATAGTGCTTTGAGGTCGACATTGTTAACTTCACGTTCTGCATAAGAAAGATTGAATGTCGAAGATTTTGACATCTTATAGCTAATGCCTACTTCTTTTAACGATACATCTTTACCAGTGAGTAAAGTTGCAAATAGGGTATATTTATCACTTAGCTGTTGCGTCCCAGTCAGGCCAAAATGCAAAGCCGACTTAGAGGCAGGATCCACGTAGTTACCATAGGATATTTTAGTGTTTTCATAACCTGCAATAAAAGTAAGGTTCGGATTTACCTTGTATAGTAAATTAAGATCACGAGGTTTCGATTCAGCATATGTTGTCTTTGTCAATATAGTAGAGTCTTTCGATACGAAGAGTCCTTGTTTGTACTGGACTGCTAAATGGTCGTTTAAACCAGTGGTCACTGCAGCCTTAAAACCAAACTTACCAGTTACATCGGCTGGAACTTTTCCTCTACCACTCACTTTAGAATTGAGGGTGCTTCCGATTTCTAAAGTCGTGGCTCCTTTTTCAAACTCTGTTGTAGGAGAGGCAAAGGTATTATCTGCTATCATGATGAGTCCCGTTGTTAGTGTTAATGCAGCGATTAATTTGCGCATGTTTCCTCCTTAGTATGTTTCCTTGTTTATACACCACATTTGTAGTTGCAAAAGTTGCTTTTACAGGGCTCAAAATGGCTATTGCTTATTTTACCATAAAAAAATATTGTGACAAATAGAGACTGGCCAGTCTCTTGCGGGTTAATGTAGCTCTCTAAATTTGTTATTTATAAATTGTAGATTATTTGGGTGGAGGAAATTCTTTGTCGATTTGGGAGAGGATAATGAATTATAGGAGTTGAAATGAACAAGATAAAGCAATTGAAAGATGGTGAGTCATACTGACCTATGGATATAAAAATGAAACTGCTTCTATTTATTGTTGATTTATTAGCACCGTTAACAATCGGTTATTTTTGCCGATTCCAAAAGATAGTTCCAGAATCGGTTTTTAACAAAATGATTTTAAACAACATCCTTGTGATTTATCCCGCCTTATCTTGTCTGAGTTTTTGGATTTTACCTCTTAATTATGGACTAATTTGGTTACCCATGATGGGACTCTTAATGGGCATTATTCCAGGAATCATTGCTTACTTTGTTGCTGAGTATAAGTATACTAGTGATCTAGATAGGGGAAGTTACGTAATGTCTGCTATTTTATCAAATTTGGGAACGATTGGCGGGCTATGTATATTTCTGCTATATGGTGAAACTGGGTATGCTTATCAACAGCTGGTAGTTTTATTTCAATATATTTTAATGTTTATGTTTTGTTATCCTTTGGCTCAGTATTATTATCAACGTTCTCAAAGTAGAGTTGAGGTTAAGGCAGTATCAATCAAATCTGTTTTATTCAGCCGCAACCAATTAGCGATTGTTGGTATATTGTGCGGGGTCGTACTACAAATAATAGGGATACCAAGACCGCAAATGCTAGGTGGCTTCGCTGAAATTTTAATTCATGTTGGAGCCTGGACCGCTCTAATCCCAGTTGGCTATTCGATTGATTTTGCCAAATTAAAAGAGCATTATCATAGTATTAAAGATATAACCTTAATAAAATTTGTATTTACTCCTCTACTAATTTATGGAATGGCAAGAATGGTGATGTCTGAAGAAAAAATGATCAATACCATATTGGTTTTATCTTGTATGCCGACGGCTGTAAACGCTGTTATTACTTCACGAATATATCATCTTAATATTCATATCTCGATAGCTTCCTTTATCATAACAACAATCGTATTTTTATTAGTTGTTTATCCCGTATTATTTTTAGGGTTAGCGTTGTAAGAGAAGTATTTATACATTACTGGAGTAAACCTTTAGAAAAAATCGATTTACTAGTATAATAAGGGGAACGTTTTAATTTGTGATAAGGGAGACGATATATATGTTAATTGATAAGCAGACAAATTTTGCAAAGGAAAGGCTCTCCTTTAATGAAATAGATGAGGGTTTTACAACGAAAGAGGCAATTGCTGAGGCTAAGCGATGTTTAAATTGCCCGAAGCCACTGTGCCGTGCTGGCTGCCCTATTGAAAATGAAATTCCCAGCTTTATTTTAGCGCTAGCAAAAGGTAATATTGGGGAAGCCAGTACTATAATTGCACGCCGCAGTAATCTCCCTGCCGTTTGCGGGCGGGTTTGCCCACACGAAAAACAATGTGAAGGTGCCTGCATTCTTAATAAAAAGAATTGCGGAATTCAGATCGGTAAACTGGAACGCTTTATTGCTGATTTTGATGCGGAAATGAGTATAGATAGACCTAAGTGCGCTTCTTTGGTAAACGGTAAGATTGCAGTAATTGGTTCTGGTCCAGCTGGATTGACTGTGGCTGGAGATCTTGCCAAGCTGGGCTTTGAAGTTATTATCTTTGAATCACAAGAGGAACCGGGTGGAGTCTTAATGTATGGAATTCCTGAATTTCGTTTAGGGAAGGAAATTGTCCGTCGAGAAATTAAAAGAATTGAAGAACTAGGAGTTACGATCAAGACGAATGTTTTAGTTGGACAGGATCTTACTGTAGACGAATTATTTGCAGAAGGTTTTGATGCGATCTTCATTGGGACAGGTACTGTACTGCCCAAAATAATTGATATTCCGGGGAAAGATTTAGTGGGCGTGATACAGGCAACGTATCTACTTAGAATGGTGACCTTAATTCGAACAGAAAAAATTGATGAAAAAGAAATTCCTGTGAACCCTCATGATCGAGTAGTAGTCATTGGGGCCGGAAATGTAGCCATGGATGCTGCCCGTACCGCAGTGCGTTTGGGAGCTGCTAAGGTTACCGTTGTCTATCGTCGCACGGAGAATGACATTACAGCCTTACATTCTGAGTATGAAGCGGCAAAAGCAGAAGGGGTGGAATTTAAGTGGCTATCAAGTCCTACTTCGATTCTAGGAACAGATCAGGTTATCGGGCTAGAATATGAAGTTCAGGAAATTGATGGAGAAGGAAAGGTCTACGGAACAGGAAAAAGAGAAGTGATTGAGGCCGATAAAATTGTTCCTGCAATCGGCCAACGTCCAGCGGCTCGAATCGTATCCACTACTCAAGGAATTGATGTTAATGCCAATGGATATGTAGTTACCCGTGATCGCCCTTATGGTATGACAACTCGTAAAGGTGTTTTTGCAGGGGGAGATGTTGTGCATGAACCTGCCACTGTAGTGTTAGCAATGAAAGAAGCTAAAAAATTAGCAGCAGGGATCGCTCAATATGTGGAAGCAAAGAAACTAATTGAGAATTGCTAAAAGATAGTAAAAAATTCTTCTAGAAGCCTAAGAATCGCTACATCTGAAGGGACTGTATTGAAATGTTATTTCAACACAGTCCCTTCTTTTTAGATAATATTAACTCTACATTAAGTTGACAATTCCTATAAAAATAGTACTGCATAACTTGTTGCTAAAATGTGATTTAGTGTAGAACGGATTCTTTGATTAGCACTCTATTAGTTCATTTTTGCCATAATGTTAGTGAAAGATGTTAAACTTCTGATTATTCAAATAATAAAGTAAAATAAATATGGAAGTAGGTGAAAGTTATGTTACTAAATGAACGCCGTTGTAGTGTGCTTCTTGATATTTTAGAAAACGAAGGTTGGGTTCGGATTCGAGATTTGGCTCAACGTTTTCATGTTAGTGACCGTACCATCCGTTATGACTTGGATGTAGTGGATGATTTTTTGCACTTTAACAATCTATCGCTACTGATTCGCAAACAAAACGGGGGCGTGAAGTTTGTAGAATCATTAGAAGAGAAACATAAGCTATTAAGATTGTTTCAACATTTGGGATTATATCAGTACGTGATGTCATCTAGTGAACGGCTGCAGAGAATTTTGGCGGAATTATTATATGTTAAAGATTATATTAGAATTAATGACCTAGCTACTATTTTATATGTTAGTCGAGGAACGGTAATAAAGGATTTGCAGAAGGTACGTGAATGGTTAGAAGTACGGCATTTAGAATTACGATCAATTCCTAAGTATGGGATCAAAATTGTAGGACCAGAAAGAGAATTCCGCCAGGCTGTTGTAGAACTTCTGCGTAAAAATTTGTCTTTACCGTCTATGTTGGAATGGATTACAACAGCGGAAACCAATTGGGGCGACAAGCAGTTATTTAAAAATTGGTTGGAGGACATTGATATATCCTTCCTGCAAACTTATATTAGACAATTAGAAAAAGAGTTGCAGGTTATATTTTCAGATGTAGCATTTAGTGGGTTGGTAATTTACCTGATTGTTTCTATTCATAGAATCAAAGGCGGACGTGATATTATTGTTGGTCAGTCAGAGCTAGGAGTTCTGCAGAATTCACGTACATTTGCTATTGCACTTACCACCATTTCTCTTTTAGAAGAAAGATTTGATGTATCGATTCCTATTGATGAAGTCAGCCTTTTTACTGAATATATTTTAGGAAGTAATGTTGCATCTTCAACAGTAGAAGAACAAGAAAGTGGAACTGAAATGCAGATGTTAGTCTGTAATCTAATTGCGCATGTAAGCCAGGATTTACCTTATGATTTGACAGAAGATCATCAATTATTTGAAGGACTCCTGGAAGAAGTACGCCCTACACTGTACAGAGTAAAATATGGACTAAGCTTGGAAAACCCATATTTGGATGAAGTCAGGTCTAGTTACCCTATATTGTTTGAATCAGTGAAAAAACATATAAAATCTTTGGAAAATTATATTGGTGGCCAGCTATTAGATGAAGAAATCAGCTATCTAACGGTTCATTTTAGTGCTGCTCTTGAAAAAATGAGGAACAGTAAAAAAAATCGGCCATCAGTTCTTGTCATTTGTGCGACAGGTAAGGGAACCGCTAATTTACTTTCTTCCCGTCTACAATCTTTATTTGATATAAAAATTGTCGGTGTAGCACCTTGCCGTCAAGTTCAAATGCTATTAGAAAGCCGCCAGGTAGACATTATCGTATCTACGGTACCGATTACTCCCGTACATGTACCTATACTAATTGTTAATCCTCTACTGCCTCCCCATGATATTGCATTATTAGAAAATCACATGGATAAAGCAAAAGAGACCTCTTCCGTTGATGATATTGTTAAAGTTATTGAAAAATACTGCAGCATTCAGGACTATCCTCAATTACGCCGTGAGTTAGACAACATGCTGAATGCTTCTTTAGAAGAAGCACAAATAAGTTCCAATCCGCCGTCTTTATATCAGTTATTACCTGCCGCGAATATTAGACTGGATGTGCCTGCTCAGAGTTGGCGAGATGCTATTTACCAGGCCGGAAATGTATTGTATCAAGAGGGCTATATTGAACATGCATATACGCAAGCAATGATTGACGTAGTAGATAAGATGGGACCTTATATTGTTTTTTGGAAGGGCGTTGCCCTGCCTCACGCAGATATTGATTGCGGAGTAAAAAAATCTGGCTTCAGCTTTATTCGACTAAGAGAACCCGTTTCTTTTGGATCACAGGATAATGATCCAGTAGATATAATATTTGCTCTGGCAGCAGTAGATCATTCTGCTCATGTTATTGCACTGCTAGAATTAACTAATATTCTCAGTAGTCCGGAGAAAGTAGCATACCTTCGTAGTGAGAATGATATCGAAAAAATAACTCAAGTACTTCTGTCCTGGTCTGATACCAAGACAATTTAAATATGAAATTTCCCGGTTCATTTGTGATTGGGAAAAGAAGGGTAGGAGATTTACAGATATGAGTGGCAACCAAGTTTTGTCAGCAGATTTAATAGTATCGCAGTTAGTGGCTGCAAGTTTTCAAGAAATAATCCAATCTCTTGGTAATAAATTACATGATTTTGGTTATGTAAAAAATTCTTATGTACCAGCGGTTATAAAGCGAGAGGGAATATTTCCGACAGGTCTTCCCCTTGGTAATATTAATGTAGCTATTCCACATACGGATGTGGAGCATGTGAATAGACCAGCGATTGCTGTAGCGACTTTAGCTCATCCAGTAACTTTTGGTAATATGGGTGATCCAGGTAATAAGCTGGAGGTTAGCATCGTTTTTTTATTAGCAATGAAGGAGCCTCATGCGCAAGTCGATTTGTTACAAAATCTAGTTGAGACCTTTCAGAACCCTGAAGTTTTAGAAAATTTACTGGGAGCTACGGACTCAAAAGAAATCGAAAAGATTTTACAACAGTATTTAAAACTAAAGGAGGTTCATTAAGAATGGAACGCGCAATTGATCGTTTAGAACCCTACCAAAGGGCCATAGCCAAAGTTCATCTTGCGTCTGCAGGAATCTCTTTAGATGCACTGGACGGAAAGCCTTTAATTGCTGTTGCGAATAGCTGGAATGAAGTATGTCCTGGTCATGAGCCTTTACTGAAGTTGGCTGAAGCTGTTAAGAACGGTATACGGGCAGCGGGTGGGGAGCCCGTTGAATTTAATACTATTGGTATGTGTGATGGTATCAGCCAAGGGCATCTTGGTATGAGATATACATTGCCACATCGTGACATTATCGCCGACTCTGTAGAAGTAATGGTTCTCGGCCATGGTGTGTTTGATGGGATGGTCTTATTAGGCTCTTGCGACAAGATTATTCCAGGCATGATGCAGGCAGCTTTACGCATCAATCTTCCATCTGTGATAGTCACTGCTGGCACTTCTGTGCCAGAATGTAAGCCATCCGATTCAAAAAAATTACGTACTAGGTTTCTAGCAGGTGAAATAACAGAGCGCCAACTAATTGAAGGATCGCTCCAGTATTATTCTGGACCAGGAGTATGTCCCTTTTTTGGTACTGCCAACACGATGGCGGTTCTCTGTGAGGCAATAGGACTGATGTTGCCAGGTAGCAGCGTACTCCCCGCACCAACCAGCCTTCGTCGATTTTCTGCTGAAAAATCTGGTATGGCAGTAATGGAGATGATTAAACAAGGTATCAGACCAAGGGATATTGCAACAACGGATGCATTTTATAATGCGCTGGTGGTGCTAAATGCTTTAGGTGGCTCATTGAATGCCTTTCTTCATCTTCCAGCTATCGCCGCTGAGGCAGGGATCTCTTTATCATGGGATAGTTTTGCTGAAGTGAGTGATAAGACTCCGCTATTGTCAGCGCTTGTGCCAAATGGTAATCAGACAGTATACGATTTATATCGTGCTGGTGGTTTACCTTCTGTACTTAAGGAACTTCAACCTCTGCTTAAAATGGAAGCAAAAACCGTAGGCGGGATAACCATTGGCGATGTTGCTCGTGGAGCTTCTGAGGGGGATCGAGATGTGATTAAGGCTTTTGATAAACCTCTTGCCCCAACTGGTGGGGTTCAAGTACTTTATGGTTCGCTGGCACCATGTGGAGCATTGGTCAAAGCTTCTGCTGTACCAGAAGAGCAACATATATTTAGTGGACCAGCCATTGTATTTGAAAGTGAGGAAGCGTGCCACAATGCCTTGCATGAAAATAAAATTAAACCTGGTCAAGTAGTGGTTGTCCGTTATGAAGGGCCTAAAGGCGGTCCTGGTATGCGAGAATTGCATAGGGTCACCGAGGTGCTAAAAGGAGTTCCCAATACGGCGTTAATAACAGATGGCCGTTTTTCCGGGGCCAGTGCAGGCTTAAGTATTGGTTATTTGTGTCCTGAAGCAGCAGAAGGAGGGCCCATTGCTTTAATTAAAGATGGTGATGAAATTACTATTAGTCTTAAGGAAGGCACCGTTAATTTAAATGTGGATCCTATGGAATTGAAACGTCGGAGCTTAAACTGGCAAGCGTTGGTGAAAGATACTGGTTCAAATTTACTGCTTAGGTATAGCAAGCAGGTTGGCCCAACCGTCAAAGGAGCAATCTGGGGACTATAAATAGTAAAAATTATAGTTAGGGGGATTCTGTAATGGCAAAAAGAGTATTAGTATTATGTGGCAATGGGGTAGCGACTTCTACGGTGGCTTGTAAGAAAATTCAGGATTATATGGCAGGTGCCCATGTTCGCTGTGAAGTAATTCAGGCCAAAATCGGAGAATTAGCTTCCTATGCTGATAAAGTGGATGTAATTGTCTTAATGGCAATGGGGGCAGCGCTTCCAGAAATAGCAAACAAACCGCTGCTAATTAAGGGGCTTCCTTTTCTCACTGGCATGGGTTTACCAGAAACATTAGAACAAATCAAACAACATATACAAAAAAATTAAAAAGGGGAATGTGAAATGGAGTTAATTGGAAGTTACTTTAAGGCGATATTCGATTTTGGACCTAATATTGTACTCCCGTGTTTCATCTTTTTGTTTGCTTTGGCCTTAGGAACTAAACCAGGAAAAGCCATACGCGCAGCTATTTTTATTGCTATTGCCCTTATCGGTATCAAGATGGTTGTCGGTTTTATGGGTGATAATTTAGGGCCAGCAATGAAGGCACTATCAAAAAATTCAGGAATTAAATTAGATATTATGGATGTAGGTTGGGGCGCTGTCGCGGCGGCTATTTGGGCCACTCCTATGGGAGCTATTGGCATTCCACTATTACTACTATTTAATTTTGTATTACTTTATTTTCGTGTTACAAAAACGTTAATGGTTGATATTTGGAACTACCACCATTTGATAACCGTCGGTGTACTCACTTATTTCGCGACAGATAATGTGTATCTTGGTTTTGTCGGCATGCTGCTAGCGTCTTTAATTACTTGGTTACTTGCGGATTGGGCAGCACCATTCCTGCAAAAATTCTATGGTCTACCAGGAATTACCATGCCTACGTTGTCTTCTATATCCGAGTGTCTTATTGCAGCGCCAATGAACGAATTACTAGACCGTATTCCAGTTGTGAGAGATATTCGTGGTAATTTTAGTTCGGTTAAAAAATACCTTGGTGTGTTTGGAGAGCCGGCAGTACTTGCTGTAATTATCGGTATGGGCATTGGATTTATGGCCAAATATTCCATGAAAGATTCTTTAAATTTAGCCATGAACCTAGCTGCAGTGATGATCATTTTACCTAAGGTAGTTGCTATTTTAATGGAAGGCTTAATGCCGATACAAGAAGCCAGCCAAGAGTTTCTCCACAAACATATGGGTGGTCGAGAGATCTTCTTAGGACTTGATTCTGCCATATCAATTGGCCACCCTTCCGTTTTAACAGCGGCACTACTCTTGACACCTTTCGTATTGGTACTGGCTGCTATTTTACCAGGTAATCAAATGCTTCCCTTTGCTGATATTACGGTAATCCCTTTCCGGATTGCTTTCGTTGTGGCGCTGGTTAATGGCAACGTATTTCGTACCTTGCTGATTGGTGCGGTTGTACTCGTACAAATATTGTTGTGTGGTACTGTAACCTCACCTGTTTTGACAAAAATATTTTTATCCGTTGGAGGCAAAATTCCTGAAGGGGCTATCGGTGTTGCCTCATTCTCAGGTGGCTCTTTATTTGTCACCTATGCAATTATGCAAACGTTGTCTTTCGTTTTGAGTGGTGTAATCATTTCGGCTGTTGTTTTTGGACTCTTCCTGCTAGTAGCAAAATCACAAGCTCGCAAAGCAGTTCAATTAAT
This sequence comes from Pelosinus sp. UFO1, assembly GCF_000725345.1. Taxonomy (NCBI): domain Bacteria; kingdom Bacillati; phylum Bacillota; class Negativicutes; order Selenomonadales; family Sporomusaceae; genus Pelosinus; species Pelosinus sp. UFO1. The sequence continues at coordinate 434,592 of NZ_CP008852.1, forward strand.
GGAAACGGAAGAAGAAAACACTTATGCTGGTATAAAGAATATTCAAGGTTAAAAACTGAAAAAGGGAGGGTGATTTCATGCATGCAGTATTGGAACATGTTGCTGAAATTGGTGTTGTAGCCATTCTGCGCGGTGTTGATCCTAGCATACTCGTACCCCTCGGACAAGCATTGGAAGAGGCTGGCGTAGGTGCAATTGAGATAACCTTAAATAGTGAAGGGGCTCTCCAGGGCATCGCGGCACTCAAGGAAGCAATTGGTGAAAAACTACCTATTGGAGCTGGGACCGTCATGACAGGAGAAGATGCTCATGCTGCTATTAAGGCTGGTGCGACTTTTGTGCTAACGCCACATCTGGCAGAGGAAACATTAGCCGTTTGCTGCCAGGCCAAAATTCCCGCAGTAATTGGTGTTATGACGCCATCAGAAATTGTACGAGCCTATGACTTAGGATGTGAAATGGTAAAAATTTTCCCAGCATCATCTTTAGGTGCTAACTATTTTCGGGAACTTCGTGGTCCATTACCACAGATAGCAACTATGGCGGTTGGCGGTGTGAACAAAGATAACGCTGTAGAGTTTATAAAAGCTGGTGCGATGGCTGTTGGTGCTGGAGGTCAACTCGTTGATTTTGCAGCTGCAGCACGGGGGGATTGGGACGCGGTAACGCTTAAAGCCAAGGAGATTGTTACTGCTGTTTATTCTGCGAAAAATAGAGATTTATAAGCAAGATTTATTTTATTCGAGAAGAAGACTTAGGCATTTGCCGACGTCTGGGGACTTGGCAGATGCCAAGTCCTTCTTGTTATTAACTAGAAAAATAAATGGAGGAATGATCGTGTACAAGTGGAAGGTTGTTGTTACAGCAGTTACATTTGCAAAAGCTGACCCTGAGCCTTTAAATCGTTTAAAAGCTATAGGCTGTGAAGTTATCACCAACTCTTACGGTAGACCTTTGACGGAAGGTGAAATGATAAATATTGCTCAGGACGCAGATGCTTTAATTGTAGGTAATGATAAAGTGACGAGTGCAATGATTCGATCCTGTCCGAAATTAAAGGTAATTGCTAAACATGGTGTGGGTGTAGATGCTATCGACAGTAAGACGGCGACCGAATGTGGTGTAGTAGTGACAAATGCTCCAGGGGTAAATAGCCATGAGGTAGCTGATTTGGCTTTCGGATTACTCCACATGTTATCACGTGGATTATATATCGCAAATAAAGCAACGAAAGAGGGGAATTGGCTAAAGCCGATGGGAGTAGGTCTTTGGGGAAAAACGATTGGTATTATCGGTGTTGGGAAAATAGGTTTAGCTGCGGCTTATCGTGCAACAGGATATAATATGAAGATTTTAGGTTTCGACTGTGTGGAGCGATTGGAAGCAAAGAAAATAGGAATTAAATATGTTGGACTTGAGGAATTATTACAACAATCCGACTTTATCAGTCTTCATCTACCGTTAACTAAAAAAACAAGAAATATTCTTGATCAGCGCCATTTAGGTTTACTTAAACCTGGAGCTATTCTTATTAATACAGCCCGTAGTCAGCTGGTAGAGTACGAAACGTTGCATAAAGCATTACTTGATGGCCGTATCCGTGGATATGGTGTAGATGTATATGATTTTGAGCCTCCCCAGCTACATCCTATATTTAGTTTAGAAAATGTTATATTGTCTCCCCACTTAGGTGGAACTTGCTATGAGTCAAATATTCGCATGGGAAATACCGCCGTAAATAATGTAATTGCAGTATTAGAAACTCGTACCCCTCCTAATAGAATCAATGAGGTTAATCTATGTTAAATTAAGAGGATGAAGCTACCTGAGGTTGTGGTCGATTTATTAGTACGCTGAATAGTAGATTATTAGTTTCTGCGGTACAAAACTGGCATCTTACTGTAGGATGTCAGTTTTTTTGTGTAATGAGAAGGAGTTTCGAGAGATTTCGAGAATCGAGAAGAATTAAAGTAAAAACTTCCATGATAGATTTTAGAAGAAAGGACGATTTATGATAAAAACAGTTAATTGGAATTTTATCCAAGGGATGTGGCAGATTACTAAGGGCTATTGGATATCAGGGGAAAAATGGCGAGCTAGATTGTTGCTCGGTATCATTGTTGGCCTCAATCTAGGGCATGTTTATGTATTCGTATTGTTAAATGAATGGAATAATACATTTTATAACACCTTACAAAATCATGATAAACCAGGCTTTGTTAGTGCTCTAGGTACCTTTTCTATACTAGCAACTTGTCATATTGTTTTGGCTGTTTATGAACTCTACATGCAGCAGCTCCTGGAAATTAAATGGCGTCGTTGGCTGACCCAAGAATACTTGCAAAAATGGCTGCAAAAAAGGTCTTATTATCGTATGCAATTAACGGATAATAGTACAGATAATCCTGACCAACGAATTAGTGAGGATTTAAAGCTATTTGTTAATTTAACATTACGGCTTTCACTAGGATTGTTAAAAGCGACAGTTACTTTACTATCTTTTATTGCAATATTATGGAACCTATCAGGCCCTTTTTCTATACCTTTAGGGGGAAATGATGTATCTATCCCCGGATATATGGTTTGGGTTGCTGTTATTTATGCTACAGTGGGCACATGGCTAACAGCGAAGATTGGGAATCCTTTAGTAGGCCTTACTTATAGCCAACAGCGTTATGAGGCTGACTTTCGTTTTAGTCTAATGCGTCTTAGAGAGAATAGTGAGAGTATTGCTCTTTATGGTGGTGAAAAGCAAGAACAAGATAATTTATCAAAGCGTTTTCACATGGTAGTGAATAACTTTAGAGATTTAATGCTGCGGCAAAAGAAACTAACTTGGTTTACTTCTGGTTATTCTCAAATTGCTATTATCTTTCCTCTTGTTGTTGCAGCTCCGCGTTATTTTAGTAATCAAATACAATTGGGAGGGCTAATGCAGATTTCATCAGCCTTTGGTCGCGTGCAGGATGCATTATCCTTTTTTGTGGAGAGTTATTCCTTATTCGCTGAATGGCAAGCAGTCATTAATCGTCTAAACGGTTTTAGCAATAGTATAAACAAAGTACATTATATTTCTGAAAAAGAAAAGATTAAAGTAACTCATGGTGAACATTTACCTTTTCAGGTTTCTCAATTACATATTAATTTGCCTAATGGCGAAAGATTACTTAAAAAATTAGACTTGACGATTAATAAAGGTGATTCTCTTTTAATTATGGGGCCATCTGGATGTGGGAAAAGTACTCTAATGCGAACATTGGCCGGTATTTGGCCATTTGGAGAAGGTAATATTACCATTCCAACAGAGAAGAAACTTTTATTTTTATCCCAGAAATCCTATTTGCCTCTTGGTACCCTACGGCAATCCTTATTATATCCTTACAACAATTCAGGATTTACCACTGATGAAAATATTCGTAAGGTCATGGCACTTTGTAAATTGAATGATCTTGCCGATAAATTAGATAAAGTTGAGGATTGGTCTCATATTCTTTCCTTAGGAGAACAACAAAAGATCGCTTTTGTCAGAGCGATACTCCATCAACCCAATTGGTTGTTTTTAGATGAGGCAACATCCGCAATTGATGAAGCTACAGAAAAAGAATTATACAAACTCTTACAAACCCATCTCAAAGATGCAGCTATTATTAGTGTTGGTCATCGAAGTACGTTGACAAACTATCATGCAAAAAAACTAGTGATAGACAACATAGGTAACTGGCGGCTAGATTCATAAAAAGAATTTATGCTACTTATAGTAAGCCAAACTCTGGAGGAATTAGTATGCAAGTACGAAAATTAGCATTTACAGCTTTATTTATAGCCATAGGTGTTTTCTCAGCTCATTTGGTGTATATACCAATCGGTATTGCAAAGTGTTTTCCTGTACAGCATGCTATCAATGTGCTGTTAGCAGTGTTGATGGGGACAAGGTATTCCGTTAGTGCCGCCTTTAGTATTTCGCTCTTACGCAACATTCTTGGTACAGGCTCTTTGTTGGCTTTTCCGGGTAGTATGCTGGGGGCAGCCCTTGCAGGTATTTTGTATAAGAAGACGAATCATATTTTAGGAGCCATCGTTGGTGAGATTATTGGTACTGGAATTATAGGAAGCCTTGTAGCTTATCCTGTAGCAAAATATATACTTGGCTCTCAAGTAGGGGCATTCTTCTTCGTTCTTCCCTTCTTAGTTAGCACAACTGGTGGTAGTCTGATTGCTTATTTTCTATATCATACGCCGATGAAATCATTTTTTCACGAGAAAATAGGATAAATATCGACGATTTATAACTAAAACTCCTGCAAAGTGAATTGGCTTTGCAGGAGTTTTTGATTAGCGAAAAGAAGGAACTGATACGGAATGAAAGCCTTCTAAAAGACTAGGAAATGATCTTAAAAATAGTAAATTGTAAAAGTAGGGGGAAGATTTTGGATATAAAAAATCTAGAATGTTTTATCGAAGTTGCCCGTTACAAAAGCTTTAGTAAGGCTGCTGAAATGATGTATATTTCACAGCCGTCCATCAGTAGAATGATTAAGGAGTTAGAAACACAATTTGGCGTAATGTTATGCTACCGAGATACAAAGTCCGTTAGATTAACGGATGCTGGCGAAATTATTCTTAGACAAGCACAACAAATTGTATCATCATTTCAAAGTATAACTGCCCAATTAGGGGATTTGAAGAAAATGCAAACTGGGAAAATACATATTGGAATACCTCAAATTACTGCGATTACAAGTTTTTCAAATTTGCTTAGTGCATTTAAGAATGAATACCCTAACATTTCTATTCATCTATATGAAGTTGGTCCGAAAAAAGTAGAAGCAGCAATTCAAGAGGGATCATTAGATATTGGAATATTCACGCCTTCTGAGGATGACGACCTTTATGAAAAAATTTGGTTTGAACAAGATCCGCTTGAAGTAATTATGCACCCCACCAGTAGGTTGGCTCAATATAAGGTAATTGATTACAAGATGCTTATTGATGAAGAGTTTGTTTTATATAGCAACGATTATAAGCTGCATGATATGATAATAGATGAATGCAAACATGCTGGTTTTAAGCCTAAGATCGTTCTAGAAACTTCACAACGGGATTGGATGACGCAGATGGTAGCAGGAAACCTCGGTATCGCAATGCTGCCCAGCAAAATATGTAAAAGCTTTGATAATAAGGTTATTATACATCGCCCTCTTGAAGAGCCAAAATTATATTTGCGCCTGGCTCTAGTATGGAGAAAGGAGCGATATCTTTCTTACGCAGCCCTTGAATTTCTATCCTTTGTTAAAAACCAGCTGGCTAAGTCTGAATAAAAATAGAGAAGTTGCAAAACCAAGCTTTCTAGCTTGGTTTATTTATTATCTAAATACACTAGATCCATAATAAGTATTTCACTAATTCTCTTATGATTATTAAAATAATCATATAACAGTGCTTTATTGAGATGTGTATTGCGCTTACATCAAAGGAGATTGATATTATATGAATGTGTCGGTCAAGCAGTTAAATAGAAAAATAATTGAGAATCAAAATTTGCAGGTTGATGATGAGGTTACCAACGATTTGAATAAAAGTGAATTGAAAAAAGAAACAAAGAAAAAACGAGTTCCTGATATAACTAGGCAAAAGTGGTTTTGGGATAACGCGGTACTATCCTAATCCGATAAGAGGGGAATACTTTTATTTCAATTGGTATAAATTAGTTACGATAAATGAATAAAGCACAAAAATGGCGTGAAAAATTGAGATGCACCTACAGGTGAGTTGGCAGGGACTATTGATAAACATATTGAATTAAATAAGATAAGAGTGTATTGGGTGCTGCATATAAAGAAAGCCTGTAAATTTCCTAATTCAATAGAATGTCATTTGAAATCAATTGACAGCTGCTTTATTTCATATTTTTCGTGAAATAAATTTAAGTATTTGTAGTGCACAATCAGATCATCCTTTACAACAGTAATAGTACGTAATATATAATAGGAGATGGTTTAATAATGAAAATTGATATTGCATTTTTACCGAAAGACATTGGTGAGGTAAATCTTTCTGAGACTATTTGTATCGTATTAGATATATTTCGTGCAACTACATCGATTGTTACTTCTATGGCAAACGGCTGCAAAGAAATGATCCCCGTTTTATCTGTAGAGGATGCTAGCCTGGCAGCTATTAAAATGGAATCTGCCTTGTTTGCTGGGGAGAGGCAGTCTATCAAAATTGAAGGATATGATTTTGGTAATTCTCCCTTTGAATTTTCTAAGGATAAGGTAGAGGGTCAAAGTATCGTTATGACTACCACGAATGGAACGATTGCCATTAAGGCAACAGAAGGGGCACATCGTACATTGATTGGCTCTTGTCTAAATGCTACGGCTGTTTGTGGGCAGGCTAAAATTTATGGAAAAGATATTTTAATTGTATGTGCTGGAACAGATGGTCTTTTTTCGCTAGAAGATTCACTTTGTGCAGGATTATTGGTTCAGTTATTAACTGCAGAAGGTAATGCGTTACTAACAGATTCTGCTCGCGCAGCCTTGCTGATGTATATTCAGGCTAAAGATAAGCTAGTTGAGACTGCTGTTCATAGTAGAAATGGTAAACGGCTAGAAGATTTAAACCGTATGGATGATGTAGAATATTGTTTTCAGATAGATGCACAACATATCGTACCAGAGTATCGACAGGGTAAAATTATCTTAGAGAAATAAAGTGCAAGATAGTTACTATTACTATCAATGGCAATGGTGATCAGCAGAACCGTCCTGCCGATTTAAGGAAAGAGAACCATTAAAGGTGCATTCACCTTTAATGGTTCTCTTTTTCATAAGGCTCTTATTAGTAACTTCTAAGCAGCAGTCTGCGTTGCTGATATCGGGCAAGGATGGAAAGGGCATAATTAAAGACAAAGTAGGTGAGCGCTATGGCTATGAATATCGCAAAAACCTGCGCTGTTGTCCCGTACTTACCCATTATAATCATGCCTTTGCCTGTTAAGTCCTCAATACCTACGGCCCATACAAGAGAAGTATCTTTGATTACAGTTGTAAACTGGGATACTAATGGCGGTATGGTGTTTCTAAAGGCCTGGGGCAAAACAATATATAGTAAGGTTTGACTGTAGGTAAATCCCTGTGATTTTGCGGCTTCCCATTGACCTTTTCCGATAGAATTTAAACCACCCCGGACAATTTCAGCAATCATGGCTGTTGTAAAAACAGTCATAGCCACAATGCCTGCATAAATGGGAGGTAGGTTAGTCATGAACCGGACTGCTAAAATAAATAGCAGCAATGGTGTATTTCTCACCGTTTCAATATAAATAGAAGCGGCAGTACTAAACGGAGCTATATTAGAATGGCGAGCAATCCCAAGAATAGTACCCAAAATCATGCTCAAAACAATGGAACTGATCGCAATGTAAAGAGTCGTTAATAGGCCGGCTCCGAGAAAAGTAAGTAAATCATATTGAAATAATTCTTGAATCATTAGGACACCTCCAGTTTGCGTTCCATACGTTTGGCATAGGTTGCTAATGGAAAGCATAAAGAGATATAAAGTAAGCCCGTTACCACATAGGAAGGACCATAATAAAGATTGTTGCTTGACCAGGAATCAGCATGGTACATGAGTTCACCACCTGCAACCATGGCAAGTACGGAGGTATTTTTGATTAAATTGACAGCTTGATTGGTTAGTGGCGGATAAGAAATACGTTTAGCTTGGGGTAAAATAATATGGACCATTGCTCCCCAATAGCTAAATCCTTGGGAATAGGCAGCTTCCAGCTGTCCTCTTGGTACAGATTCTACACCTGCTCGAATCACTTCTGCAATATAAGCACCATGATAAACGCCAACTCCCAATACACCAACAACGAAAACGGGTAACATGATTCCTAAGTGTGGTAAACCATGATATAAAAAGAATATTTGAATAACCAAAGGAGTATTTTGGGTGAACTCTACGTAAATCCGATTAATGGTTCGTAATATTTTTACATGAGACGTTCCTAAAATACCAAAAAAGATACCTAAGCCTAAAGCCAACGACAAGCCTAATGCTGATAGAAGGATGGTCTGTATAAAGCCTTCAGCAAAAACAGACCAATCACTTAATAGTGCCAACCATTTAAATCCAGCGAAGGGGCCAGGCACTATTTAAGGCCCCACTTGTTCATCATTGTAGTCAACTCACCAGATTTTTTCATGTCGTTGATGGTATCGTTCACTAATTTAGCTAAGCCTTCATTGGTTTTCTTGCTTGCGACCCCATACTCTTGCGGAGTGAAACGATCGGCTAAGATAACAGTAGAATCATCTAGATAACCAAATAAAATAGCTCCATCTACACTAAAACATTGGATACGGCCGGAATCAAGAGCGGTTTTAATTTCTGGATAGGTGCCAAACTCTAAGAAGTTAACTTTGATTCCTGCTTTGTCAGCAGCTTCTTGGATGGCTTTTTTACTAGTGGCACTTTGGGCTACACCAATAGTTTTATTAGCTAAGCCTTTTAAATCCGTAATTCCTGCGTCTTTTTTCACCATTAAGGCAACACCGTCAGTGAAATAAGGGTCGGAGAAATTATAGCTCTGTTTACGTTCTTCTGTAATGGTAAAGGTTGCAATGACTAAGTCCACTTCGCCATTGTCAAGGAGTGGACCCCGGGTTTTTGCAGTTACACCTTGGGCTTCAAACTTAGTTTCATCACCAAGAATTTTTTTGGCTAAGACCTTTGTTAAGTCAATTTCGAAACCTTCGATTTGGCCAGTTTTAGGATCTTTAAAACCGAACTTTGGTACATCGACTTTTACACCGACTTTTAGCGTACCGCGATCTTTAATGGCTTTAATATCAGGAGATACACCTGTACTTGCAGTAGAAGGTTTTGCTTCGTTGCTGCCGCAGCCAGCTAGTACTAGAGTCATAAGCATCATCAAACTTACCAAAAAGATAGTAAACTTTTTCATTATAAATACCCTCCATTTTTATCTTAAATATAACTATCGAATAATACGGCTTAAAAATAATTTTGTACGGTCATGTTCTGGGTTGGTGAAAAAATGCTCTGGAGATCCTTTTTCTAGGATTTGGCCACCGTCCATAAAAATAACTTGATCTGCTACTTGTTTAGCAAAACCCATCTCATGAGTTACGACTACCATCGTGATACCTTCCTTGGCAAGATCAATCATAACATCTAATACCTCTTGAATCATTTCGGGATCAAGCGCCGAGGTTGGTTCATCAAAAAGCATAATATTAGGCTTCATGTTTAGAGCTCTAGCAATGGCTACCCGTTGTTGCTGACCACCAGAAAGTTGAGCAGGATAAACATCTGCTTTTTCTTTAAGCCCTACTCTGTCTAAAAAGGCTAAACCTGATTCGCTAGCCTCGTCACGGGAGACTTTTTTTATTAAGGTTGGCGCCAATGTTAAGTTTTCCAGGACAGTCTTATGAGGATATAGGTTGAATTGCTGAAAGACCATGGCAACTGATTCTCTAACCTTCGTTACAGGCGCTTTAGGAGCCGTAATATCAACGCCATCAATCAATATTTGACCTGCACTTGGTGTTTCTAGTAGATTCATGCACCGAATTAAGGTGCTTTTTCCTGAACCGCTGGGGCCAATGACGACGACCTTTTCGCCGCTACCTACAGTAAGGTTAATATCTTTTAATACATGTAATGAGCCAAAGTGTTTATTGAGTCCTTGTACTTTTATCATGAAATTCCCCCTTCCTCAAAAAAAGCAAAGCCGTGCACCCATAGTTTAACTATGATTGCACGGCGTCATTGCCAATGAAGTATATGTAATTTGTGTTTACAGTATAACACTAAAAATAGAAGTTGTCATTAGTTAAATGTAAGAAATGTTTTTTGTGAATGGAAAATATTTCGACGTGGGTGTAGTGTAAATACAAGGTGAAGAGTGAGCGGGTACAATGTAAAAATATCCTAGTTAGAAGGGGAGAGTGGCAGGGTATTTTATCTTGTTCGCGGAATGTAACAGTAAGGAATTTATCCGATGACTAAACCGCTCTAAGACTCCCATCTTCATCTCGTTAACAGCCTGTAATATCCTGCCCTCTGGTTAGGATAACAGTCTGTAAAACTCGAAGTAAGTTCGCTCTAAGGATTTTCGAATCCAAGGCTCACTTATATAAGTGGGAGTTAAGAGCGGCTAAGTCCCTGGATAAGTGCGACTAAGATTCAGATGGAGTTAAAACTCCATCTGAATCAAGTCTTCTTTATATACAAATATGGTGTTTAAGTAATACCTAAATTTATAAGCTGGAGGTATATCTATGTCGATTCATCCATTGGCAGGTAAAAAGGCTCCTAAAAATATGTTGGTTAATATTCCACGTCTGATTAGCGCCTACTATGTTAATAAACCCGATGTTAACGAGCCTTCGCAAAAGGTTGCTTTCGGGACGTCTGGCCATAGAGGAAATTCGCTAAAATCTAGTTTTAATGAAGATCACATTTATGCTATTACCCAAGCCCTTTGCTGCTATCGTACAGAACAAGGAATAACGGGGCCTTTATTTATTGGTTTTGATACCCATGCTTTGTCTGAGCCTGCCTTCATGTCAGCAGTAGAAGTACTTGCTGCTAATGGTATAGAAACTTTCCTGGCTAAAGATATGAATTACACTCCGACACCAGGTATTTCTCATGCTATCTTGCAATACAATAAAGGAAGAAAAGCCAATCTGGCTGATGGAATTGTTATTACCCCATCTCATAATCCGCCGGATAATGGGGGCATTAAATATAATCCACCTAATGGCGGTCCCGCCGATACACACATTACCAAATGGATTGCTGATAAAGCCAATGAATTTTTAAAAAATGACAATCAAGAGATTAAACGTATGCCTTATGAAAAAGCACTGAAAGCCGATAACATCCATGAGTATGATTTCATCACACCCTATGTGAATGATTTGAAGAATATTATTGATATGGACGCAATTAGGGCTGCTGGTCTAAAATTGGGAGCTGATGCACTTGGTGGTGCAGGTCTTGGTTATTGGATGCCTATAGCAGAAACTTATGGTATTGGGATTGATCTAATCAATGGTGATCCTGATCCTACTTTTAGTTTTATGAATGTAGATGGTGATGGTAAAATTCGTATGGATTGTTCTTCACCGTACGCTATGGCAGGACTTATTGAACTACGAGGCAAATATGATCTTGCCTTTGGCAATGACCCAGATTTTGATCGTCATGGCATTGTAACTCCTAGTGTCGGCTTAATGAATCCTAATCATTATCTTTCCGTAGCCATATCTTATCTATTTCAAGATCGTAAAGGATGGCGCGCTGATGCAGCTATCGGTAAAACGTTAGTTAGCTCTTCCATGATTGATCGTATTGCCATGAACTTGGGAAAAAAACTTGCTGAAGTTCCAGTAGGTTTTAAGTGGTTTGTTGATGGATTGGTAGATGGTTCCTTTGGCTTCGGCGGTGAAGAAAGCGCAGGTGCATCCTTTTTGAGAAAAGATGGAAGCGTTTGGACGACGGATAAGGATGGAATCATTCTATGTTTATTGGCCGCAGAAATTACAGCCAAAACAGGACGAGACCCTGGCGAACACTATCAGGATTTAACTGATAAGTTTGGTGCACCAGTCTATGAACGTATCGATGCTATTGCCAATGGGAAACAAAAAGCAGTGTTATCTAAACTTTCACCCGAACAGGTGACGGCAGATACTCTTGCAGGGGAAAAAATTACTGCCAAGCTTACCAAAGCACCTAGTAATCAGGCAGATATAGGCGGATTAAAGGTTTGCACTGCCAATGGTTGGTTTGCCGCTAGACCTTCTGGTACGGAAGATGTCTACAAGATATATGCAGAGAGCTTTAACGGTGCTGATCATCTTAAACAAATTCAAAAAGAAGCTAAGGAAATAGTCGATAAAGCTTTTAAAACCAGTGGAGTGTAATTTTGGGCCCACTTCATAAAGGAAAATAGTGTAAGGGGAATAAAATAGTGCAAAAAAAGAAAATTTACCAGAGTTTCTTGCTAGTTTGTTTCGTTGCTGTATTATTAGTAGGGTTTTCATCAGTACTTTTCCAAAATCAACCTGTGGCTACTGCCTCAGGAGCTGACCATATTACTCTCACCTGGGCAGGTGATCCGAGGACGACGCAGACAATTACCTGGAGGACAGAAGTTACGACAGCAGCAGGGCAGGTGCAGTATGCTGAAGTAACCGAAAGTAAGCTACTGCCCAATGCTGCTAAAATAGCAATTGCAGAAGTAGAACAATTGTTTACTAATATGGGAAGTATGAGTATTCATTCTGCGACACTGACTGGTCTTAAGCCTAATACTCGCTATAAGTATCAGGTAGGTGATGGAAGCTTATGGAGTGAACCTCGCACCTTCCTTACTGCTCCATCAAAGGTTTCAGGGTTCAAGTTTTTGGTCTTTGGTGATTCCCAAAGTATTAACTATAACACTTGGCGTGCAACAGTGCAGCAGGCATATCAGGCTAATCCAGATGCAGCATTTTTCACCAACGTGGGCGATCTAGTCGATGTTGGTCAAGATTATGCCCAGTGGAATGCTTGGTTTGATGGCTCCAAGGGAGTTATTGATACTATTTCTGCTATGCCCTTAACGGGCAATCATGAGAACTATACACCAGAAAGAAAATTTTCGATGCCTATATTCTTTACTGCTCAGTTTAAGGTGCCAATGAATGGTCCGGAAAATTTGAAACGGCAAGTTTATTCTTTTGACTATGGGGATGTGCATTTTATTATGCTAGATAGCCAAGCAGGAGAAGAGGCCAGTTTTGTGCCTTCTATGTTAGAAATGCAGAAAACCTGGTTAGAAAAAGATTTGGAAAATACAACAAAGAAATGGAAAGTCGTCTTTTCCCATCGACCGCTGTACAATAATAAGTCAGGGGGAGAGGGGGAGAACGTTCGACGGGCCTTTGTGCCCATACTTGATAAATATCAGGTAGATGTGGTATTTACTGGACACGACCATGTGTATGCCCGTACTTATCCTTTGAAAAATGATGGCTTAGTAGATAAACTAACTAAAGGAACGGTTTATGTGGCTACAGGACGAAGTGGTAGTAAGACATATAACGATACAATCCATAAGGAATGGAATGAATTTTTCTATAATCCAGTAGATGAACCAAACTATATTACGGTAGAAGTGCAAGGTGATGTACTAGGAGTAAAAGCATATAAACAAAGCGGTGTGCAGATTGATGCCTGGACGATTGATAAAAAAGCAACGGGATCTAAGTAATCTAGAATATTATATATATGAACCACGATTCACCTTTCAGGGGATCGCGGTTCTATTTTTTTGCGGAATTAGAAAGTATACATTCTTGATATTAATAATATGTAGCGCTTTGTAGAAAAAACAATAAAACACGAAGAGCGCGAAGAGACACAAAGAACACGAAGGGATATATATTTATTTCGTGTCCTTCATATTCTTCATGTCTTCGTGTTTAAAATGTTTTTAATTAATATGCACAAGGCGTGTTAACGTTTTTTATTATGTTAGAAAGTAAATGATTTTGTTAAAAAGGTGAGAAAAATGATGAACCACAGAGGCACAGAGAACGCTGAGGGGATTTTATAACTCTATCTATTTTCTCTGTGTCCTCTGCTTCTCTGTGGTTCAAATCCTTTACGCCCTCCGTATCCAATGTTTTCTTTGTGATCTTTGTGTCTTTGTGGTTCAAAAAGGACGCGTAGCGTTTTTCTTATAAATTTGAGCAATATAGTAAAAGAAGAGGGCATGCAATTCGCTTATTCCTGGCAGGATATGCAGGAGGAATCGGATAATAGTAAAGGTATCATAAATAGCAGTAATTTGTCCCTAGGGGCGTTAGACAGGGAGGATTAGCATGGAAGCATACGAAAAAATTCATCAGTTACACCATCTCATTGAAACTGGGACGGTGGCTGATTTGCCAGGACCTTATAAAGTGGGAGTGGATCTTGGTACGGCAGACGTAGTGCTGGTTGTTACAGATAGCCAGGGAAATCCAGTGGCGGGAAGTTTACGTTGGGCATCTGTCGTTAAGGATGGTTTGGTGGTTGATTTTAGGGGAGCTACAATGATTGTAGAAGAATTAAAGGCGGAAGTAGAAAAACGAATGGATATTACTCTTGATAAAGGAGCTACTGCCATTCCGCCAGGTACTGTAGGCAGGAATGCACAAGCCTGTGGACACGTGATTTCTGGAGCAGGCTTAGAACCAGTCTGTCAGGTTGATGAACCAGTAGCAGCGGCCAAAGCATTGAATATTACCCATGGCATCGTAGTAGATATTGGAGGAGGTACTACAGGAATTGCTGTATTAAAGAATGGAGATTTAGTTTTTACCGCTGATGAAGCAACAGGAGGAACTCATATAGCTTTAGTGATAGCAGGAGCGTATAAAATAAGCTTTGAAGAGGCAGAAGTACTTAAAAAAGACACAAGTCAACATCGACGCATTATGCCAGTGGTGTTGCCTGTCATCGAGAAAATGGCGACGATTGTAAAAAAGATGCTGGTAGGCTATGAAGAATACAACAATTACCCAGTGTATGTAGTAGGTGGTACTGCTTATTTAAGCGGTTTTGGTGAAGAATTTAGCAAAGCCTTTGGCCGAGAGGTACATGTTCCTCCCCACCCTTTATTGGTTACGCCTCTTGGGATTGCTATGTTTGGCTAATATATTGTGCTGCGTAGAAGGGTCCTATACTATTTCACTTAGAAATTGAAATAGTAAGGGCCCTTTACTTATTTACATAAAACTCAGCAAGAAAGTACCACTAAAACGTTAGAAAAATCCAAGGGAATGGAGGATTATTATGTCGAATTTTAAAATAAACTGAATATTAAATAAACTATGGAGGGGTTATCTATGGAAAAGAAGATAAATGATGAACATGGAAAGTCTATAGAGGATCTGAAAACTGTTAAATTAGAAGATATAATTGATATAGCCTTTCTGCAAAATTTTCAGGATAACTTTGCAGAATCCGTAGGGGTAGCAAGCATTACAGTAGATATTACAGGTAAGCCAGTCACCAATCCTAGCAATTTTACAACTTTTTGTATGAAACATACAAGGGGCTCTGAATTAGGTCTTAAGGGCTGTATGGGTTGTGATAGCAAAGGTGGTGAAGAATCAGCGCGGACGGGTAAACCAGCTATTTATGATTGTCATGCTGGCTTAGTGGATTTTGCGGCTCCCATCATGTTAGAAGGCAGGCAAATAGGCTCTATATTGGGAGGCCAGGTATTGACATCAACTCCCGAAGAAGGTAAATACCGTCAGATAGCGGAGGAAATTGGTGTTAATCCTGATGAATATATTGATTCTCTGAGGGAAATTAAGCAAATACCAAGAAAGAGTGTTGAAGCTGCTGCAAATGTTTTATATTTGGTAGCTAATACTTTGTCTAAGATGTGGTACCAGCAGAGTAAGCTAAAGAATATGGCTGGTTCTATTAATGATAGCGTGATTCAGATATCGGCAACAATGGAAGAATTAGCAGCTTCTGCTAATGATGTTAGTCATAATCAAAGCACCTTAAATCATGAAATTAATAATGTTAACGTGGTATCAGGCAAAATTAATGAGGTTATGGATTTTATCAAAGAAATTGCTGATGAGACTCGCTTACTGGGATTAAATGCGGCAATTGAAGCTGCTAGGGCGGGAGAGGCAGGACTTGGTTTTGGTGTAGTGGCCCAAGAAATCCGCAAGCTGTCAGGGGATTCAAAACAAACGGTAGGAAAAATTAAAGAGTTTACGACGATTATTCAACAGTCTGTAGATAAGACCGTTGCTATGGGGAATGCTACAAGCCTAACCGTAGAGCAGCAGGCAGCCGCGATAGAAGAGGTAACGGCAAGTATTGAAGAAGTAACTAGTATGGCAGAAGATTTATATAACTTAGCAAATGATATGTAAGAAGAGTGGTTCGGATTAAGTGACTGGGAGATGATAGAATGGCACGTGTGCAAATGGTTGTTTTTGAAATTAATGGTACAGAATTCGGCATAGAAGCAGCGGCAGTGAATGGTATTATTAGAACAAACAAAGTAAACATCCAGGTTGTCCCAGGCACGTTAAGTGATATAGAAGGTATGATAAGTTGGAGAGATAAAGTACGGTATGTTTTTAATTTGCGTAGAAAACTAAAATTAGAACATAAGGTAATATGTGATGATAGTAAAATTATCATGGTTCACGCCAATGAACTAATGGTAGGGTGTTTGGTAGATGAGGTTACTGACATTGTATTGTTTAATTCCGAGGAGATAGAACCTGCGCCATCTTTTATGCAAACAGGGAAGGGGAATTACATAACAGGGATTGGTAAAGTTGAGGAGCGTTTAGTTGTCATATTAGATGTGGATAGACTCTTGACGGGTGTAGAAATGGATGAATTAACCATGAAAAATTTGCAGCAATATGTTAAGGGAAAATAATGATTTTAAAAGAGCAAAGCCATGATAGCGAATTGTAAGCTATCATGGCTTTATCTTTACTCTTTAATATTTTTATCTTGCTTTAGTGCGCCTGGACCATCTTGAGCCACGGCTACTTCTGCGTCACCGAATGTCTTCATATCATTTAACACGTGGAGTGAAGCTTTAAGTACGGACATGCCTAATGCCGCACCAGTTCCCTCTCCTAAGGACATATTCAGATGCAGGTGAGCGGGAAGGTTAATGAGATCAAGTGCGAATTTATGTGCTGGTTCCGGGGAAACATGAGAACCAATTAAGTAATCTTTTACCTGAGGAGCTAATTTGACAGCAATAAGAGCTGCAGCACTAGTTACAAGACCATCTAAGATCAGAGCGGCTCCGCCAGCAGCCCCACCAAGTATAACGCCTACTAAGCCAGCAATTTCAAAACCGCCTAATTTACTTAACACATCGATTGGATCACTTAGGTCAGGGCGATTCATAGCGATCGCATTTTCTATTATCTTTATCTTCTTGTTGAACATTGTATCTGTTATGCCGATACCTCTTCCTGTTAGTGTGGACACAGGAATTTGACTATAAGTAGCAACGATCGCTGTACCTGAGGTAGTATTGGCAATACCCACTTCGCCTAATCCTATAGCGGTTACACCTTTTTTGATTTCCTCAACAGCTATTTTAATTCCAGCTTCAATGGCTTTAATAGCTTGCTCTCGTGACATGGCAGGACCCTGGTTTATATTACTTGTTCCATAGGTAATTTTCTCATTTCTTAGAGCAGGAATTGATGGTAAATCAGTGGCGACGCCCATGTCAATAAGAAGCAAATCAGCAGCAACATGTTCAGCAAAGGTATTAATAGCAGCACCGCCGCTTGCTATCTGATGGATCATTTTTACTGTAACCTCTTGAGGATAAGCACTGATATTTTCTGCCGCTACACCGTGATCAGCAGCTAAAACAAGAATACTTTTTTTAAGATCACGAGGCCTGGGGTTACGAGTAATACCTGCAAGTTGACGTGCTAAATGTTCAAGGGCATGTAGACTTCCAAGGGGTTTTGTTAAATTATCAAGACGCACTTGGCATTTATCCATAGCTGCAATATCCAAAGGTTTGATAGACGAAATTACTTCCTGAATCATAGTGTGCCCTCCTCTAATCAACCAGTTTGTTTGAAACATTAGCCGTTTCAAATGTGGTCATATTATTTAACATTTTTATGGAAACACCCAAAATATCAACAACGATGGATGCTCCAATGGCCTCACCCAAACGTATCCCCATATCAATACAAGCCTCTAACCCTAAGAGTTTTAATGCAATAATATGGGCGGGCTCGCCGGATAAATGGGAAGGTACAAGAAAACTTGTACTCATAGGTTCTATAGCGTGTGCGATAAGTGCTGCCGCCGTCGTATTCAAACCATCAATGACAACCATACAACGATTGGCAGCGGCGCCCAATATAACACCTGCCAAAAGGCCTGTTTCAAAACCACCAATTTTTGCTAACACGTCAAGTCCATCTTGTGGATTCGGTTGATTGATCTCTAGTGCTTGACGAACAATATTAATTTTAAAAGCAAGCCGGCTATCCGATATGCCAGTTCCTCGGCCTGTAGCTTGCTCGGGAGTGAGATTAGAAAAGGCTGTAACAATTGCTGCGCTAGAGGTAGTATTACTGATGCCCATTTCACCAAGACTGAAACATCGATAGCCTGCACGTACTCGATTCGTAACGATCTCAATTCCTGTTTCGATAGCCATGATGGCTTCTTCTCGGGTCATAGCTGGTCCTTTGGTAAAATCCTTTGTACCGAAAGCAATTTTGCGGTGCCATAGACCGGCAGTATCAGATAAATCTGCGGCGACCCCCACGTCAACCACGACCATATCGGCTCCAGAAAAGTTTGCTAAGGCATTTGCACTGGCACCCTTAGCCCCAACATAGTTTTTGGTCATTTGTGCAGTGGTTTCGATAGGGTAGGCACTAATTTGATTGATTGCTACTCCGTGGTCGGCGCAAGCTACAACCATACAAGTACGAGGTAATTCAGGTGATTCTTCTTTCCTTATACCTGCATATTGTTTTACTATTTCTTCCAAGCGGCCAAGACTACCCTCAGGTTTAATTAGGCTATCTAATCGTAATTGGACTTTTTCCATGATTTCTTTATCTAAAGGGGTAATTTGTGATAAGGTTTCCAATAATAAGCTCATAGTAACCTCCAGTGTATTTTATCAGAATCAATAAAGAAAAAAGGACTTTTCTGGCGAATGCCAAAAAAGTCAGGATTGCTTTTGCGTAAAAGACTAATTCAGACTTATACGATTTTCACATAGGAAAGTATGTAAATCTTATTTATCAAATTAGTGTCATTATATCAAGTGAAAACCGTAGCCGTCAATCATAATAAAGGAGAATACTTATTCTATTTAGCCATTTTTCAACAATTTTAGCCCCAAATCTGTTACTGTTTGTAAATCTTTTGAAGCACCTCGCCCTTGTGTGGTAAGGTAGTTGCCAATTAGCATCCCATTAACACCAGATAAGAAGCCTAGAGGGACTAATTCGCCAAGATTGTGTTCACGGCCACCAGCATAACGAATAATCTTTGTCGGTAGGATAAGTCGGAAAATAGCAAAGGTCTGTAGAATCTCCATCGGATTTAATTTTTCTTGGTTTTCAAGTGCAGTACCCTTAATTGCATTTAAAACATTAATAGGAATTGAGTCTGCATCCAACTCCTTGAGAGTGAAGGCTAATTCAATGCGTTGACGCCAAGTTTCTCCCATACCAATAATTCCGCCAGAACACACTTCAATACCTGCTGCCTTGACCCTTTTAATGGTGTTAACCCGATCTTGATAAGTATGGGTGGTACATATTTCATGAAAATAGCTTTCACTTGTTTCTAAGTTGTGGTGATAACGAGTAATACCAGCTTCTTTTAAAGATGCTACGTGCTCTTCCTGTAAAGTGCCGAGAGAACAGCAGCGTTGAAGAGTTGTTTCTTGACCAATTCTTTTGATTGCCGCTGTGATTTGCTCAAAATCTCGATCGCCTTCCATGCCACAGCCAGAGGTTATGACACAAAAACGATAAGCACAGTCGGCTTCGGCTTTTTGGGCTGCCTTTATAATGTCATCTTCCTTCATAAGAGGATAGGCCTCAACTTGTACGTCATGATGGGCGGATTGGGCACAAAATTTACAGTCTTCAGAACAATTACCTGAACGAGCATTGAGAATTTGGCAGGTATCTACATAGGAGCCAGTGAATTTTTCCCGGACCTTATTAGCGACACCGAGAAGTATAGGAATATCAGCTTCTTCAATAGTTGTTAAGGCAACGGCTTCATCAAAAGTAATTTGATTGCCCTCCAAGACTTTTTTACCTAATGAAAAAATTAAATCATAGTTAGTCATATTTATTCCTCCTATATAAATGAATAATGAAGAGTATCAGCTGGTGTAAGTCCAGCATCCTGTACCATTTGAAAATCCGCCGCAGTATCACGGCCTGTAAAAGTTAAATAGTTCCCAATAATGAGGCCATTTGCACCAGATAGCATTAAATGCCCTTGCATATCCCGTAAATTCATTTCACGGCCGCCGGCGGGCCTTATAATCTTATCAGGAAAAATAAAACGGAAAATAGAAAAGGTCTTAATAATATCCAGGGGAGATGGGGGAAGGAGATTTTCGAGAGCCGTTCCTTTAATCGGATTTAGAATATTTATAGGAATAGAGGCTACACCAACTTCTCGTAGAGCAAAAGCAAAATCAATACGATCTAACCAACTTTCACCCATGCCGATAATTCCCCCAGTACAAAGTTCCATACCAGCAGCTTTGGCAACTTTAATGGTTGTTAATCGTTCTTCATAGGAGTGAGTTGTACACACAGAGGGGTAAAAATTTTTACTTGTTTCCAAGTTATGGGCATAGCGTTTAACTCCTATTTCTGATAAAAGCAAAGCTTGCGTGGCAGACAAGGTTCCAAGGTTAGCACAGACCTTTAGGTTAGTCTTAGCCATGATAACTTGTAGAGCTTCAACGATCTTGTGAAAATCTGAATCATGGTTCATACCTTTGCCGCTAGTGACAACACTAATTCGCTTGGCTCCTTGTGATTCTGCTTTTTGTGCAGCTGCTAGAAGCTTATCTGTGCTAAGTAATTTGTAGATGGGGGCATCTGTGCGGTGATGGGCGGATTGTGCACAAAACTTACAGTCTTCAGAGCACATACCAGAGCGAGCATTAACAATTCCACACATGTCCACACTTTTTCCAGCAAACTGGTTTCTAATTTTATTAGCAAAAGCGGAAAGCAGGGGGATATCTTCTTCAGCCACTTTAGTGAGTTGTATGGCTTGCTCGTAAGTAATTTCCTGATCTTCTAATATGTACTCTCCAAGGGTAACGATTTCACGGTAATCCATACCTAGCCCCCTTTTTATTAGATATATATTTCTTATAAAAATACGTTAACTAAAGTCGAATATGTGGTTAACGTGTTTATTTTACTATTATTTTTAGAAGCTGTAAATAAAAGAATTATTTGTTAGTTTAATTCTTTTACAAAAAAATACTGGCATCCCTATAAAAGGAGTGCCAGTATCTTGAGTCTTATTATTAGATTGTCAACTGAGTGAGCCAGTTATTTAGGATTCTCAGCTTATATTAGTGAGAAATTTAGTCTTTTTTGTTTTCATATTTCTTAATGAGTTCCTTCAATATAACTCCGTGGCGCCCTTCCTCAATTGCCGCGGCCTCGATTTCTTTGGCTGCTTTATCCAGACCTAATTCTCGTGCTTTTTGGGCAAAGGCTTTTATTTTTTCTTCGCCACCAATTTCTGCTTCTGCAGCAAAACGTAGTATTGAAAAGATATCCGGTTTAATATCTCCATTTAATACTGTGTATAAACCTGCATGGCGTATTTCATCAGCAGCTAGTGCTTGTAGGTTTTCGGCTAGTTCATCAAAGCCTTGCTCATTAGCTAAACGTGCCAAGGCCTGGTACATGCCAGCTCCTTGTCTTTCTAGTTCGGCAAAGTGTGCAATTTGTGTTTCAATTTCCGTTCCTTTTGTAATTCCTAATAAACTCATATATTTTCTCCTTCACCTTTTGGTAATTGTTTTAATAAGTTGTGTATTGTGTCTCGTAGAGCAATAGCTTCTGTAGGATTTAACGGGGAACTGCACATCATCTGCTGGGGAATTGAATATGCATCCTGCTTCAAGGCTTTTCCTTTGTCTGTTAAAGCAACAATAACTTGTCGTTCATCCTCTAACATCCTTTGCCTAAGAAGTAAGTTGTTTTTTTCCATTTTTTTGAGCACAGGTGTTAGGGTGCCTGAATCCAAATAAAGGCGTTGGCTTAGCTCTTTAAAAGTGATAGGCGTTGTCTCCCACAGTACTAACAATACAAGGTACTGAGTATAAGTAATTCCCAAAGCGTCAAGCAGTGGGCGGTATAAACGAATGATTTCTTTTGAACAGGCGTACACAGCAAAGCATAGTTGATTGTCTAAGCGTAATAATTCATCTTTTGACATGTCAGTAACTCTCTTTCAGCAAAAGTTCAATATCCCCCACTATTTTTCTGGGTGAGGTGATAGGAGCATACCGCTTATGGATAAGACCTTTTCTATCAACCAAAAACTTAGTGAAGTTCCACTTGATTCCGCTACCGAGTAATGATGGAGTTTGTTCCACTAAATATTGAAATAGAGGATGAGCATCTTTGCCTCTTACATTAATTTTACCAAAGACGGGAAAGGATACACCGTAATTCAGAGAACAAAATTGCTGAATCTCTAGGTTGCTTCCTGGTTCTTGTTTCATAAATTGATTGCAGGGGAAAGCAAGTATGATGACCCCTTTTTCTCGGTAAGTCTCGTATAATTCCTGGAGTTCTTCATACTGGGATGTGAAACCACATTTACTAGCAGTATTTACAATTAAAACTATTTTATCCTTATATTCTTCCATGGATTGTTGCTTACCATCGGCGGTAGAGACAGAAAAATCATAAATATTCATGGTTATTAGCTCCTTATGAATTAAATCGATTTTATACAATTGAATCTTACACAACCTTAGAGAAATTGTCAAGATGCCTTACAAAACTAAAAAAAACATGGTATATCTTGACAGGATAAGGGAGAGTGCTTTATTATTTAAATGATAATGATTTTCAATGAGTGTTGTTCTGAGTGTGCTTTGGAGGAGGAACTATTTTTGGTAAGCAAACTTCGATTGGTTTTTTTTGTGCTGCTAATGATTCCCCAGGGAGTTATGTTTTGGATGGCGTCTAATTCACTACTACAAGGAAATAAATTTTTTAGCGAAATAGAAGCAGTATCCTTAGCAAGTGCCTTGATATTAGTTTTAGGAATGCCGGGATTGACAGTGGAATGGTTGGTAGGAAAGCATATACGTGATATGGGGAAATTGTGTGGCCGGGTTAAACAAGGAGATTATAGTGAGTTACTTTCTTTGCCCAATGAGTCAACGAATGAAGAAGATACAATAATGATTCTCAAACGGGACATGAATTGGATGGCGCGACAAATTGAATTTAGGGAAAGGGATTTACGAAGAGTTGTAAAGGAGCTGCAAGAATCTCGTAGCCAAATGCAAGTTATGGCAATGACAGATCCCTTAACTTCCATTGCAAATCGACGGTGTTTCTTTGATACACTAGAGAAGCATTTTACGGCACTACTGTGTGATTGTCATCCTATTTCATTACTGTTATTTGATGTAGATCTGTTTAAAAAAATTAATGATACTTATGGACACCAAGCAGGTGATAAAGTATTGCTAAAACTAGCTGAAATTATTCAAGAAAATACAAGAGATAGTGATTTGGCTGCTCGCATCGGAGGAGAAGAATATGCACTTTTATTACCAGAAACTCACTCACAAGAGGCGGCAGGAATTGCGAGTAGAATCAAAAACTTGATTGCAGGACATGATTTTATCTTAGATGGCAATCAGCAAATTTCTGTAACAGTCTCCATTGGGATTTGTACTCTTTTTCAGCGGCCCTGTTGCTTTGATAAAGAAAAACTATATAATTTTGCAGATCAGGCTCTTTACTACTCAAAGCATATTGGGAGAAACAGTGTTTCTATCTATAACCCTGATACAGACTTGATTAGTAAATTTGCATGATTTCAGTGACTTGAAAGGATGTGTAACTTGCAAACTTTAGTTACAACAGATGATTTACATGATATTGTAGATGCCTTGTCAACGGCCTTAGAGGCAAAAAGTTCTTATACGTGTGGCCATTCAGAGAGAGTCGCTGAGCTTTCCCTTTTAATCGCACAAGCTATGGGGTTACCCTTAGCTGAACAGGAACGGATTCACATTGGTGCTCATTTACATGATATTGGTAAAATTGGTATTCCAGATGCTATTTTGAATAAACCAGGAAGATTAACAGAAGTTGAATTTGATACGATTCGGCAACATCCAGAGATCGGGGGAACCATTGTAGGCAAGATTAAAGTTTTTGCTTCAGTGGCTGATATAGTAAGGCATCATCATGAACGCTTTGATGGCAAAGGTTATCCTGATGGATTAGGCGGAGAGCAGATTTCTTTAGGTGCTAGAATTGTAGCTGTGGCGGATTCTTTTGATGCGATGACAACACTAAGGACCTATCGGCAAGTATTTAGTGTTCAAGAAGCAATTGAAGAGACGAAACGCTGTAGGGGAAGTCAGTTTGACCCAGCTGTAGTTGATGTTTTGGTGGCTTTGGCTTGTAAAGATAAGTTGAAAAGTGCAGGTAATCAGGACTTTGCCAATCGGTTTATTACTGCTTAAAAGATGCTACTTTCAAGTTCAGTATAGGAGGAATTTTGTCTTTCCTTAGGAAGCAAGCGTTTGACGGAATATATTATTTGTAGTATAATTTGTTAGAGCCTACAGACAGTTATTGACAATACCATATTGAATTTTAACCGCCACGGGATAGGAAATAGGTGTGACAATCACCTTAGACGGCATGCGTCAAATATCCTAACGTAGGAGGTTTTTTTTTATGGAAAAAATAAAGGAAGAGATTAACATGAGATTATACCATTTTACAACGGAAGACAATTTAGAGGGAATCTTAGAGAAAGGTTACCTTGATCAATCAAGCGGAGGGATTGTCTGGCTAACTAAAAATAAAGAACTTGAAGCCCAAGGATGGTCAGGAGGGAAGAATTCTACAGTGAGAATTAGTGTTTCACTCCTCAATATATCTCATTTCGGCAAGGAGGCAACACCGGAAAAATTAGTGGAAGGTGCGGCAGATTGGTATGTAACAGACCAGGCAGTACCACAAAAACTATGGGTTGACGTAGAAGCTTTCAAAAAGGGACATTGGGCTATTCATAAAGGCCTAAGTTATAAAAATAGGAAAATGTAATGCAACTAGAAAATAATTGGCATAGTATTAACTATGCCAATTATTTTTTTATAAGAATGGGCTTGTATTATTAGGAAATGATTTACAAAAAAATGATATCTATGATAGAATTTAATCAATCGATTAATTAACTTAAAGTAGGAGAATTTTTATGGAAAAAGACGCTCAAACCAAATTACTTGAAACGGCAACTTTGTTGTTTGCCCAAAAGGGGTTTCATGCTGTATCTATACGTGAGTTGGCGAAAACCGCCAAAATGAATAGTGCCCTTATTTCGTATTATTTTGGGGGCAAAGAAGGACTTTATCAAGAAGTATTAGAGGATCAATTCACCCTAATTGCAAGTCTACTAGAGTCATTAGAGAGTATGCCTCCCTTATCTCCCCTTGAAGGACTCCGCATGTATGCCAAAAATATTGCGATCATTCATCGACAACGTCCCTTTTTAACTAAGTTTTTAATGAGTGAAATTATTAATCCCACTCCCTGCGGAGAGAAAATAATAAAGAAATACCTATCGAAAGTATTTCTTTTTATCCGCACTACTATAGGGCAAGGTGTCGCTAGTGGTGAATTCAAGGCCAACCTGAATGGTGATTATGCTACCATATCTTTGGCAGGTATTATGAATTTTTTCTTTCTTAGTAAACCTATTTTTCAAGAATTTACATCTTTGGAGGAAGGGGGGGAAGGCGATTATACTTCTCAGGCAATAGATACATTCTTGAATGGAATTATAAGGAGGGAAGACCATGAATAAAAAAATCTTAGCAATCCTAGTGATCTTTCTAATTTTAGGGACTGCAGCAGGTTATAAACTTTATCTTACAAAGGAGAAGGGGATTACAGCTACTGGTACAATTGAAGTGACTCTCGCGGATGTTACACCTAAAATGAGCGGTTATATGTCTACATTAACGATTCAAGTTGGCGACATTGTTAAGGCTGGGCAAGTTATTGCTCGTATTCATCGGCCAGACTTAGAAGCCCAATTAGTAGCAGATCAGTCAGCCTTAACGAAGGCTAAAGTACAATTGAAAGACCTGCAAAAAGGACCACGAAAAGAAGAAATACAACAAGCAAACGCAAGTTTAGCAGCAGCGCAATCTGTATATGCAAAAGCACAAAATGATCTAGAACGTTATCGTGCTCTTTATAAGACGGGAGCTATTGCAGTTCAGCAGCTAGATGTGATCCAGTCTAACTATGATGTGGCCTATAATTCTCTTCTGTCAGCTAAGGCGCAGCAAGATTTGGTACAGGAGGGAAATCGCCCAGAGGTAATAGAAGCCCAAATGTTAGAGACAAAGAGGTCAGAAGCAATTGCTTCTGTTTCGCAAGCTAATTTGGCCGATACTATTATTGCGAGTCCCCTGGAAGGCGTCATTTTGACCAAGAATTATCAGACAGGAGAATATGTAAATACTGGATCGGCGATTGCTACCATTGGTGATTTGAATGATTGCTGGGTTAAAATTTATGTATCTTCGGAACAACTAGGACTCATTACACTTGGTCAGCCAGTGGACGTCAAGATAGATGCTTATCCTGAACGAACTTTTGCTGGAACCATAAAAGAAATTAGCCAAAATGCGGAATTTACACCCAGACAAAGTATAACGAAGCAAGAACGAGCCAATTTAGTGTTTTATGTTAAAGTGAAAATCAATAATTCTGAAGGCATCTTAAAGCCAGGCATGCCAGCGGATGTGGTTATTAGATGATTATGTTAGAGCATATCAGTAAAAATTATGGCAATACATTAGCCGTGAAAGATGTTTCTCTAGAGATTAAAGCAGGAGAAATCTTTGGTTTGGTTGGACCAGATGGTGCTGGTAAAACAACTCTGATTCGCATGCTGACAGGTATACTTCCAGCCACCTCTGGAACCCTCGAAGTATTAGGTGATTCCAATCCGGAGAAAGTGAAAGGGCATCTTGGTTATGTTCCTCAGAAATTTAGTTTATATGGTGAACTGACAGTTATAGAGAATATCTGTCTACTCGGTTCTTTATATGGACAGAAGGAAGATGAGATCCAAAAGCTTGCTAGTAGCATTTTAGGTTTTACCAAACTATTGCCCTTTAAAGACCGGTTAGCTGATAATTTATCAGGGGGCATGAAACAGAAGTTGGCTTTGGCTGCTGGTCTAATGCACCAACCAAAAATATTTTTTTTAGATGAACCAACGACTGGTGTTGATCCCGTATCCCGTCGAGAATTTTGGCAAATGTTATTTCGCCTTAATAAAGAAGGTACTACCATTGTTGTATCAACACCTTATATGGATGAGGCGGAACTCTGTACCCGCGTTGCTTTTATGCACAATGGACAGATGGTTTCTTTGGGCTCTCCTCAAGAATTGCGTCAAACTTATCCTTATAAAGTGCTAGAACTGGCTGTAAGGGATCAACAAGTTAAAAAGTATTTAGAGAATTGTTCCATTATTGATAGTAATCGTTTCGGTGATAAGTATCATTTAGTAGTAAAAGACGCTCTGGCTGCCATAGTTCAAGTGAAATCTAACCTGGCGAAAGCAGGTGTAAGTATCACTTCTCTTAAGGAAGTTCCACCTACCTTAGAAGATGTTTTTGTAGCTGTAGCAAGTGAGGTGAACTAGCATGTATGCTGTAGAATTGAACCATCTGACGCGCTGTTTTGGTGACTTTACTGCCGTCAATGATGTTTCTCTTAAAATAAAAGAAGGCTCTATTTATGGCTTTCTAGGACCTAATGGTTCTGGTAAATCGACTACGATTCGGATGCTGTGTGGCCTACTAGAACCAACTTCTGGCAGCGGTAAAGTCTTAGGCCTAGATATTTCCAAGGATAGTGATGAGATCAAACATCACATTGGCTATATGTCGCAAAAATTCAGCTTATATGATGACTTAACAATCCTGCAAAATCTTAAATTTTACGCTGGAATGTATAGCTTATCACGAGATCTAGAGAATAGGAGAATTGAGGAAATGCTGTCACTGGCAGGTCTTAAAGATCGCCAAGGGGAAGTTGTAGCCAATCTTTCAGGTGGTTGGAAACAACGTCTGGCACTGGGGTGCTCTATCCTTCATAATCCTCCAATTCTTTTTTTAGATGAACCTACAGGTGGCGTTGATCCTAAGTCAAGACGTATGTTTTGGGATATTATCTACGATTTGGCTTCCAAGGGTACTACGATAATGGTTACGACACATTTTATGGATGAGGTTGAGCATTGTGATGAAATTGGCTTTATTTTTGAAGGAAACCTTATAACCAGTGGTTCTCCTGCTCAATTAAAAGAAAGTATTCCAGGCATGTTACTTCGGATTCCTACTGATGAACCTATGAAATTACTAGAGGAGCTAGAAACTAGCAAATTCCCTTATCTTGATATATATCCATTAGGTACTAGTGTACACATTTTAATGGAAGAGGATCAACTTACTCATATTACATCATCTTTTCAGTATGAGAAGATAACTCCAGGATTAGAGGACGTTTTTGTTTATCTCGTGAAATCTCATAGAAAGGAGATAGCACTATGAGGCGCCTTAAAGCTTTATTAATTAAGGAATTTCTACAAATGCGCCGTGATCGACTGACCCTCGTCATGATGCTTGGTTTGCCTGTAATACAATTATTACTATTTGGTTTTGCCATTAATACGGATGTGAAACATTTGCCAACCATTGTCTTTGATCAATCCTTGCAACAAGACAG
Source organism: Pelosinus sp. UFO1 (assembly GCF_000725345.1). Lineage (NCBI taxonomy): Bacteria > Bacillati > Bacillota > Negativicutes > Selenomonadales > Sporomusaceae > Pelosinus > Pelosinus sp. UFO1. The sequence continues at coordinate 463,232 of NZ_CP008852.1, forward strand.
TCGTGATCTTTTTAGTTCATTAGAGGCTAGTGAGTATTTTGATATTAAGTATGTGGCTAAAAATTTTCAAGAAGTAAATGAAGCTGTCGATTCTGGCAAAGCAAAGGTAGGTATCATCATACCACCCGATTTTTCTGAAAGCCTAAAGCATGGTAGAAAAGCTACGGCTCAGGTGATTGTAGATGCAACAGATTCCATGGCCGCCTCCTCCGCTATCAGTGCTGCACAGCTGATTGGTCAAATAAAATCCCAAGAAATTTTACTGCAGAAAATTCAAGGGTATTCAGGACATTCCACGGAAAAACCTTATGACATTCGTATTCGTCCCTGGTATAACCCAGACTTTGTATCAGCGTACTATATGGTGCCAGGAATTATGGGTGTTATTTTGACGATGACAATGGTAATGATTACTTCTATGGCCATTGTGAGGGAACGTGAGAGAGGCACCCTTGAGCAACTGATTGTTACACCTATGAAGAATTGGGAGTTAATGCTGGGCAAAATCATTCCTTATAGTATTGTGGGCTACGTACAAGTAACAGTAGCTCTATTAGTAGGCATTTTGGTATTTGATTTACCTATCCGTGGCAGCATTGCCTTGCTTTATGGCCTTACCTCTTTGTTTATTATTGCATCTTTGGCTTTAGGCCTTTTGATATCTACTGTAACCAAAACCCAAATGCAGGCAATGCAGTTATCCTTCTTTGTTTTTTTACCAAGTATCTTGTTGTCAGGGTTTATGTTTCCTCGTGAAGCCATGCCCCTATTCTTTAATATACTAGGTTGCCTTTTGCCCCTTACTTTTTATCTTCAAATTTTGCGAGGTATTCTTCTTAAAGGAGTGGGCATTAGTGTATTGTGGCCCCAGATTATGGCCCTAATTATTTTCATTATGATCACATTAACGATTAGTATCAAAAAATTTCAAAAGAAAGTAGCTTAGTAGATAATATAAGAAAAAACTTGGCTTGTGCCAAGTCCTCGGACGCAGGCAGAAGCCTTAGTCGTTCTTACTTGGAATCAAGAAAGTGTTATACTTTCTGATTCCGTAAAAAAAGAAAGCTTACCTTGTAAGGAAAGCTTTCTTTTTTTATTTATTATGTAAGTAAGGTACTCTTTAGGGAATGAAATAAAAGACTTGGACAAAATCCCCTGGTACCAAACAATCAAAACCAAAATTAATGTTTTCCCCATCAACTTTGTAACTCTGTCTATCTTGGAGACGTCCCTTTACGAAAACTTGAAATATACAATCAGCGGGATGATCTGCTTTCATAATACTAGTACGCGTCGTAACACGAACGGCTTGTTCTACAATACGCATCGACTAACCTCCTTCTTCACGTTATTTGGTGAATACTTCTCAAAAAAAGAATATATTCATTTATTCTTTCTTTCTGCTGAAATTCCTTTTGTAAGAAAATGATTTCGTGGCAACAAATCATAATATTTTATTGCTGATTTTTCCTTTTTGAGTATGTAGATCAAGATAATACATAAATTAAAGATAATGGAAAATCACTTTTTCTGAAATACAAGTTTGATATGTGTGTTGTTATCTTATTATTGTTCCTGCTTCTGCTGAAAAAATAACCTCAAATGCCAATATGCATGAATGAAATGCTCTTTCATTACTAAGATTAAGTACTATTCAGATTGAATTTTAGAATTAAACCAGTAGCGCATTGTAATTGCTGTCATTACAATTAAGCCACCCGCCATAGAATAGAATCCAGGTTGCTCACCGATTAATAGAAAAACCCAAATTGGATTTAAAATGGGCTCAATAGAAGTAATCAAAGTTGCTTCTAGCGCTTCAACATGTCGTATCGCATAAGAGTAGAGAACATAGGCTATTCCAAGTTGAAAAACTCCGAGTAAAGAAATGCTGATTAAATTGGTACTCTCAAAGGAATTACCTGACCAAAAGAATAGGCTAATCGCGAAGGTGAATAAGTTTCCTATTAATACAGATCCGTAGGGTGAGCCATCCTTTTGCATCCGCATAAAAAGAATAAAAAAAGCAAAGCTGATGCCGGAAGCAACAGCACAAAGGTTTCCTAGCAGACCGCCACCCGAGACCTTATCTAAAAAGAAAAAGATCATTCCGAAGCATACTACAAAAATCGTTACCCAATCGCGACGTGTCGCTTTTTCACCAAGTAACCAGCCGCTGAGCAAGGCTACATAGATAGGAGCGGTATACTGTAATAAGATAGCATTGGCCGCAGTAGTAAGTTTAGTTGCAATTACAAATAAAGTAACGCAGGCACAATAGGCTACCGCGCCTCCCCATTGGGGTTTGGAAAAAGAGAGGCTTTCCTTACGAAAAGCAAGCCAGATGACGAGAGCGGCGATGATGCTGCGGCCACCTGCAATGGACATAGGATGCCAGTTTATCCACTTTATTAATACGCCACCGGCACTCCATAAAAGTGCTGTAAGCGCTAGGTAAAAAATAGCTTTTTTGTGTTGAGTCATATGAAATACCTTATCCAATCCTTTATTTTAGAAATATAGGGTAAACACGATGGTCTTATTTCTTAAGGTAATTCGTCTTCAAGACAATTGAAACCTTCATTCGCGTATTAAAATAATAAAGATATCAAACTGTGTTCCAATGATATTTTGTTAAAATACCTGAGATGAAAAATTTAAGTAATATTAAGTTTTTGTAAAAAATGTCGATATTTGCTTTACCCCAAAAAAAGGAATTAAGCCCCTAATAACGAAGCTATGATTAACGAAGCTATCAATTTGAGACTAGTCCGTAAATTATTTACTATTCCTGAGGGTGGTATGTAAAATGAGAAAAGCCTTTCAAGAATTATTCCTTTCCAATCCATGTGCCATGATTCTTGTTGCTGCAGATACGGAAGAAGTAATAAATGTAAATGACAGCTTCATGGCATTGACAGGGTACGACCGAAAAGTAGTTACGGGTCAGAAGATAGATGTCCTGGGTGAGATGATTTCCATTAAAGATTTCACAAGATTGAAAAAACTCTTGATTCATAATCAAAGTGTACAAGGCTATCAATGTCGCTTTACGATACAGCCTAAGCGCACAGGTACTGCACTAATTAATGTGAGATATCTTACTATACATAAAAAAATTACAGTACTTATTACAATAGTAGATGTAACGGAGAATGCAGAGCTTAGGGATCATATTGACAGATTAAGTTGCTTAAATCTCGTTGGGCAGTTAGCTGCCAGCATTGGGCATGAAATTCGCAATCCAATGACTACTGTGCGAGGGTACTTGCGATTTATGCAAAAAAAATTAGATTTTACTGGGTATGATGAGCAGTTCACCATGATGATTCAGGAATTGGATCGAGCAAATGCAATTATCACCGACTTTCTAGCCCTAGCTAAAAATAGAGTGAATGGTTTCGCCATACAGAATATAAATGATATTATACAAGATATAAGTCCTCTAATGGAGGCTATGGCTTCTGAAATGGGACATCATATTACATTTGATCTAGGGCAGGTACCGAATTCTTTATTAGACAAAATAGACATTCATAAAGCACTTATTAATTTAGTTAAAAATGGCTTTGAGGCTATGGATGGTAAAGGTACAGTTATTGTACGGACCTATAAAAAAGAAGATTGCATTGTATTGCAGGTTGAAGATGAGGGGAAAGGTATCCCCAAGGAAATCGTAGATAAGCTAGGAACGCCTTTTTATACTACGAAGGAGAAAGGGACGGGGCTCGGGCTTTCCGTATGCAATGAAATCGCCAATCGTCATAATGCAATATTAGAAATTAAGACTAGTGCAGCAGGAAGTATCTTTTCCTTAGCATTTCCCTGTAAAGAGTACATTAAAAAAAAGGCATGAACTATTTTGGTTCATGTCTTTTTTATGTACTCATATTCACCAAAGTGTATTAATCAATTCCTTAAAGGTGATTTTTTAATAGAATATAGGTAAATATTCAATTTGATGAAAATCTATTCATTATAATGAAAAAATGATTGAATTTTAGATACTGCTATTATATAGTATAACCAAGAAGAAAAAACATAAAAACAAGTAATTAGAAAGAGAAGGTCCTATATGAATAAAGACATTGGTAAAAAAGTAAAAGAGCTACGAACACAAAAAAAGCTAACATTAAAAGATCTTAGCGGTTTAACCAATCTCTCCACAGGATTTTTGTCTCAATTGGAACGTGGGTTGACGAATATTGCGACAGATTCTCTGCATAAGATTGCCCAAATTTTGGACGTGGATTTAACTTATTTTTTTGCAAGTCCAAGTAAAAGTGGAAAATATGTGCTCCGAAGCTATGAAAAAGAAGTGTTTCAAGTTGTAAATTCTCGGTTTATACATTATCACTTAACGGATGGGGCTTCAAATAAAACATTATTGCCGAGAATCGTGGAATTGTTACCGATTAATTCAAATGAGGATATCAGTCAATATGCCCATGAAGGAGAAGAATTTATTTATGTTTTGGAGGGAGTTTTAACACTTTTTATCAACAATGAACAAATCGAGGTATTTCCAGGAGATTCTGCCCATTACAATTCTTCCATTGTACATAATTGGGCTAACTATACCAATAAGATGGTAAGATTGCTTGTCGTTAGCTCCCCTAACCCTTTTAAAGAATAAAGGCAAGGTTGTATAAGTGAGGTGAGTAAATGAAAACAGCATTGATTTTTAGTATTCAAAAGTTTTCGATTCATGATGGCCCGGGAATTCGTACTACTATATTTTTTAAAGGTTGCCCTCTTAGTTGTCAATGGTGCCATAATCCAGAGAGTCAAAGCTATCAGAAAGAAATACTGATCAATCAAGAAGGATGTAGTCTCTGCGGTCAATGTGAAATTCATTGCAACAGGGGAGCGATACAGCGAGATAAAGATGGGATTTTTTATGATGAAAGTAAATGCAATGCTTGTGAAGTATGTATGGATCACTGTGTTAACAATGCGAGAGAAGTGGCAGGCAAAGAATATACAGTACCTGAATTAATGAGGGAAATTATCAAGGATAAAGCTTTTTATCAAGAATCTAACGGTGGTGTAACCTTATCAGGTGGAGAATGTATGATACAAATCGACTTTGTTCAAGAGGTCGTGCAGGAATGCAAAAGACAAGGTATATCTGTTGCTATTGATACTTGTGGTTACGCACCTAAAGAAAGTTTCCTACGAATAGTAGAGGATGTAGATTTATTTCTTTACGATGTAAAGTTGCTGGACTCTAATTTACACCAGCAATATACAGGCAGAGATAATAGCTTGATCCTCGATAATTTAAAGTTGTTATCCCAACAAGGTGCCGTTATCTATTTACGATTACCTCTCATAGAAGGGATTAATACAAAGGATGAGCATATCCAGCAGGTGCTTGATTTTGTCCATGAACTTAAAATAGATCGGGTCAGTTTATTGCCCTATCATCATATGGGAAAAGGTAAATATAAAAAAATGAATTTAGAATATCCCTTTTCGGCCTTTTCTCCGCCGTCAGAGGATCGATTAATCGAAATTCAGTCTATGTTTTTGCAAGAAAATTATAAAGTGAAGATTGGAGGGTAAAACATGGAAGAAAGAGGTATGAATGAAAGAATTCAAAAACTCAGGAGCCAAAGTCTTGAGGCCCAGCCTCACTTGTCCATTGAAAGGGCCTTACTGGTAACCGAGGCATATGAAAAGTATTTTGGCACGGTAGAAACGCCTATCTTAAGGGCTCTTACATTCAAACATATTATGGAGAATAAAACTCTGTGTATTAATGACGGAGAGCTCATTGTAGGGGAAAAAGGAGAACAACCTCAGTATGCTCCTAGTTTTCCAGAACTTTGTTGCCATACAATAGAAGATTTAGAGGTCATGAACCAGCGGGATAAAATATTCTTTAAGGTGGATGAGGAAGCCAAAAGAATTCAGAGGGAACGGATTATACCCTTTTGGGAAAACCGATCTATGCGTAAGGTTATCTTACAGCAGATGTCTCCAGAGTGGTTAAATTGTTATGAAAGTGGCATTTTTACGGAATTTATGGAGCAACGTGGTCCAGGTCATACTGTGGCAGATGGGAAAATGTATGGAAAAGGCTTCTTGGATTTTAAAGCTGAGATTCAACAACAAATCGAGGCACTTGATTTCTTAACAGACCAGCAGGCTTATGAGAAGAAGAGTCAATGGGAAGCTATGCAAATCTGCTGTGATGCCATTATAATTTATGGAAAAAGGTACGCCGAGTATGCTAGGGAAATGGCAAAGGTAGAGCAGGATGAAAGTAAAAAATCTGTCCTGCTAACAATTGCCGCAAATTGTGAAGTTGTACCTGCCCATAAACCGGAAACTTTTGCTCAGGCCATTCAAATGTATTGGTTTGTGCATATTGGTGTTACCACCGAAATCAATCCTTGGGATGCTTTAAGTCCTGGCCGCCTTGACCAACATTTGCAACCTTTCTATCAAAAGGGGCTGGAGGATGGTTCCTTAACGCGGGAGAAGGCTAAAGAATTATTACAATGTTTGTGGGTGAAATTCAATAATCAGCCGGCTCCTCCTAAGGTAGGAATCACCTTGAAAGAAAGCAGCACTTATACGGATTTTGCCAATCTAAACACAGGCGGTGTAAAGGATGACGGCTCTGATGGTGTAAATGATGTATCTTATTTAATCTTAGAAACCATGGATGAAATGAAGTTGTTGCAGCCTAGCTCTAATGTACAGATTAGCAAGAAATCACCTCATCAGTTTATCAAAAAAGCCTGCGAAATTTCCCGCAAGGGATGGGGCCAACCTGCTTTTTATAATACAGAGGCTATCGTTGAAGAATTGCTAAGGGCAGGTAAAAGTATTGTTGATGCCCGGCAAGGGGGTTCTAGTGGTTGTGTAGAAACAGGTGCATTTGGTAAAGAAGCCTATATTCTAACAGGATATTTTAACCTGCCCAAGGTACTAGAGTTGACGCTCTACAACGGTTTTGACAAAATTGCAAATAAACAGTTAGGGCTTCAAATTGGTTATGCCCAGGATTTTAAAACCTACGAAGAACTCTTTGCGGCATTTAAAAAGCAATTGCATTATTTCATGGATGTGAAAATTACAGGCAATCATATTATTGAACTTCTTTATGCAAAACATATGCCAGTACCCTTCTTATCCATCATTACCAGTGGATGCATTGCCAGTGGCAAAGATTATAACGGAGGCGGAGCCCTTTATAATACTAACTATATTCAAGGAGTTGGTATAGGGACTTTGACGGATTGCTTATCTGCAATAAAATATAATGTTTATGATAAACAACGTTTTTCCATGGAAGAGTTACTAAAGGCCCTAAAAGATGATTTCGTGGGGCATGATTATATCGGTAATCTTGTAGGGAATCGCACACCAAAGTATGGCAATGATGATGAGTACGCGGATCAAATTATGGTCGATACATTTAATGCATTTTATCAGGAAGTCGCAGGCAGAAAGAACCGTAAAGGTGGCGTTTATGGTATTGATATGCTACCTACGACTTGCCATGTATACTTTGGATCAGTGATGGGGGCAAGTCCTAACGGTAGAAAGGCTTACAAACCTTTATCTGAGGGGATATCCCCCGAAAAAGGAGCAGATCGAAAAGGTCCTACCGCCGTTATCAAATCAGCATCGAAGATGGATCATATTAAGACAGGAGGAACCTTGCTAAATCAGAAATTTACGCCTTCTGTCGTTTCAGGGGATCAAGGTTTAGAAAATATGGTATCCTTAGTTCGAACCTATTTTAATCTCGATGGTCATCATATTCAATTCAATGTTATTGATCGAAAAACATTAATAGAAGCACAAAAGCATCCTGAGGAGTATAAGGATCTCATTGTACGTGTAGCAGGCTATAGTGACCATTTCTATAACTTGAGTAAAGAGTTGCAAGATGAAATTATTGATCGAACGGAGCAAGGGTTTCATTAAGAAAAAGCTGTAATCAGAATTGATTACAGCTTTTTCTTTTACGCGAATAGTATTAAGTAATTTCAGGTTCCCTTACTATAGCAGATTATATCCAATAATTGGTGATTTATTGCTAAGCGTAAAATGGAGAAAGGAGTTTATAAATAGGTACAGAAATTGATAGTAAAGATATCTGCTATTATCGAAATAGTAAGATGAATTTTAGTTTTCTCGAGAATCAGGATAAGTAAAGGGGAGGAATTTCAATGAAAAGTTATCAAATGTTCATCAATGGTGAATTTGTTCCTACTCGGTCAGGAAAAATGATAACCGTCATAAATCCAGCCACTGAAAAAGTTATCTCTGAGGTACCCGAAGGAACGCGCGAAGATATTAACGCTGCTGTTGAAGCTGCTGAACAGGCTCAAAAATCTTGGGCTAAGCTACCTGCTATTGTACGGGCGGGCTATCTTAGAGAAATTGCCCAAGGCATACGGGAAAATGCAGAGGAAATAGCAAAGGTTATAGCGGAGGAACAAGGAAAGATAATGCCTTTAGCCAGAGTAGAAGCTAACTTTACAGCTGATTATATGGATTATATGGCTGAGTTTGCTCGTCGCTACGAAGGAGAAATTATTGAGAGTGACCGTCCAAATGAAAATATATTCCTTTTCAAAATGCCTATTGGTGTTATTGGCGGTGTTTTACCCTGGAATTTCCCGTTTTTCTTAATTGCTCGCAAAATGGCACCTGCTTTAGTTACTGGGAATACAATCGTTATTAAGCCAAGTCGGGAAACACCGAATAACGCCTTTGAATTTGCTAAAATTGTTGCCAAATCGTCTTTGCCAAAAGGGGTTTTCAACTTAGTATCTGGTGCAGGTTCCGTTGTAGGCAACGCTCTTGCTGGTCATCCCAAAGTGGGCATGGTAAGCTTTACGGGGAGTGTAGAAGGTGGTGTTGCTATTATGAAGGCCGCTGCCGAAAATGTTACTAAAGTTTCCTTAGAATTAGGTGGCAAGGCTCCTGCTATTGTAATGGCAGACGCGGATCTAGATTTAGCTGTGAAATCCATATGTGATTCACGTATTATCAATAGTGGTCAGGTTTGCAATTGTGCAGAAAGGGTCTATGTTCATGAATCCATAGCCGATCAATTTGTTGCTAAGATGACAGTGGCTATGCAAAATGTTAAGTATGGTAACCCGCTTGTGGATGCTGATATTGACATGGGTCCATTGGTAAGCAAACAGCAGTTAGAACAAGTGGAAGCCTCAGTACAGCAAGCCATTAAAGATGGAGCGACCTTAGTGGTAGGCGGTAAACGAGCGAATAGAGAAGTTGGTTTTTATTATGAGCCTACGTTACTTACAAATTGCAAACAAAGTACGGATATTATGCAAAAAGAAACTTTTGGCCCTGTACTACCAGTTGCGACTTTTAAAGATCTAGATGAAGCCATTGAATTGGCAAATGACTCTGAATTTGGTCTTACTTCCTCTATTTATACCCAGAGCCTTGATGTTGCCATGAGGGCTTGTAAAGAGATTAAATTTGGTGAAACATATGTCAATCGGGAAAATTTTGAAGCTATGCAAGGTTTCCATGCAGGTTGGCGTAAATCAGGTATTGGCGGTGCAGATGGAAAACATGGGCTGGAAGAATATCTCCAAACCCATGTCGTATACATGCAGTACAATCAAAATGTAAAATAAAGAAGACTTGATTCAGATGAAGTTTTAACTCCATCTGGATCTTAGCCGCTCTTAACTCCCACTTATATAAGTGAACCTTGGATTCGAAAATCCTTAGAGCGAACTTACTTCGAGTTTTACAGACTGTTATCCTAACCAGAGGGCAGGATATTACAGGCTGTTAACGAGATGAAGATGGGAGTCTTAGAGCGGTTTAGTCATCGGATAAAGTTTATAAGTTGGCAAAATCCCTTACTGCTATCTAGCAGTAAGGGATTTTGCTTTATAAGTATTTGAAAAAGAGATATAATATAATAAAATTGATAGGTAATTACCTATAATAAAGAGGGATACTATGACACTACGTCATTTATTAGTGTTTTTACATGTATGTGATGAAGGGAATATGACAGCTGCAGCTGAGAAACTTTATATTGCCCAGCCATCCGTTAGCCAGGCCATTTCAGAACTTGAAAAACATTACAATGTAAAATTGTTCGAGAGACTTGGGCGTAAACTATATATTACCATGGCAGGGCAAAAGTTATTAACCTATGCACGACACATCGTAAATTTAAACAATGAAGTCGAAGAGGTCATGCGTAATAGTAATGAAAATAGTGTGCTAAGGGTGGGGGCTAGTGTTACCGTAGGAACCTATGTTTTACATGAAGTTATAAAAAAATTTACGAAGTGTAATCCTGGAGCGAAAGTGATTTCTACTGTTAACAATACAACGGTGATTGAAGGAATGCTGCAAATCGATCAGTTAGATATAGGGCTAGTGGAAGGAAGGGTGCAAGCTCAAGGAATTCTACAAACCCCTTTCATGACAGATGAACTTGTATTAGTGAGTTCTACGGTTCATCCCTTTGCTAAGAAAGAAAAAATTAATCCATCAGATTTGGAAGCAATGGAGTTTATTGTAAGAGAAACAGGAAGCGGTACACGGGAGCTATTTGAGTCGGTGATGGTAGACAAAGGGATTCATTGGCAGATAAGTGGGGTTTATAATAATGCTGAGACTATTAAGAATGCTGTGAAAGTTGGTCTTGGGGTTTCTGTAATGTCAAGAATGGCCATCCAAAAGGAAGTAGAACGCAAGGAATTAGCTATTATTGAAATTGAAGGTATGTATTTTAAACGGCACTTTAATCTTGTTTATCACAAAAATAAGTATATCTCTCCTGTTCTAAGCAAGTTTATTCATTTATGTATTGATTATGTAACTTGAGCAAAAAATAAAGTTATAACTTTATTTATGCGCTGCTCAGTCGGAAACAATCATTGTTTGGGGATGTAATGATGAAAAAAGTAAAACTAACTGTAGGGGATAAATGGTTAATTGGAATTCTTTTAGTAGTATCATTGTCGGGTATCGCTCTAAGCATTCTTCTTTTTCCGCGGCAGGCTAACACTTTAGCTGAAATTCGGGTTGATAATAAATTGATTAAAACAATTACCCTCAGACCGGGTTATCAGGAAGAAATACGTATTGGCGGGGAAACTGAATATGCCATTATTCAAGTTCAGGATGGAAAAATTCGCATAAGACAAGATGACTCACCCAGACAAATTGGCGTGCAAACAGGCTGGATTAGTAAACCGCCTCAACAGGTTGTGAATTTACCTTACCACATTGTAATTCATCTTGTATCCAATGAAGCTCTAGATGTTGATGACATTGCCCGGTAAAAAATATAGTAATTAGCGAGCAGGGCAGAAGAACTACAAAGTGAAGTTGGGAGATTTAAGTTGTAAGCTGTTGTGCTGTAGTGGTAGTTCATTATGAATATAATTTTATAAGTTAAGTAGATATGCCCTACAGTTAGAAGAAGCTGTAGGGCATATTTTATTGGGCTAGCAAGGACTCTTTTAAATTATGGGGCGACCAGCTGTATCCGATGATTGGATCGTGTTGGCAGTACCTGAACCAAGAATACGGCCTAACCTCCGTATTCCTTCTTTTAAGAGAGATTCATTGTGGGTAGAAAAGGAGAGGCGCATTTCGTTACTCTTCGTCCCATTGGTATAGAAAGCTTCGCCAGGTACAAAGGAAACACCTACAGCAGCAGCGTGGCGCAGTAGCTCAGAGGATGACGCAGGAGGATTTAGAGTGCACCAGAAATAGAAACCGCCTTCTGGTGTAGTAAAATCCATATAGTTATCGCAGTATCGTCGGATCGCACTAGTCATAGTGTCCCGACGTTTTTTATATTCCCTACGGACAGTGTTTAGATGGACTGGTAAATAGTCTTCTTCTAGGCAGATATGGAGGATTCGCTGAGAAAGAGTATTGCTATGCAGATCCATATATTGTTTTTCTTGGGCTAAACGATTGATCACCTGTGGGGCAGCGGTTACCCAGCCTGTGCGCAGTCCAGGAAAGAGAATTTTGGAGAAAGTACCCAGATAAATCACGCCACCATAGTTATCAAGACTTTTTAGAGAGGGGGGGGGTTGTTGATCAAAATATAATTGACTATAAGGATCGTCTTCTACAATAACGAGTCGATAACGTGCTGCTAGTCGAATAAGCTCTTGACGATCTCGTAGAGACATGACCCGGCCAGTGGGGTTCTGAAAGGTAGGGATTGTATACATTAGTTTTGGTCGATAGCGTATAAGATAGTCTTCCAAAATCTCAAAATTAAGATGATCTGATTGAGGGAGGGAGAGAATACGGGCATTGGAAGCCTCTAAGGTCTGAATAGCTCCTAAATAAGTAGGCGATTCGACGATGACATAGTCTCGAGGCTCGACGAAGGCTTTTACAATGAGATATAGACTTTGTTGTGAACCTGATGCGATTAGGAATTGATCAGGGGAGGCCTGTATGCCCTGATGATTTTGCCAAGTTGATAAGCTATGTCTAAGAGGAAGGTATCCTTCAGTTGCCATATGACCAAAATCCGAAAGTTCAAGATGATATTTACTAGATATAAGAGCTTTTTCAATGATACATAGGGGATATAAATCTGGATCAGGCATGCCGGCTGCCAGAGAGATAGCCTCATCTGCAGTAGGAGTAGAAATTAAATTGCGCAATAGTGATGAGAGGGGTGATTTATATTGGGGAGTAAATAATTGTTCCCAGGGGATATTGCTTGATTGTTGGGTGGCGATAGATAATTCAGTAACATAGGTGCCGCTTCCCACTTTGGTTAGTACAAGTCCGCGCTCTTCTAATAACCTGTAAGCGCTGATTATTGTAGTACGGCTAACGTTGAGTAATTTGGCGAGTTCCCGTTCTGGAGGCAGTTTTGTACCAGCAGAGAGGGTGGAGCTTTGAATTTTTGTTGCTAAATGATTAGCGATCTGTAGATACATGGGGGCTGATCCAGATTGATCAATTCGAATGCCTCTTAATATTTTGGTAATATCCATTTAGATTATTCTCCTTGAGAAAATAAATTGGTATTCTAAAAATATTATATTGGATATTTACAATATAATTCCTGCAGGCTATTATAAATAAAAAAACTGTAAAGTGTTGGAGGAGGAATAATGCAAGAAAAGGACTTTCGTGAGGGTGTGAGCGACACATTGCCTCTGTTGTTGGGGATGATTCCTTTTGGTTTGGCATACGGTATTTTGGGTAAGTCCATTGGTCTTAGCTCAGGTGAGACGGTTGCAATGTCTATCATGGTTTTTGCAGGAGCTGCTCAATTTATATGCTTGCCCATGTTTGCCGAAGGGGCTAGTTTGCTGATGATTGCTTTTACGACTTTGTTAATTAACCTTCGTCATCTTTTGATGGGAGCGTCCCTTGCTACTTATATGAGTGGATTATCAATGCCCTTTAAAGCATTTCTTGCATTTGGGATGACGGATGAAACGTATGCTGTGACAATTAGTCGGGCTCAAAAAGGCGGTTATAGTGGAGCCTATCAATTGGGAAGCAATGCAACATGCTATCTACTATGGGTGATATCCACAGTAGGCGGTGTTATTTTGGGAAGCCATATCAGTGATCCACTATCCTGGGGATTGGATTTTGCTATGCCAGCTACTTTCTTAGCATTATTAATTCCACGGCTGCGTGACAAAGTAAGTATTGTTGTTTGTCTTGTTGCGACTTTAGTCAGCGTGGGATCTGTTATTTTAATTCCTGGCAAATGGTATATCATTATTGCTTGTTTAGCTGCGGTTACAGCAGGTGGGCTTATGGAAGGAGAACAGAATGCGGATTGAATTTTTTATGAATATACTTGCGATGGCGATAGCTACTTTTGCAACTCGTTTTGTTAGTATCGGACTTTTGGGAAGTTCCGGTGTACCTGCTTGGTTTGGACGCTTCTTGAAGCACGTACCGACAGCCATGCTGACAGCTTTAATTGCTCCAGCAATTTTTGCGCCACGAGGTTACATAGAGCTGACCTTTGCAAATCACTATCTGATGGCAGGGGCGGTAGCGATTTTTGTAGCTTATAAACGTCAGCCTCCTATTGCTACCATGGGAGCGGGGATAGCTGTGATGTTGGCTTTGCGCATTATGTAGATTTACTATTTATTCAGATGAATATAACTTCAATAAATTTTTTAGTTTATAGTAAAATTAGATAATCAAAGTAGGAGGAGTTTTATTATGGCCATTTCTTTTGCGAAACGTATAGGGGCTTTGCAAGCCTCTGAAATACGCGAAATATTAAAGCTGACACAAAGGGAAGAAATGATATCCTTTGCAGGCGGATTGCCAGCCCCAGAATTGTTTCCTATAGAAGAAATGAAAGAGATAGCTAGAATGGTATTAGAGGAAATGGGGAGAGAAGCCCTCCAGTATTCCATAACAGAGGGATATCAACCATTGAGAGATAAAATATCCCAGAGAATGAATCGAAAATTTCAAACCAGTGTAAATGCAAAGCAGATTTTAATTACCTGCGGTTCACAACAGGCGCTTGATTTTTCGGGAAAGCTTTTCTTGGATAAAGACGATATTGTCTTATGCGAAAGTCCCACTTATCTAGCTGCTATTAGTGCTTTTAATGCCTATGAACCTCAGTTTGTTGAAGTACCTACCGACGAGCATGGAATGGTCATCGAAGAGCTTGAACACATTTTGAAAACAAGGAAACGGATAAAATTAATATATGTCATCCCAGATTTCCAAAACCCTACGGGAAAGACTTGGTCGCTGGAACGCAGGTTTGATTTTATGGAAATGGTGACAAAGTATGAAATTCCAGTTATTGAAGATAATCCCTATGGAGAATTGCGTTTTGAGGATCAGATTCTTCCTTCATTAAAATCAATGGATACGAAAGGGCTTGTAATCTTTACTAGTACTTTCTCGAAAACCTTCTGTCCTGGTTTGCGTATTGGGTGGATTGCTGCTGACAATAAATTTATCGAAAAATATGTATTAATCAAGCAGGGAGCTGATTTGTGTACATCGATGAGAAGCCAGATGGAAATAGCAAAATATATCGAAGTGTATGATTTTGAAGCTCACATACAGAAGTTAATTACTTTATATCGAAAACGTAGGGATCTAATGGTAGAAGCTTTGGATAAGAATCTACCGCATGGAGTAAAATTTACGCGTCCACAGGGAGGATTATTTCTTTGGGTTGAGCTTCCGCCCAATATAAAGGCTATGGATTTATTAACAGAATGTCTAAAAAATAATGTTGCCTTTGTACCTGGTGATTCCTTTTTCCCTAATGGTGGTATTGAAAATACGCTACGGTTAAATTATTCAAATATGTCAGAAGAAAAAATAATAGAGGGAATACAGAGGTTGTCACAAGCAATTCATAAGTGTTTACATTGAAACCTTTTCGGAAAGTGATTATGAAGAGTAGTTAAGGCACTACTGTTAAAATATTTTTTGGAGAGAGTTTTTTTATTATAAATAAGACGGAGCATTGTAAATAAGAGCAGGGATTACTGTAGAGGGGTATTCCTGCTCTTATTTTTGTGCTTCAAATGTTCAGTTCATACTTTGGCATTCTTTTATATGCCTATAACATGTATTGAGTTTAGTTGGAGTGGTGGATTTCTATTATCTTATTTATGGTCATTTAAATAACTAAATAATAACCCAAATATAATTGTTTATTAAATAGTTATTTGTTACGATATATTACATGACTTGGTAAATCAGGTTGAGAGTACCAAGAATAATTTGATTTTGATTATAACCTAGAAAAACATAAAGAAGGTGTTTGAGTAGGGAGTCATCTGATACATTCTTTGTTATTAAAAGCAGGAGGTTAGTTGCGAAAAAATACTAAGGGGGACATAAAAATGCACTTTAGAATTGCCAGTATGCGTACTAGATTATTGTTAATGATACTACCTTTAATGATAGTCTCATTGGGAACGGTGGCTGGGTTAAGCTATTATTTTGCTAATCAAATTTTATCAAGAAGTATTGATGAGACGGTGGTATCTATTGGTACTGATTATTCCAACCAAATTCAAGGAAACATTAGTGAACGGGTCATTGAGCTAGAGGGTTTGGCTAGTAATCAAGCAATGAAAGGTAATGATACCACACAAATTGTTAAGGCTTTAAATGATACTTATAAACGAACGGGTAATTTTGACAATATTAATGCACTCTTGCCGGATGGTTCTGGGGTAAGGTTTAATGGAACGACAACGAATGTAAGTGACCGGGATTATTTTAAGGCGGTAGTGAATACCAAGCAAGTTTACATATCAGATCCTTTACTTGCGAAAGTTAATGGAAAATTAAGCATGATTATTGCCGTTCCAGTGTTAGAAAATAATAGGCTTGTTAAAATTATAACCGGAAATGTGTCCCTACAACGAGCAAATGACCTGATTAAAGAGGTGAAATTTAAAGAAAATGGGTTTGCTGCGCTGATTGATGATTCAGGAATGATAATTGCTCATGGAAAAAGACCAGAATTAAATGGTAAGTTAAATATCTCTACAAAAAAATTGGATCCGGAGCTTCAAGTGCAGAATACGGAGGTCGATGATCAATACAAGAAACTTTTCGAAGAAGCTAAAACTGGGAAGAAAACTTCTGGGCGTTATATAGATTTAGATGGTGTTAAGAACATCGGAGTTTTTACACCAATAAAACTCCAGGGTGGACAACTATGGGTAATGGTAGTTTCTGCGCCAGAGGTGGAGGTTACACAAGAAGTATCTGTTTTAGCTAAAATTATGTTTTGGGTTGTTTTATTCTGTATACTATTGACGGCTCTCTTGATTACATATATCAGTAAAAAATTTGTTAGACCCATTATTCTCATGCGGGATGAAGCCTTGCTATTGGCAGATGGTGATCTTGAGCAGAGACAACTTGTCATTCATTCCAATGATGAAATTGGGCAACTTGCCCGAGCCTTTATAGAAATGTCGGAAAAATTACGATATCTGATTGTCGAAGTGCAAATACAAGCAAACACGATTGCTTCATCTAGCGAAGAGTTAACAGCAAGTGCACAGCAAGCTGCACAAGCGGGGAATCAAGTAGCCCTTTCTATTACTCAAATTGCCCAAGGGACAGAACGACAAGCTGCATCGGTAACGAGTATGTCGGCTGTAGCTGAGAGGATATCGGCAAGTATCGGGGAAATTGCAAATACAGGTAAAATGATTTCGGAAACTGCTAGCGGATCTACAAAGAATACAGAGCGGGGGCAGGAAGCCATCGAGCAGGCGATGGCGCAGATGAAACAAATTAATCAAGGATCAGAGTCTGTTCAAAGAGTCATTGGTGAACTTGCGAAAGGTTCACAAGAAATTAGTGAAATTGTAAGTCTAATTGCTTCTATTGCAGGGCAAACCAATCTTCTTGCACTGAATGCAGCGATTGAAGCTGCAAGAGCTGGTGAACAGGGAAGAGGTTTTGCTGTGGTTGCAGAAGAAGTGCGAAAGTTAGCAGAACAATCGAATCAAGCAGCGGAAAAAATTGCCGATTTAATTAAAAAAAATGAAACTGATATGGATGAAGCGATTGCTGCTACTCACAATAATAGTGACGCAGTAGATACGGGTATGCATGTAGTTGAGATAGCGGGAACTATTTTCAAGGAGATTGCCGGTTCAGTTACCCAGTTGTCGGATCAAATTTCTGGGATATCTGACTCTATTAATCAAATTGCAGTAGGAAGTCAAGATTTAGTTGAGTCGGTACAAGTCATTGATTCTGAAAGTCAGGCGAATGCTGGCGAGACGCTCAATGTTTCAGCTGTGAGTGAAGAACAATTGGCTTCTATGGAGGAGATTGCTTCCGCTAGCCAGGTATTAGCGACTATAGCTGGTGAATTGCAAGAAATTGTCGTTAAATTTAAAGTATAATGATAAGACAAAATAGTACATGTGTATAATAGCATAATAGGAAAAGAGCCATAATTGCCCCTGTGGGGGTATTTATGGCTCTTTCCTTAGTGTACGATATGTAGAATGTAATTTTTACATGTTATTACTCTGCAGAATCTCCACCTTTAGATAATTTTTTGGTTTCTACATCGATAATGTTAGTGCCGATATGGTAAGGGCTATTGCTATTAATAGTAGGTTCAGCCACAGAGATATCTCTTTTGATGAGTAGATCACGGAGAATCCAAGGCTTATCGGAAATAATACCATCTACGCCCATATCAATTAACATATTCATAGATTTAGGACTATTTACAGTCCAGGGAACAACCTTCATACCTAATTCGTGAGCTTCACTAACTAACTGTGGGGAGAGCTCTTCCCAGTAGGGAGATACGACATCAGCACCAATTGCTTTTGCTGCTTTTACATAGTCGCCATGGTAATCATTAATATTTAGACCTGCCAACCAGGGAGAAGCATTTTTGTCACCAATTTTAAGATAGCATCCATCTACGTAGCCCCAAGAGGGTTGTTCTGAGCTTAATGCTACCAGTGTAATCGTAGGATCAATGTTATGCATAATTTTTAATGTTCGCCAATCAAACGATTGTAAGAATACCCGATCTTCCATATGATATTTTTTTACGATTTCATAAAATTTCTTTACAAATTTTTCTGGATCAGCATTGTTTGCATGATTTGGATCAGCAGGATCTGCATAAGATTTTGTTTCTAAATTAAAATAGATTTTATCGTTGCCATAAGAATTGGCTAATTCAAAAACTTCTTCCAAGGTGGGGATTTTTGTTCCAGGTACAGATAATTGGGTTTTGCCATGGCTTTCATAATAATCACCAGCGTTAGGATTCATCGTACCAACATCAAATTGTTTTATTTCTTTTAGCGTCATTTTGCGAATATCATACTGACCTGCTTTTACATAATTGCCATCTGGACCTTTCGTCAAATTTGCATTCATAATAGGATTATGACTGATTACGATTTGATCATCTTTAGTTAGTTGCATATCCATTTCTAGGGTTGTTACACCGAGTTCTAAGGCATAAGCGAAAGAAACAAGGGTGTTTTCTGGGCGAGCGTCACGTCCACCGCGATGTGCCTCTAAATCAAATATCTGAGGATTGGCTTTAGCCTCTACTTGTGGGATGTCAATTAGATTGATAGCAAATGTTAGTACTGCAAGGGTCGCGCCTGCTGCAAGAAAATGTGTCCAAGAAATGTTTGTGAAGTTCATTAAAACACTCTCCTGAATTTTATTTATCCTAAAATGGAATATAATGGTTTAAGTATAAACGAAAGAATCGTATGGATTGTTATTAACATGTTTTGTTTTTGTAAATTTTTCATATAATTTTAAATTAAGTAATAGTACTTAAGAGAATGACTTTTACATCATTAATTGGTTAATTAAATAGGGAAATTTTGACGGACTCCATTTAATGTGTTAAATTGTATCTTAAGAAAAAACAATTTAAGTAAAGAGGGTATTGTTAATGAGTGTTCTTAAATCAAATTTGTTACTTTTGTTAGCTGCAGCGATATGGGGCTTTGCTTTTGTAGCCCAGAGAGTAGGAATGGAATATGTAGGTCCTTTTACTTTTAATGGTGTTAGATTTGCATTAGGAAGTCTTTCCCTAGTGCCGCTTATGTTTTTTTTCAATAAAAATCCTCAGGATAAAGGCAATAAAGAGCAAAGTTTAAAACATGTGATGGGAGCTGGTCTTCTTGCTGGTGCAGTCCTTTTTATGGGCGCGTCTTTGCAACAAATTGGCTTGGTATATACTACAGCAGGAAAAGCAGCCTTTATTACTTGTCTATATATTGTGCTTGTGCCTTTGGTAGGGATATTTTTAAAACAATATGTTAGCATGAGTACTTGGCTTGGTTCAGTTATTGCTGTTGCTGGGTTATATCTGCTCTGTGTTAAAGATAGTTTCTCTATTTCTTATGGAGAATTTCTTGAACTTGTAGGGGCTTTATTCTGGGCTGTTCATATTTTAGTAATTGATCACTTTTCGCGAAAAGTGGATGTATTAAAATTATCCTTTTTTCAATTTGTTACCTGTTCCGTGATGAGTTTAATAACTGCTTTCTTCATAGAAACTATCAGCATCAATACTCTCAGTCAAGCACTAATGCCAATACTTTATGGTGGTATTTGTTCTGTTGGTATTGCTTATACCTTGCAAGTAGTTGGTCAAAAAAATGCACAACCATCCCATGCAGCAATTATCCTCAGCATGGAAACTGTGTTTGCAACCATTGGTGGGTGGATGATTTTAAATGAAACGCTAGGAAGGCGAGAACTGCTGGGATGTATTATTATGCTAGTGGGTATGCTCCTATCGCAACTTCAAAATATTAGACAATCAAAAGAAAAGCAAAATGAACTCGACCTTGCATACTCTTGCCAAAAAAGCCAACAGGAGCTACAATAACTTTTTTCAAAATGAAGGTATGCACATTGTTATCTCTAAAATCTAATAGGGTTGGTTTTAACAGTAAAGAATGCTTGCTAATTTACAGCAAGCATTTTTTTATCGCTGATTGGAGATTGAGTGCATATTATATAGATAAATAGATAAATATAGACATATAGGGAGCTTGACGGGGATAATTGCATTTGTTGAACATCTACTAGTTATAGAATCATATTAATAGCCGATTTAAAGATTTGACGAAAAGTCAAATAGGTATTGACACATTTCTATAAAGGTAGTAATCTCATAGTATAATAATAATTCTTCGTTAGGTGAGGCTCCTGCATAAACATAGGCCACTGCCCGGAAATGTCGAGAGACGCCAATGGGTAGAACAGGTACTACCGGATTAAGGTTTTACTTAAGGTGGCTGAGTGATTTGGGTTTGTACTCTACGTTATGCAGTGCCAAAACTCGTACGAGTGAGGAAGGTGTGAATGTATTTAGTTCGCTTATTAAGCCTTCCGGCAAGGGGGGCTTTATCTATTTTTTTATTTAGTAAAGAATACGACCGTGGTACTGCATAGAATAATAGGGCAACAGGTACTTAGAATTATATAATATGGAACTTCTTCGTTAGGTGAGGCTCCTGTATGAACATAGGCCATTGCCCGGAAACGTCGAAAGACGCCAATGGGTAGAACAGGTATTACCGAATTAAGGTTTTACTTAAGATGGCTGAGGTTGTTTTGACCTCTACGTTATGCAGTGCCAAAGCTCAACGATTGGGGAAGGTCGTAGTAATAGCATCATGGTGACATGAAAGACCTTCTTATAGACGATAAGAGGTCTTTTTATATTCCTGTTTGCTTATTGAAATAATAATGGAGGTGGTTTTATGGATTCCGGTCCCAGTGGCAGCATAAAAATCCAAAGTGCATATAAGAATTGTCTGTCCATCTTATGTAAAGCGGACGGACTCCGACAAAAGAAGGAGGAATAGAATATGAATGAAGTGAAAATGTTAGGCGAATTTTATTTCAGCCAACTAATCGGTCAGCCGATTGATGATGTAACGGGCAATAATATTGGCCGGATTAAAGATATAGCAGTACGTTGGGATGGGGTTTATCCACGGGTAATTGGTATTAAATATGCAAAAAAAATACACAATCTAATCCCCATTGATCTCGTTGAACTTTACGAAGGGCATAGGGTAAAGCTTGTGGGGACGTTTTCGCCAGAACAAACAATTCCTTTACATGATAATGATATTTATGCCAGTAAATGGTTATTGGATAAACAGATTATTGATCTAAAGGGCTCAAAAATGGTAAGGGTAAATGACATTATTTTATCATGGGTGGTACAAGAAGAACGGCAACTCATGGTATTACTAGCGGTCGATATTGGAGTGCGTGGCTTATTTAGGCGTTTAGGGTTGGAATTTTTATTCAAGAAGTTTAAACAAAATTGGTTAGTTTTAGAATATATCAAACCCTTGGAAAGTTGGAATTCCAATCTGCAGTTAAATCGTGTAAAACAGCAATTGACAGAATTGCACCCTGCTGATATTGCTGATTTAATCGAAGAGATGGATTATAAACGCCGGGCAAACTTCATGGATAGTTTAGATGTACAGCAGACCATTGATACGTTAGCAGAAATGAACCTGGATACACAGGTGGAAATTATTGAACAAATGGATGCCCAACGAGCTTCTGATATTTTAGAAGAGATGCCACCAGATGAAGCAGCTGATATTCTAGCAGAGTTGCCTACGGAGAAATCTGAAGGATTACTTAGCTTAATGGAAACTGATGATGCTGAGGATGTAAGGGAACTCATGCAATATGAGCAAGGTACTGCTGGGGCCTTGATGACGAATGAATTTATCTCTTTTTCGTCACAAATTACAGCAGAAGAAGCAATCAATCAATTACGAGAATTGTCGCCAACGGCAGAAACGATTTATTATCTATATGTTATGAACGATGATGAACATCTTCAGGGGGTTCTTTCCTTGCGGGAGCTAATTGTAGCTGCACCTCATACTACATTAGAAGCTTTAATGCACACGAAAGTTGCTGTAGTAAAAGATGAAGATAATTACCAACGTGTGGCAGAGGTAATAAACAAATATAGTTTACTTGCAGTACCCGTTGTGAATGAAAATGATGTTATGCTAGGAATTGTAACGGTAGATGATATTCTTGATATTCTAATGCCAGAGCGTGGCAAACTGGACACATACTCCTGGTTTGCATTGAGTAAGATGGCAGGACGGGGGCGATAAAAATGGTTATGATAAAAGATATGCGCAAAAGATTAGGACTATTCATGGCAGTAATGGGACCTGGAATTGTTACAGCCTTTGCCGATAATGATGCAGGTGGTATTGCTACTTATGCTGCTGCGGGAGCAAAGTATGGGTATGGGTTATTATTTGTTGTGTTGATCAGCAGCATTTGTTTAGCGATTGCTCAAGAAATATCAGCGCGGACGGGGGCTGTTACAGGACGTGGTTTGTCCGATTTAATTCGAGAGTTGTTTGGTGTTAAGTGGACGTTTTTTGCGATGAGCGTACTGTTGGTTGCTAATATTGGTACTACGGCTTCTGAGTTTTCCGGTATTGCTACTAGTTTTGAAATTTTTGGTGTTAGTAAATATATAGCGGTGCCTACGATGGCGATACTCGTCTGGTGGTTAGTTCTTAAAGCGGATTATGGGAAGATAGAAAAGATCTTTCTTGTATTGTGTGCCACCTTCTTTAGTTATGTGGTTTCAGGCTTTATCGTAAATCCTCCGTGGGGAGAGGTTTTAATTGCTTCTGTTACTCCTTCATTTTCTCCTAAGGCGGATTATTTAATCATGGCCATTGGTGTAATTGGCACTACCATTACACCCTGGGGTCAGTTTTATGTTCAAGCATCCGTTGTCGATAAAGGAATTACTGCTGAAGACTATAAATATACTTTCTGGGATGTTATGTTTGGGGCTTTTTTTACTTGGTTGATTGCCTTCTTTATCATCGTAGCAACAGCAGCTACCTTATTTACGAATCAAATTTCTATTGAAACGGTGAAAGATGCGGCAATGGCATTGAAGCCATTAGCTGGTGAGTATGCAAGCATGCTGTTCTCCTTTGGTCTATTAGGAGCTTCTATGCTGGCAGCCTTTATTTTACCACTGAGTACCGCTTATGCTGTTTGTGAGGCTTTAGGTTTTGAACGTGGCGTTAGTAAAACCTATAAAGAAGCTCCTGCTTTTTTTAGCTTATATACCGCTTTAATTGTGATTGGTGCAGGATTAGTACTATGGCCGGATTTGTCTCTCTATCAAGTAATGATTACCTCTCAAGTAGTAAATGGTATGTTATTACCTCCGATTCTTATTTTTATGGTTCTTATTGCTAGTAATAAAAATATTATGGGCGGCTATGTGAATGCTCCTTGGTACAATATGGTTTCTTGGGCGTTTACTCTTGTATTGATTCTATTAACCTTACTTTTATTAGCTACTACGCTGATGCCTGAACTTATGGATGCGGTGATGGGATATTTCGGGTTATAAAGAAATTATATTAGGAGCTGCTAACCTATCTATGCAAATGGATGGCAAATATAAACGCAGGAGGAATAGAAAAAATGTTTTATGATTTAGTTGTTTCCAATCGATCTTATCGTCGTTTTTATGAAGAACATAGCATATCCGAGGGCAGATTGCTTGAACTTGTGAATTATGGTAGGTTATCTGCTTCGGGAGCTAACAAACAGCCATTGAAATACATTATCTCTAGCGATAAAGAGAAAAATCAAATCATTTTCCCTCATTTATTATGGGCTGGATACCTAAAAGATTGGTCCGGACCTAAAGAAGGGGAGAGGCCTTCCGGTTACATTATTATTCTTCAAGATAAGAAGATTGGCACAAGTGGCGTAGATCATGGAATTGCAGCCCAAAGTATTTTGCTAGGTGCACGCTCGATGGATTTAGGTGGGTGTATGATCCAAAGCATTAAGCGTGATGAATTACAGACGGCGCTACATATTCCAGATCAATATGAAATCTTACTGGTTTTGGCTTTAGGTAAACCGAAAGAAGTAGTTATCATTGAAGAAATTGAAGAAGGTGAAGATATAAAATACTGGCGTGATGAAAGGCAAGAGCATCATGTGCCGAAGCGTAAGATGAAAGATGTAGTTTTAACGTTATAAAGAAGACTTGATTCAGATGGAGTTTTAACTCCATCTAAATCTTAGTCGCACTTATCCAGGGACTTAGCCGCTCTTAACTCCCACTTATATAAGTGAGCCTTGGGTCCGGAGACCCTTAGAGCGAACTTATTTCGAGTTTACAGCCTGTTTCCCTGACCGTCAAGGGCAGGGAATTACAGACTGTTAACGAGATGAAGATGGGAGTCTTAGAGCGGTTTAGTCATCGGATAGATTAAGTTATTAGAAGCAGAAAGGGTCTGTGCTAAACGATAGTTTCAGCACAGACCCTTTTTATGGATTATAGATAGGTAAAAATACTAAAGACTATAACAGTTGATTTCTGATATTAACAGTCTATAGTGAGTTCTATATAATTATATCATTTCAAAGCCCTTATTTTTTAAGAATTCTTTCATGTGGGGTCTTTGTTTATCTTTCAAAAAACTTGACATTCCTTCTGTCCACGTGTTGCTTCTTACACCATTTGTTCTTTCGATATAGTAATCCCGTATACTAGCATCGTAATTTTTTAAGATTTCTTCGTCGCCTTCTAGGGTATAGCTATCTTCCTTAAAGACTAAAGATAAAGGCAAACGCGGTTTAATGCTATTTTTTACTTCAGGATAACCAAGACACATACCAAATACAGGATATACATTATGGGGAATATTTAATAAATAACAAACATCTTCAGGATTATTTCGTAAGGCACCAATATACACGCCGCCTAAACCAACTGATTCTGCGGCTGTCATAATGTTCTGTGCTGCCAAACTTGTGTCTACAGTTGCTAGAATAAAATTTTCTGTATAGCCACTTTCAAACTTCTTGTTATTCATTTTACAGGCTCTGCCAAGCCTGTTTAAATCAGCACAGAATACCAAAAATACGGGGCATTCTTCAACATAAGATTGATTTCCTGCTAACTTTGCTAAGGCTCGTCTCTTGCCTTTATCCTTGACTCTAATAATCGTATAGGCTTGGATGTGGTTGGAAGTAGAGGCATGTTGGCCTGCTTCAATAATTTCTTGTAATAACTGGTCATCGACAGGCTGGTCTTTAAACTTCCGTACAGATACATGGTTTTTTAACAATTCTATTACATGATGCATGGTGGGACCTCCTAAAAATGAATATAATTGTAGAATGGATCTGTGTGGTCGCAATAACAAAAATGGGGTCTATTTCTGTAAATGCTGTTCAAATTCGGTGGGGGATGGCAAGGTAGATACAGCCCACCAGGGGGAATGGTCCTGCAGTTCTTCTAGAGAGTACATGCCAGTCGCAACTGCAATCGTTTTTGCCCCGATGGCCTTACCGCAGTCAATATCATTGGGAGTATCGCCGATAACATAGATTTGGTCAGAGGTTACAGTTGGATAACGATCGTTGACGATGGTGCGGGCCTGATTAGATATTTCAGTGCGGTAAAAGCAGGTTCCACAAAAGGCGCTGGATGAAAAGTTAAAAAAGCCATCAAGTTCATAATGGCTAAGTTTGGCTTTAGCGCCAAATTCCGTATTACCTGTAAGGAGTAGAGAGACATAGTCTTGTCTGTGGTGTAAATGGGTTAAAATATCTTTTACGGATGGAGTAAGGTGTCCTTGTCTGCTTGCCAAATGGCGGGGTAATATTTTTTCATAAAGACTCATTAGCTTACAAACTTCATGGACAGAGGGTTCACAACCAGTAGCAAGAAGGATTACTTGATGGGAGATATAATAATCAGTCATGCCAGCTGTTTTGATTGTAGTAAAATCGAATGTAGTGCTAAACATTTCAGCAACTGCTTCTTCAAACGCATATAAGCCGGCTTTGGCTGTTTTCAATAAAGTTCCATCAATATCCCAAAATAAAATTTTCATAGTATGTGCCTCCCTTGCATATAACTGCATTTATCCGCGATTAGTATAATTAGATATTGGTAGCGAAATATCCTTGT
The DNA here is from genome assembly GCF_000725345.1 of Pelosinus sp. UFO1. Classification (NCBI taxonomy): domain Bacteria; kingdom Bacillati; phylum Bacillota; class Negativicutes; order Selenomonadales; family Sporomusaceae; genus Pelosinus; species Pelosinus sp. UFO1. The sequence continues at coordinate 489,762 of NZ_CP008852.1, forward strand.
TATATTCGACTTTTGTATTAAAATGTATGAGAATCTCTATAGTATAGGATTGCCATACATTTCTTATAAAGTAGGCATTTTATTAAAACTTATGTAAAAGAATTAGCTCGATATATGATATAGTAAATTTATAGATAATTTGTTGAAAAATAGGGAGCATTGTAATGGGAATAGCTGATATTTTATTGACATGGTATCAAGGTTGTAAAAGAGATTTACCATGGCGCAAAGATAAAGATCCTTATAAGGTTTGGGTTTCGGAGGTCATGCTGCAACAAACAAGGGTAGAGGCAGTTAAAAATTACTTTGAAAGATGGGTAGGACGATTTCCAACCTTAGAAAGCTTGGCAGTTGCCGAGGAGGAAGAGGTGGTTCGTTATTGGCAAGGGCTTGGATATTATTCACGGGCGCGAAACCTTCTACAAGGTGTGCGGGAAGTAAGTGAATCGTATGGAGGGCAGGTGCCTAATACCAGAGCAGAGGTGATAAGCCTTACAGGTGTTGGTGATTATACTGCTGGGGCTATTTTGAGTATTGCCTATGATAAAAAAGAAACAGCTATTGATGGGAATGTTCTTCGTGTATTTAGCCGATTATATTGTATAGAAGATGATATTGCTTCCCTCGTGGGGAAACGTAAAATTAAAAGCTTGGTGGAAAGGGAAATGCCAGAAGAACATCCAGGAGACTTTAACCAAGCTCTGATGGATTTGGGAGCAACTATTTGCATACCCAAAACACCTCGTTGTAATTTGTGCCCGTTAGAGAGTTTTTGTTTAGCAAGGGCTAGGGGATTAGAAGGAGAATTACCAATAAAAAAGAAAAAAGCTCCGCCAAAGCCAGTCAAGATCATAGCTGGAGTCATTCGTAATGGAGAGAAATTTCTGCTCCACCAAAGACCGAATAAGGGACTTTTGGCTGGGATGTGGGAATTTCCTAGTGTGGAGATTGAAAATGAAGAAGTGATGGATACATTTCGTCAGACGCTATTAGAAGAGACTGGTCAAGAAATCCAATCAGAAAGATTGTTATTACAATGTAATCATACTTTTAGTCATCGGCAATGGGATATTTCTTTTTACTACTGTGTTATTACACCAGGAAAAGAGATACCTTTGGGAAGACGACTTAAATGGGTACATCGCCGAGATTGGAATAATCTCTCCTTTGCGGGACCCCATCGAAAAATGGAGGCTTATTTGTTAGGGAATATTGATTTTGATTTTTTGAGTAATGAAGAATAGTCATTGATGAAAGATATGATTTCCCTAAAAGGGAAAAGATATTTTATTCTATTTGTATCTACAAGCTTTGGCTTGGAAGGCAGGAATTTTTTTAAATGAAGATTAAGAATTTGTAAGGAAAGGGAGGGATTTTCATGAAAAAGATTTGGCTTGCAGGGGGATGTTTTTGGGGTGTGGAAGCTTATTTTACGCAGCTTAAAGGAGTGATAACTACAAGAGTTGGTTATGGACAGGGGAACACGGCAAACCCAACCTATAAACAAGTGTGTTCAGGAATGACTAGATATACAGAGGTCTGTGAATTAACTTATGATGAAGAATCACTATCCTTGGAGAAAGTACTAGAGCATTTTTTCCGAATCATTAATCCTGTCACTCTAAACCGTCAGGGACCAGATGAGGGGTCTCAATATCGCAGTGGAGTATATTATTCAGATGCAGGAGATAAAGAAGTTATTATCGACTTTATCAAAGATAAGCAGACTTCTTACAAAGAACCTATCGTTGTAGAAGTAGAACCTGTTAGAAATTTTCATTTGGCAGAGGATTATCATCAGGAGTATTTACAAAAAACTCCTGGTGGATATTGTCATGTGAATTTAATGCTGGCAAAGCCAGAAGAAAAAAAGTAACAAGGAAAAGACTTATTTAAGACCATAATGACCGAAATGAACAAAACCTTCTCTGACTGAATATTTAATGTTTTAATGGAAGAAGGAAAGCTAGTTTGCTGCATGGCTGATCAGGCCAGTATGTAGTAAGGTAAAGGATAGCAATATTAGATGGAGGTTTAAGAATGACTATAGTTGGAACTGGACAAGCTGGAACGTTAGAATCTAGTGATATTTTGGTTACTGTATCTCCTGCTGAGAGTGGTAGCGGTATAATTCTTCAGTTGACAAGTCCCGTAATCAAACAATATGGGCGTCATATCGAGGAGTTTATTACAAGCTTGGCGCGTGAACAAGGATTGTCAGATGTAACCATTCATGCTAATGATAGGGGTGCATTAGACTGCACAATAGAAGCAAGAGTTTTAACTGCAATTGCTAGAAGTAAAGTAAAAGCTGTATAAGATTATTTTACAAGAGAGTTTTAAATTTTCACACGGGATGAGGAGGGGTTATTATGGAAAAATTGCGTAGAGCTATGATGTTTGTACCAGGCAATAATCCAGGCATGTTACAGAATGCTGGTATTTATAGAGCAGATACGGTTATTTTTGACGTAGAAGATTCTGTATTAATTAGTGAAAAAGATGCTGCAAGGCAATTGGTGCATAATGTAATTAAAACAGTAAAGTATCCTTGTGAGGTTGCTGTACGGATTAATCATATTACGACACCTTATGGTAAAGATGATTTAGCCGTTATTTTGCCTGCTAAGCCAGATTTGATTCGTCTGCCAAAGGCGGAAACGGCAGAAGAAATTAAGATAATTGATGAAATAATTTCAGAAGCAGAAGAGAAAAATGGTTTTGCCCATGGTTCCATTAAAATGATGGCTGCTATTGAAACAGCAAAAGGCCTAATGAAAGCTTACGAAATTTGTTCTGCTAGCCCTCGGATGGTAGCACTTGCCCTCGGCGCCGAAGATTTTCTTGCTGACTTAAAAACCACTAGAAGTTCTCACGGTAGTGAACTATTTGGTGCAAGATCCCAGATAATACTTGCAGCTCGTGCTGCTGGGGTGCAGGCCATTGATACAGTTTTTACTAATGTGAATGACGATGAAGCCTTCATTGCAGAAACGACTCGCATTAAAGAGATGGGGTTTGATGGTAAGTCTGTTATTAATCCAAGACAAATTAAAATGCTTTACAAAATATTTGCTCCCACTGAAAAGGAAATCGACTTAGCTGAACGAGTTCTTGCAGCCTATGAAGAAGCAAAAGCAAAGAACTCAGGAGTTATCGCATTAAACGGAAAAATGATCGATGTTCCAGTAGTCACTCGTGCCGAGAGAGTCATTGGCTATGCAAGGGCTCTTGGTTTACGAAAAGGGGGTTCGACAAATGATTAATAAAGCAGGTAGAGATATTCCTTTAGTAATACCAGGTTTTAAAGAAGTCAAATTGTATAATGGTGCATTTGGTGCTGTTCCTACAGGAAGGGTTGTAGGGCCTAAAATCACAGTCAATAAGCCTCGTTCGGAAAAAATAGTAAAATCCATTGACCAAGCTATTGAAGCTACTGGTCTAAAAAGCGGTATGACCATTTCTTTTCACCATCACTTCCGTAACGGTGACTATGTATTAAATATGGTTGTAGAAGCCATCGCTCGTAAAGGCATTAAGGATATCACGTTAGCTGCTAGTTCTCTTACAAGTACCCATGATGCAATTATTCCTTTTATTGAACAAGGCGTTATTACCGCTATTGAAACGAGTGGTGGTCGTGGTAAGCTAGGAGAATTGTTTACATCAGGAAAGTATTTGAAAAAGCCAGTACTCATTCGTTCTCATGGCGGACGTGCTAGAGCTATTGAAAGTGGAGAACTTGCTATTGACGTTGCTTTCATTGGCGCTCCAGCTTGTGATACCTATGGCAATATTAATGGTATTGAAGGCAAGTCAGCATGTGGTTCCATGGGTTATGCGATGTGTGATGCGACCTATGCAGATCAGGTTGTCGCTATTACAGATCATTTAGTACCTCATCCTTTATTTCCAATTAGCATTCCTCAGACCAATGTGGATTACATTGTGGAAGTCGATGCCATTGGTGATCCTAAGGGGATTGCCTCGGGTGCACTACGTATTAGTAGAGATCCTAAAGAACTTATTATTGCTGAATATGCGGCTAGTGTAATTGAGTATTCAGGATATTTTAAAAATGATTATTCTTTGCAATTAGGTAGTGGTGGTGCTTCTCTTGCAACCGCTCAATTTATTAAAGAAAAGATGATAGAGCAAGGTATAGTCGGCAGCTTTGGGGTTGGCGGTATTACAGCTCCTTTCATTGATATGCTAGAACAAGGATTATTTAAGACACTGTTTGATGTGCAGGATTTTGATATACCTTCTATCGATTCTTTGCGAAATAATCCGAATCACTTGGAAATGTCAGCATCTTATTATGCGAATCCTCATAACAGAGGACCGATTGTCAATAAGCTAGATGTAGTTATTTTAAGTGCGACAGAAGTAGATGTTGACTTTAACGTAAATGTTATTACTAATTCCAATGGTGTTATTATGGGGGCTTCTGGTGGTCATTGTGATACAGCAGCTGGTGCAGGTCTTTCAATTGTAGTAGCACCACTCCTTCGTGGTCGTTTGCCGATGGTTCTTGACCGGGTACACACTATTGTAACGCCTGGTGAAACGGTAGATGTTATTGTTACTGAGCGGGGGGTTGCTGTCAATCCAAACCGTAAAGATGTTCTTGAAAACTTAAAGGAAGCCAATATTCCTTTAATGTCCATTGAAGAATTACAGCATATTGCTTATAGTTTAACTGGGAAACCTGAAGCCATTCCTGTAACTGATGATATTGTAGGTGTGGTAGAGTATCGTGACGGTACGATACTTGATGTGATCCGAAAACCAGTATAAAATGGAAACCACCCTATGCAGGCAGGAACACGGTAATGTATGTGGAATGTTATGCAGTCATGGGGTGGTTTTTTTTGTGTAAAAAAAAGTTTAGTATATCACTGCAATATAAAATTATGTTATTGACGGTGGGAATGGTTTGTTTGGCCTTGATGATGGCTGGTGCACTTGTTACACAACATATTTATCAAGGCGTTCAGGAGAATGTTGGCGAACGCGCATTAGCTATAGGAAGATCTATTGCACAAATGCCGGAAGTCAAAAGAAACATTATTGATAATCATCCATCAGAAGTGTTGCAACCTATTGCAGAAGAAATACGTATTAAAACGGGTGCAGCCTTTATTGTAATATCAAATATGGAACAGATTCGTTTATCCCATCCGACTTCAAGTAATGTAGGTACGCCTTTGTCAAATCTATATCGTGATCCAGTTTTAGGCGGACAAGAGTATGTCTATATTGCTAAAGGGAGCTTGGCCCCCTCTCTAAGGGCAAACATACCAATCTTTTCGATAAATGATGCGACTAAGCAGATTGGTTTTGTATCTGTTGGTTTTTATGTTGATGATATTTACCATATGTTTTTAGAGGGCGCTCAGAATGTTTTTTATGCGCTACTAGTAGCCTTAGTGCTCAGTATTATTGGATCTGTTCTCGTTGCAAAGAATATAAAAAAAGCGATCTATGGTTTGGAACCCTACGAAATAGCTACCCTACTGAGAGAAAATGAGGCCACATTGCATGCTATACGGGAAGGGGTAGTAGCAGTTGACGTCAAGGGACATGTACGAGTCATTAACAATGAAGCGGTAGCAATTATTGGGCGAAAAGCTGAAGAAATTTATGGGGAACCAATTACAAAGTTTATTACCCAGCTTCGCTTAGATTTTGTAATCGGAACAGGTACAGCATTATATGATCATGAGCAGCGGGTGAATGATATTATCATTTTATCTAATATTATTCCGACTATCGTAGAAGGTGTTGTAGTAGGGGCGGTAATTACCTTTCGGGATCGTACAGAAATATCCCGCTTAGCAGAAGAAATGACGGGAGTACATCGTTTTGTAGATGTTTTACGGGCACAAACTCATGAGTTTAAAAATAAGTTACACGCAGTTGCAGGACTTATTCAACTGGGATCATATGAACAAGCCGTCGATTTAATTATTGAAAGTTATGCGAATAACCAGAGTGAATTTGAAAAAATGCGCTATAATATTAAAGATGCTGTTACCTTTGGCCTGTTAGTAGGGAAGATGAGCCGCGCTAGAGAACTAGGTATCCAATTTGTGATAACGCCGGATACAACTATGCAGACCTTACCGGGTCAGCTTACTAGTGGAGATATGGTGATTATATTAGGTAATCTAATTGAAAATGCTACAGAAGCTGTAACGATTGCTAAGACTAAGAAGATATTACTTTGCATTAAAGAGAAAAAGGCAGGAGTTCAAATAACTGTACAAAACTCTGGGGCATGGATTGATGAAGAACTAGGAGATAGCATCTATGTACGGGGGATTTCAGGTAAAGGCAGTAATAGAGGGTATGGCTTGGCCTTAGTATCAGAAAAGGTGCTTCTAAATAATGGAGTAGTCTCCCATTCGAACTTACCAGCAGGCGGCGTGGAATTTAAGGTGTGGATTCCGTATAATAGTAAAGGTGACAGATATGAAGAAAATTAAAGTATTGATTGTAGAAGACGATCCAATGGTTGCTGATATTAATAAAAGGTTTACGGAGGCAGTGGATGGTTTTACGGTAGTTGGTATTGCCGATAATGGTACAAAGGCAATAGACATGGCGAATAAGCTGCATCCTGATTTAATCATACTCGATATTTATATGCCAGAAGTTGACGGTATGGGTGTATTAGCCTCACTACGAAAACGAGATATAGAAGTGGATGTTATTTTAATTACGGCAGCGAATGATAGCGATATGATTAGTAAGGTTATGCGCTCGGGGGTAATTGATTATATTATAAAACCATTCAAATTTGATCGTTATCGTAATACATTAGAGGCATACCGAGATTTTAATAGTAAGATAGTAGAACAAGATAGCTTTAGTCAGGTAGAACTTGATAAGTTTTTTTCCGCGAAAATGGCAAAGGCTAGCTCTCATTTGCCTAAGAATATGCATGGGCAGACATTGGATTCCGTTATTGATTTACTAAGTTGTCAATCAGAAGCTTTATCCGCTGATGATGTAGCAGGCCAAGTAGGAATTTCTAGAGTGACTGCTAGGCGTTATTTAGATTATCTAGTAGTTGAAGGTAAACTTCAAATGCTGCTTGAATATATGCCTGTAGGAAGACCGATTCATCGGTTCAAAATGAGATAATATAATGCAGGTATAGACTGATGGTTTCCGATTGGAAGGATAGCTGGTTTTGTATAAAAAATGTTAGAGAGATAATATCAAAAAGACGGCTGCTTTGAGACTTTCAAAGCAGCCGTCTTTTTGATATAGTTAGGGTACTATTCGGGCAAGAAGAGGGGATACAAAATGGGGCACATTGGTAATAGTGACCGAGAATATCGTTTGTTGCAACAACGCTTGGACTATAATATAACCGGAGCACCCTATTCGCCAGTGTTTATTGCAATACTAAAACTATTATTTTCTACAGAAGAAGCTGAGCTTGCCAGGCAAATTCCTCTGCGTCCTACTTCTCTTACAGTTTTAGCATGTAAGCTTGGTATTCCAGTAGAATCATTAAAGTATAAAATAACAATTATGGCAGAGCGAGGTTTAGTTTTTGATTTAGAATACAAGGGAGAATGTTATGTAGTCTTAGCGCCTGTCGTGATTGGGTTTTTTGAATTTATTTTTATGCGAACGCGCGATGAATTACCGATGAAGGAGCTCGCAGAGCTTTTTGATCAATATATGTTTCAAGATGATCGTTTTGCTCATAGTATATTCGAAGAGAGCACCCAATTAGGGAGATCCTTAGTTCGTGAAGAAGCAATATTTGAAGATGATTATACTGAGGTTCTAGATTGGGAGAAAGCAAGCTTAGTGATTACCTCTGCAAAAACCATTGGTTTATCTTTATGTGCCTGTCGTCATAAGGCCAGTCATCTGGGGAAAAGTTGCAGCGCCCCGCAAAAGACCTGTATGACATTTGGTAACAGCGCAGAGTTATTAATCAAAAAAGGAATGGCTGAGCCAATTACAACAGCTGTTTCTATGATGATTCTAGAACAATGTAAAACTGCTGGCTTAGTACAAATTGCTGACAATGTACAAAAAAATGTAGGATTTCTTTGTAACTGTTGCGGCTGTTGCTGTGGGATGCTACAGTCTATGAAAAATTTCAACATGGGTCACGCCGTAGTTACTTCCAATTGGGTAGTCCAAATCAATAATCAGAAATGTATAGGCTGTAATTCATGTGTAAAAGCTTGCCCACTAGGAGTAATTAGTTTGGTAAAAGGGCAGCAAACAAATAAGCATAAAAAGGCGGTCTACGAAGAAGATTTATGCTTAGGTTGTGGTGTTTGTGTAACTACCTGTAAATTTGGCTGCATTCAAATGAAACCTCGGGAAAAACGAGTGCTTGTACCAGAAACAACCTTTGATCGAATGATTGCTATGGCTATCGAGCGGGGGAAGCTATCTCATTTTATCTTTGATGATCCTTCCCGTTTCAGCCATCGTGCCTTGGGGCGAATTGCTTCCGTCATCGAGAAATCTCCCCCTGTAAAAGCATTAATGGCGATTGAGTCGATTAAATCAGTATTTTGCCGAAGTATTATAGCAGGTGCAAAGAAATATACATAGAGCAAACCAATAGGTTATCGGGTAGAGCTTAACTTTTAGGAGGTGTTTATCTTGGAGATCACTCGTAAAGAAATAAAACAAGCTATAGAGGAAAACATTATCTCACAGGAACAGGGAGATAAATTATGGAAGTTATGGGATGAACGGCAGATTAATGAGCCGAAATTTCAACTTTCCCACTTAGCCTATTATTTTGGTGCCCTTCTAGTTATTTCAGCCATGGGTTGGTTTATGAATAATACTTGGAATCAATTTGGTGGTATGGGGATTTTTTCCATTGCAGTACTTTATGCAGTTTGTTTCACTGGCATAGGAAAGATGCTATGGGAAAAGAAGGGGCTCAGGGTTGCGGCAGGCTTACTGATTGTCATGGCAGTATGTATGACGCCGTTGGCTATTTTTGGTTTAGAGCGGGCTCTAGGGTGGTGGCCTCATTCTGAGCCTGGTAATTATCGCAGCTTTTATCATTGGATTCGTGGTGGCTGGTGCTTCATAGAAGTGGGAACCATTGCTAGTGCTTGTATTGCCTTACGATTTTTTTCATTTCCTTTGCTAACTGCACCTTTATATATTATCTTATACTTTTTATCAATGGATATAACGCCACTTTTATTTGGGGTGGAGCATAATTGGGTTATTACCCGCTGGGTGTCCTTGTTTTTTGGTTTGACAATGATAGTCATCTCTATGCTTGTTGACTATCGCTGCCAGAGGAAGATTTATCAAGGAGACTATGCTTTTTGGGGATATTTATTTGGAACATTAGCTTTTTGGTCCGGACTTACTTTTCTTGATAGCAATAATGAATGGTCTAGGATTGCCTATTGTTTGATTAACCTTGGTTTACTAGTATTGGGGATATTATTACGACGTAAGGTTTTCCTTGTATTTGGTACAATAGGCGTGAATGGGTATATTGGACATTTAGCTTATCGTGTGTTTAACGATTCCGTGTGGTTTCCCTTTATTTTAAGCTTTGTTGGAATTGGAATTATTTATCTTGGTGTTATTTATAATAAAAAGCAAGATAAAATACAGGCCTTCCTCAGGGGAAGGGTACCAGAAAAAATTAGGCGGTTTTTGCCAGAATGAAAAAATTACCCATCGAAGATATTTTACTTGAATTACAGACAAAATTAAGCACTTCTAAAAATATTGTTCTCGTGGCGCCACCAGGAGCAGGGAAAACTACACGGATTCCCTTGGCTTTATTAGATGAGCCCTGGCTTTCGGGGCAACGAATTTTACTATTAGAACCCCGCCGTTTAGCGGCTCGATCAGCTGCTCGTTATATAGCGGCCTTGTTAGGAGAGCAAGTAGGAGAAACTGTCGGTTACCGAGTTCGGCTAGATACTTGTGTTGGTCCGAAGACTCGAATCGAGGTAATTACAGAAGGAATTTTGACTCGTCTATTACATAGGGATCCTTCTCTTGAAAATGTCGGTATTGTAATTTTTGATGAGTTTCATGAACGAAGTATACATGCAGATCTGGGATTAGCATTGTGTTTGCAGTCCCAGGCACTGCTGCGAGAAGAATTAAAACTTTTGGTGATGTCGGCGACGTTAGATACTACTCCAGTATCTTCCATCCTTGGAGATGCACCCGTCGTTATCAGTGAAGGAAAATCATATCCTGTAGAGACGTATTATAATAAGCGTCCTATTGAGGGACATATAGAGCTAGCTGTTGTTCGCAAAGTGCAAGAGGTTCTTTTAGCTGAACAAGGAGATATATTAGTTTTTTTGCCAGGTGTAAGGGAAATTCGTAGAGTAGAGTCTCAGCTTTTGGCAATGGTAAATGAGAATGAGGTATTTATATATAAGCTTTATGGTACCTTACCACAAGAAGAACAAGATGTAGCTTTATTACCAGCACCCGCTGGAAAACGAAAAGTAGTATTAGCTACTTCTATTGCTGAAACGAGTATTACGGTACAAGGAGTAGGGATTGTTATTGATAGTGGTCTGATGCGGGTATCTCGCTTTTCGCCAGGTACAGGAATGACCCATTTAGAAACGGTAAAGGTCAGTCGGGCTGCTGCTGATCAACGGCGTGGACGGGCAGGGCGTTTAACTTCAGGTATTTGTTACCGATTATGGACGCCTCAAGAAGACTTAACTCACAGGGCGGGAAACACGCCAGAAATTTTGGAGGCAGATCTTACAGCTTTAGCTTTGGAACTTGCCTTATGGGGTATAGAAGATCCAGAGGAGTTATTGTGGCTTGATCCGCCGCCTAAGGGAGCTATTGCGCAAGCGAGGGAGTTATTACAACAATTAGGTGCTTTATCGAGTACAGGGCGTATTACTGCCCATGGTCAACAAATAGCTGAGGTGGGAATTCATCCTCGCCTAAGTCATATGATTTTGAAGGGCAAATCCTTAGGATATGGGAAATTAGCTTGTGAGATTGCTGCATTACTCAGTCAAAGGGATTTATTCCAAAATGATAAAAGTATGCCTGATGCTGATTTGCGTTTACGTATTGAGGTACTGCATGGTGGAAAGAAAGCGGGAATTGTTGGTCCTTCAGGGTATAAAATTGATTCTAAACTCTATCAGCGAATTCAGGTTGAAATTCGTCATTGGACTCAGCTATTTTCCATTTCAGATGAGGATACTGATGATATTAGTGCTTGCGGAGTCTTACTGGCTTTTGCTTATCCAGACCGAATCGGTCAAGGGAGAGGAGATGGAAGATTTCTCTTACGAAATGGTCGTGGGGCTACGTTTATTGGTCCCCAATCTTTAGCGCAAGAGCCCTACTTGGTGGCAGCCGAGTTAGGGGGAGATCAGCAGCGGGATAATCGTATTTTTCTCGGAAGTTCGATTGATGTGAAAGAAATACGTCAGTATTTTAACGAACAGATTGAGGTTCAAGAAGATATTAGCTGGGATCACGAAGCGCAGATAGTGAGAGCAAGGCGCTATGAGAAACTCGGTGCCTTGATTCTAGAAAATACTCCGATTGTAGGTTGTGATCCAGCAAAGTTAGCAACAGCTTTATTAGAAGGAATTCGAGAAGAAGGACTGAAAATTCTTCCATGGACAAAGGCCGCCTTACAACTCCGCCAACGGCTTGCGTTTATGCATTCCTGCCAGCCTAACTGGCCGAATGTATCAGAGGAAGCTTTACTAGCTACCTTAGAGGATTGGTTAGGACCTTATCTATATGGTAAGGCCAATCCAAATCGGATTGAAGGGCTAAATTTAGTATTAGTACTTAGATCGATGCTCACTTGGGAGCAAGGGCAGCAGCTTGATAATTGGGCCCCAACACATATTGCTGTTCCGAGTGGTCAACGTATACCTATTGATTACAGCCAGACTTCTATTCCTGTGCTAGCTGTGCGTTTGCAAGAAATGTTTGGTTTAGAAGAAACCCCTCGAATCGGGCAAGGTAAGGTAGCCCTTACGCTTCACCTGCTATCACCTGCTCATCGCCCCATTCAAATTACCCAAGACCTTGCAAGTTTTTGGAAAAATGCTTATTTCGAAGTGAAAAAGGATTTAATGGGACGTTATCCGAAACACGCCTGGCCTGAAGATCCTCTACAAGCGATGCCAACTCACCGCACTCATGTTCATTTAAAAAAAGATAATTGAACATTAAGTTTGCTTAGATGAGATTTGTTCATGTCTGTTTTGAACAAAATGACCAAAAGGAACAAAAGGTTCTTCCTACCTGGAATTCATGCTAGTATTAACATGAATTTTCGAAAAATGTAAAGGTAGGAGTGTTATTTTGAATAAAAAAATTGCAGCTTTATTGACAGTTGGGCTTGTAATAGCGCTATGGTTTATACCTGTACCTGCAGGCTTAAAACCTCAAGCTTGGCATTTATTCTCCATCTTCATGGGTACAGTGGTTGGTTTTATTTTGCAACCTATCGAGGCGGGTTCTGTAGCCCTAATTGCTATGGTAATGGTAGCATTGACGAATACCATAAAATTTACAGAAGTATTAACAGCTTTTAGTGGCTCTACTGTATGGTTAATTGTTTCTGCATTTATTCTTGCGCGGGCATTTATTATTACGGGCCTAGGTAAACGTATTGCTTACTTAGTTATGCGATCATTTGGTGATAGCAGTCTGAAGTTAGTATATTCTTTAGTGATTAGTGATGTAATTATTGGACCAGCGATCCCTTCTAACTCGGCTAGGTCGGGGGGGCTGGTTTTCCCTATTGTGGCCAGTTTGTGCCAAGCTTTTGATTCTCATCCAGGGACGTCCTCTAGAAGAATCGGTGCTTTTCTAATGACATCTGTATTCCACATTGACTTTGTTGTATCAGCTATGTTTTTGACGGCCATGGTAGGCAATCCCATTGCTGCCGAATTGGCCAAAAAGATTTTAAATGTTGATATCACATGGATGAGTTGGTTCATAGCAGCAGTTGTTCCAGGCGTTGTAGCCCTTATTGCAATTCCGTATGTACTTTATAAAATTTATCCGCCAGAAATTAAAAACACTCCGGAAGCAAAAGAAATGGCCAATAAAGTATTACAAGAAATGGGTCCTATCTCAAAAGGCGAAAAAATTATGTTGGCTGTATTCATTGGTTTGCTTGTGTTATGGGCAACCGCTGAATTTACCAAACTTAATGGTACCTTGATTGCCTTTATGGGACTTTGTGTGCTGCTTATGACCAAAGTTCTTACATGGGATCATGTGATCAAAGAAACAAAAGCATGGGATACCCTAGTGTGGGTAGGTAGTGTTATTTTAATGTCAGATTACTTAAATAAAACAGGTTTTATTCCCTGGTTTGCCAAGATACTAGAGAATCAAATGGTAGGGGTCAGCATGATTACGGCTATTGTATTGTCTTTTGCCATTTACTTATATAGTCATTATTTCTTCGCTAGTATGTCAGCTCATATTACATCTATGTATGGAGCTTTGATTACTCTTGGGGTTGCAGCAGGTGCACCGCCTTTTATTTCAGCATTTGTTGTAGCCATGGCTTCAAATATTTGTGGATGCTTAACTCATTTTGGCTCAGGTCCGTCACCCGTTTATTTTGGTGCAGGTTATGTTGATCAAAAAACTTGGTGGAAACTTGGTTTTGTTGTATCGATCCTGCATATTATTATTTGGGTCGGTGTCGGTGGTGTATGGTGGAAAATTCTTGGGTATTGGTAAAATTGAATTAGAATATAAAGATAATGATGCGATGCATAGTAAAGAAGCCACTTAAACGATAAGTTAAGTGGCTTCTTTTTTGCGGAATCAGAAAGTATAACACTTTCTTGATTCCAAGTAAGAACGACTAAGGCTTCTGCCTGCGTCTGAGGACTTGGCCTAAGCCAAGTCTTTTCTTAACCTTAAAGCTGAACCATCTTATAATATCTTTTTTAAGATTGCATAAGATATAATATCACTGACATTTTCAACAAAAGGAATGTTGCTTGGGTTGCGGCTTGCAATAGCGCCACGTAAGATTACAGGAGTCAAATCAAGGTCAAGGGCACCTCGGTAAGTAGACAAGACGCAGAACTCTGCGCAATAGCCTGTGATAACAAGAGTATCAATATTCTGTTGCCTTAGTAACTCCTCTAAAGGTGTTTTATTAAAAGCATTACCATAGGTTTTGTGAATATGAGGATCAGTTGGCAAGATGGAAAGAGAATCTGGTAAGTCAAATCCTTCTGTGCCTGGTAAAAGTCCATTTTCTTTCACCATGTGTTGAATACAAATAATGGGTAATCCTTTTTGCCTAAATAAATCAATTCCAGCATTGATTTGTATAATGGCTTTATTGAGGGAATGACTTGTTTCAGGATCTTTAAAGAATGCTTTTTGCACATCAATGACTAAAAGAGCAGGCTTCATGAAAAGACACCTTCTTCTTATAAAATTTTATAGTATAATATACGACAATGATATTTCCAGTCCTGCCAAAATAATGGGTTTATTTTTTATTCTTCTAATAATACTAGAGTTAATGTGGCTTTTTTATTCAGAATTATTATGGGTGAAATATAATAAGTATGTTATAATTTTGTAATAAGGATTAAATAGTAGTTGTTATTAAGAAATAGATTAAAAGAAAAATATGGAGGTTTCAAATGGAAGAAGTTATGAATGCAGTAACTCATGGGATAGGTACTTTGCTAGCCGTTGCGGGATTAGTTTTATTAACAGTATTTGCTTACTTGAATGGGAGAATTTGGCATATCGTTAGTTTTAGTATTTATGGTACCACGTTAGTGTTACTATATTTAGCTTCCACACTCTACCATAGTTTTACGAACGAGCGAGTCAAAAGAATTTTTAAGATATTGGACCATTCAGCTATTTATTTGCTAATAGCAGGGACCTATACGCCCTTTACTTTAGTACCTTTGCATGGTGTTCTGGGCTGGACTGTATTTAGTTTGGTTTGGGGATTGGCGATCATTGGAATTGTCCTAAAGGTTTTTTTTGTAGGACGCTATAAGGTTTTATCAACATTGTGTTATCTTGGCATGGGTTGGTTTATTGTCTTTGCAATTAAACCTTTGCTTGCTACTGTGCCGGCATTAGGTATGATTTGGTTATTTGCTGGTGGTTTATTTTATACATTAGGCAGTGTTTTTTATCTTTGGAAAAGGCTTCCTTATAATCATGCAATATGGCACTTGTTTGTTTTAGCGGGCAGCATATCACATTTTATTGCAGTATTTTTCTATATTCTTCCTATTCCTCTTCATTCATAATTGTAGATATTTACTCAATATTGAAAAATATGGAGATACCTGATTGTTAAAAGAAGGTGAATTACTGTTACAGATAGAATTTAATTTGACCTTGAAAATTGCATAGGGGGGAGAGCAATGAAGAATAGACTTGAAAGTAAAGAAGAATTTTTATGTAAAATAAATAAGCCTGACTCCAAATTGCTGGGGAAAAAGGGTTATTGCTGTTCTCTCGATAAAGATAGTGGCGGTGTAAGATATGCCTTCCATGTATCTACTAGGAAAATTATTGAGGTCAATGATGCTTTTTTAGCATTACTTAAGTATAGTAGTGAAGATGTAACTGATTTATATGTAGAAGATATTATCGTTGCTGAACTGCAGGAGATCGAGTCTAATATTAATAAAATTCTAAACTATGGTTTGACCGAGATTAGCCTGCGCCAATATCGCTGCAAAGATGGGGACATGTTGTTTGTTGAAAGTTCTTTTGAAATAGTTAATTTATACAATGAACAGTATTTGGTGGCAACCATTAAGGACGTAACAGAGTGGCAACAATTACAAAATCGTTTACGATTAGCGGCACAGGTATTTGAGAGTGCCAGCGATGGTATCCTTGTTACAGATGTGGAAGGGGTTATTCAATTTGCCAATCCAGCCTTTCTAAAAAATACAGGATATTCACTAGAAGAAATTATGGGCCTAACGCCGCGTATCTTAAAGTCTGGCATACATTCAGATGAGCTTTACCATGAGATGTGGCATTCCCTACAAAAGAATGGGCAGTGGAAAGGCGAGATCAACAATAAACGGAAAAACGGCGAAATCTACTCTGAGTGGTTAGTAGTAGATGCGATTAAAAATGACTTAGGTCAAATTACTATGTATTCTGGAATATTTAGAGACTTATCAGAACGTATGAAATACGAGGAAAAGATAAAGTTTCATGCTTATCATGATGGGCTAACAGGTTTGCCCAATCGCATATTATTTTACGAAAAGATGAGCCAATGTTTTAATGCTGCTAAACGTTATCGTCATATTATGGGTGTGATGTATGTCGATCTAGATGGTTTTAAATATGTAAATGATACCTTTGGTCATGATAAAGGTGATTTATTGCTGCAAGCAGTTGCCTTAGGCTTAAAAGAATGTGTTCGTGAAAGTGACATTGTAGCCCGGATGGGTGGCGATGAATTTACCATAATCTTACCGGAAATGGCGAGGTATCAGGAGGCAGAAGTTGTAGCTAAAAAGATACAAGAAAGATTAAATCAGACATTTATTTTATTAGACTGTGCTGTCAAAATTTCTAGTAGCATTGGAGTGAGTATTTTTCCTAAGGATGGAGAGGATGCAGACACTTTAATCAAAAAGGCGGATAATGCTATGTATCAAGCCAAAGCAGCAGGTAAGAATACTTATCGTTTTTCTAATAATGGATAATGAATTAAATGTTTTACTGCAGTTGAGGACGATTTTAAATGGGGTGGCACCTGATGAAAGAAACG
Organism: Pelosinus sp. UFO1; assembly: GCF_000725345.1. NCBI lineage: Bacteria > Bacillati > Bacillota > Negativicutes > Selenomonadales > Sporomusaceae > Pelosinus > Pelosinus sp. UFO1. Next base: position 506,557 of record NZ_CP008852.1, read on the forward strand.
TTAAGAGAATTTTGTAAATCAATTGGTATTGAATCTATGGGGATCGCTCCTACCGGGCCTTATGTGGAATTACAACAAATTCTAAAAGAAAGAATTTCAAAGGGGCGGTTTACGGAATTTGAAGAGCAAGAACTACAGGTAAGGGTAAACCCTCAGTTAACAATGGACAGTGTGCAATCTATTATCGTCTGTTTATTCCCTTATTATCCAGGGGAAAAAAAAGCAGCAAATGTAGCTAAATACACCTACTCTGTTGATTATCATAGGATTATAAGAAGGAAGTTAGAGGAAGTTGGTGATTTCCTAGGAAAAAAAATACCAGGATTCGAATATAAGGCCTATGTTGATAATGGACCGCTAGTAGATCGGTACCTTGCTTATATAGCAGGACTTGGCTTCTACGGATTAAATAGCCATATTATTACTGATGCATATGGTTCTTATGTTTTCATTGGCTATATCCTTACGAATTATCCATTTGAGACAGATATACCCTTAAAGCGGACCTGTATGAAATGCGGAGCGTGTAAAAAAGCATGTCCAGGTTCAAGTATTCTTGGCGCTAATGGAATAGATCCAAGGACTTGCCGCTCTTATTTAACACAGAAAAAAGGTGAGTTGACGAGGCTGGAAATCGACGTGATCAGAAAAACAAACCTAGTTTTTGGTTGTGATAGCTGTCAAGAGGTATGTCCCCATAATGCCGGGATTGCATTGTCAAATATAGAAGAGTTTCAAGAAGATAGAATGGAAGAGCTAAACTATGATGAATTGGTAGGGATATCTAATAAGGAATTTATGCGAAGATATGGTAATCGTGCCTTTAGTTGGCGGGGCAGAAAATTGCTTGTTAGAAATTTTGAGTATCTGAAAGACAGCTAAAGACTCCCACTTAATGAAGTAGGAGTCTTTAGTTGTTTTTTAGATAAGGTTTGTGATTCCTTCGGCTCTGAGAAGAGTAGCTACTGATGCTACATCTTGGGCGGTAGCATCAGGTACGTCATCTAAACTATATTTCATTTGTAAAGCCTGCCACTTTTGCCGCCCTAAGGAATGATAAGGTAGTAATTCAACGGTAATGGGAGCTGGTAAGGAGTGAATTAGGTTAGCTAATGCTACTATATCTTCATTTGTTGTTGTAATTCCTGGAAGAACGACATAGCGCAATGTTACTGGGATATGCTCTGTGAGATATTTTAAATTGCTAAGAATTTGCTCGTTATCAAATCCAGCTAACCAACGGTGTTTTTCTGGATTTACAGCTTTAATACTAAATAGTGCTGCATTGGTATAGGGCAAAATATCGGTAATGTTTTGCTTATCATAATATCCTGCAGTATCAATGGTGGTATGAATGGTATGTTTTTGGCAGGCTGCAAAAAGTTCAGCTACAAATTGGGATTGCAACAAAGGCTCCCCACCGCTTACAGTAATGCCTCCCTTGGAACCATCATAAAAGTGACGATAGTGTAGTAAATCAGACAGCACTTTCTCTGTGCTAATTACTTTACAACCTTTTTGCCAGGTATCGGGATTATGACAGAAACGGCAGCGTAATTGGCAACCTGATAAAAATAAAACATAGCGGATGCCTCGTCCATCTACTGTTCCAAAATGCTCAATGGAATGGTAATAGCCTTGCATAAGAAATACCCCCTAGTTATTATGAAAACCACAAAGACACAATGCTGCTATCGCAGCACACAAAGGGAATTGATGGAACCCTTTTTAGAGTATCCTTTTTCCAATCTTTGTGCCCTCTGTGTCTTTGTGGTTCAAATAGTGATCTATGTTTTCTCTTGCTTACATAATTGTTACACTTTTACTATAAGGATTGGTAAAATGTCCGTTCAATAACTTCAGCTTGCTGAGCGGGAGTTAGTTTGATGAAATTAACAGCATAGCCAGATACGCGGATCGTTAATTGTGGATATTTTTCTGGATGTTTTCTTGCATCCTCTAATACGCTGCGGTCAAGAGCATTTACATTAATATGATGCCCTTTCTTGGCAGAATAGCCATCTAATATACTTGCTAAATTTTGAATTTTAATAGGATCAGCTTTTCCTAAGGTGGCAGGCAAAATAGAGAAGGTGTAAGAAATACCATCGCGGCAGTCATCATAAGAAAGTTTGCAGACAGATTGCATAGCAGCCAGTGCACCTTTTTTGTCCCTGCCATGCATTGGGTTGGCACCAGGGGCAAAGGCTTGTCCTGCTTTACGTCCATCAGGAGTTGCACCTGTCTTTTTGCCATACATTACATTAGAAGTAATGGTAAGTATAGATAAGGTATGTTCAGCATCACGATAAGTAGGGTGTTCTTTTAATTTTCGGCTGAATTCATGGCTTAATTCGGTTGCCAAAATATCTACAGTATCATCGTCATTGCCGAAGAATGGGAAATCCCCTTCGATGGCAAAGTCTTTGGCAATGCCAGCTTCGTTACGTAATGCTTTAACCCGAGCGTGACGGATAGCGCTTAGCGAATCTGTGGCTACAGATAACCCCGCAACGCCAAAGGCCATAATACGTTTTACATCTGTATCATGCAGAGCAAGCTGGGCTTTTTCGTAGGCATATTTATCATGGCTAAAGTGGATCAGATTCATAGTATTGACATATAAACCAGTGAGCCAAGTAAGTACTTGTGATAAGTTATTACGTACTACTTCATAATCTAGGTATTCTCCTGTAGGGATTGGCATGATAGGAGCTAATTGTTCGCCAGTATTTTCATCACGACCACCGTTAATGGCTAAAAGTAAGGCTTTTGCCAAATTGGCTCTGGCACCAAAAAGCTGCATTTGTTCTCCAATTCTCATCGCGGATACGCAGCAGGCAATGGCATAGTCATCTCCGTAGACAGGTTGCATAATATCATCATTTTCATATTGAATAGCACTGGTATCTAAAGATACTTTTGCGCAGAAGTTTTTAAAATCCGTAGGTAAATTAACAGACCACAAGATAGTTAGATTCGGCTCAGGAGCAGGACCTAAATTATATAAGGTGTGGAGAATACGGTAAGACGTACGAGTTACCAAAGTGCGCCCATCCAGTCCCATGCCACCAATTGATTCCGTTACCCATAAAGGATCGCCAGCAAACAATTCATTATAATCAGGTGTGCGTAAATGACGAGCTAATCGTAGCTTAATTACCATTTGATCAATTAACTCTTGCGCTTCCATTTCGGTAAGAATGCCATTTTCTAAATCTCTAGCTAAATATATATCGAGGAAAGTAGAAACCCGGCCTAAAGACATAGCGGCGCCGTTTTGTTCTTTTATAGAAGCAAGATAACCCAAATATAACCATTGAACGGCTTCTTTTGCAGTTTCAGCTGGGCGACTAATATCAAAACCATAAGATGCAGCCATGGCGATCATATCTTTTAGGGCTGCAATCTGAGCAGAAACTTCTTCTCGTAGGCGTAATGTTTCCTCAGTCATTGGTTTGTTCGCAAGATCTTCTAAATCAGCTTTTTTTGTTGTCATTAAGTGATTGATTCCATAGAGCGGAATGCGGCGGTAGTCACCAATAATCCGACCGCGACCATAGCCATCAGGTAATCCTGTAATAATCCCTAGTTTACGAGCTTTTTTCATTTCATCAGTATACATATTAAAAACAGCAGTATTATGGGTCGTTACATGGTTGCGATAGATGTTACTAATTTCTGGATTAAGCTTATAACCATAGGCTTCGCAAGCCTGCTCAGCCATACGAACACCGCCATTAGCAATTACGCTGCGTTTTAAGGGAGCATCCGTTTGTAAACCATAGATTACTTCTAAACTTTTTTCAATATAGCCTGGCTTATGAGATGTAATAGTAGAAACGATAGTAGGATCTACATCCAGGACTCCATTTTTTTCACGTTCTTCTGCTAAGAGGGCGCTGCATTTGTCCCACAATTTTTTAGTGCGAGGTGTTACGGTAGCTAAGAAATCACTATTACCCTCATAAGGTAAGTAATTATTTTGAATGAAATCTCGTACGTTTATCGATGTTTGCCATTTTCCTGGTTTAAATTGTTGCCATGCTTTGTTCATAGTATTTCCTCCTATAATTATTGATAATTGTTATCATTTAACTATATTATAACTATATTATATGGTTTTGAATATGATATAAATCATATAATATTTACATTTGGTATATTATGATTGTAATTATTGTAGCAGCAAAAGTCAATAAATAGTATTAATAAATAATTGATATCATTTATTGTTCATTTTGTTCACAAGAAAAGACCGCCTGAACATAACGAACTAAGTTATGCCCAGGCGGTCGGCTTATATCTAGATACAGTCCCTTGTGGTTATTCCACGATCCGCCAGTTCTGCATCTGTTTTATTATATTATTTCAAAGGTATGATCTTTCTTATGTAACAAATTCTATAGCTTTCTTTTTCTCTTGTCAATAAGAATTTATTGGTAGAGTAGAAGATTGTTAAGGGAGCTTAAATTTCACATAAAAGGTGGTTCCAAGAGGGCTAGTGTCAAAAACTATCTCTGCTTGGTGTCTCGCAGCAATATTATAGCAGATAGCCAAACCTAAACCTAGCTGATCTTCCTTAGTTGTGAAGAAAGGGGTAGCTAGTTTGTCCAAATCTTCAGGAGAAATTCCTATTCCTTGATCTTTAATAGCGAGAACGATCCTGTTCTGTTCCACATACGTACGAATTACTAATTCAGTCCGAGGGAACATGGCTTCAAGACCATTTCGGGCTATGTTGAGAATAAGCTGGCTTATTTCTTTATCATCCATTTCAAAATCTGGAATGGATTCAAGCTGAGTAGAAATTTTTTTATTTGCAATAATTGCGTCTGCCTGTAATAGGGGGAGTAAGGAGCTGATAAGGGTATTCAAATTGTGTGATTCTAAGGTTAAAGACTTATTTTTGGCTAAGGATATAAATTTACTAATAATTCGATTTGCATCGTCAATTTCAGTAACCATAAGTTCCACTAATTCTTTATAATTTTGAAAAGCGCTTTTTTTCGAGAACATTTGTAAAAAACCACGTACCGTAGTCATAGGATTGCGAATTTCATGACCGATACTGGCAGCCATCTCTCCAACTAAGTGTAAGCGATCGAATCGAGTCAAATGTTGCTGCATTTGTTTAAGTTCACTAATATCACGGATTATCAAGACGAAATCATTTTCGTTGCTCGCTGTAATTCTACCTTCACAATAATAAGTAATTGAATTTACTGTAGTTTGAAATTCAAAAAATTGCATAGTATTTGTAGTTACTGCCTGATCAAAGTAATGCATAATTTTTGAGGCTATTAAGGGCAGTACATCCTTAATGTTTCTATTTTGAAGATTGATAGGGGGGAAGAAGGGAAATGTATTTTTCGACTCTTGATAATCCAGGATAAAACCATTCCTGTCTAACACAAATAAGGTATCAGGTATTGAATTGAGTAGAATTTGCGTACGATCTTGATTTTTCTTTAATGATTGCTCAGCTTTCTTTAAGTCTGTGATATTGCGAAGGGTACATAGTACATATTCAACAGAACCATCGGCTCCAAGCTCTGGAACTAACAGGGCATGATAATACATTGTTCTTTTATGTAAAGTTTTAAAATCAGACTGAAAACTTAGACTTTTTTTAGATTTAAAAACTTTGTTAATTTCAGTTTTCCATAGTTGATAATAATGAGAAGAAAGACCAAGGTCTGAGAGTTTGGTGCCAATCAGATTTTCGGCTAGTATACCCGTGATAATTTTAATTGCGGGATTTGCATAGATAAAGCAGAGGTTCCTGTCAAAACGAATGATAGCATCGGGAGAATTTTCAGCGAGAGATTTGAAGTCGTGTACACGTTGCCAGGGTGGAATCGGTTCTTCTATAGAAAATTTTCGCGGAGAATCATTCATAAAAAAACGTACCCCCATATACAAATAATATTTGAAATCCTTTGAAAGATTATTTGTAGCATAGCATTCGTCAAAGATAGATAGTTTCCCTTTAGATAATTTGTCGAAAAAACAGGAATGTAAAAAAATATACTATATTACTGTTATATCCAGTATGATATACAGTAACAAATTGGTAGCTTTACTTTACCGTAATTTTAAAGAAGGGAAAAAGGCACTTAAAAAAGAATAAATATTATATACAAGTTATATAAAGTATTATGCAAAAAGAAATAAATTCACAAAGGGGTTTTATAAATGCTCAAAATAGTGAAAAGATTTTTCCAAGAAGAGCATGGCTTAAATCAACGGGCAAGGGAAATATTACGGTATATTGGCCCTGGAATACTAGTAACAGTAGGATTTATTGATCCAGGGAATTGGGCTGCTAATATGGCGGCAGGGGCCGAATATGGATATAAATTGTTGTGGATGGTGACGCTGTCTACAATTATGCTAATTGTATTACAGCATAATGTGGCCCATCTAGGGATTGTCACAGGGCGTTGTTTATCCGAAGCAGCCACAGAATATTTGCGGCCCTTAGTCTCACGGACCGTACTCTTATCTGCAGTAACGGCTTCTGTTGCGACAGGTCTAGCAGAAATACTGGGTGCAGCGATTGCTTTAAATATGTTATTTCATATTCCCTTAAAGGTGGGCGCTATATTTACGGCTTTAGGATGTGGCTGGATGTTGTGGGCCAATTCCTATAAGCGATTAGAAAAATGGATTATGGGTTTTGTATCGATTATTGGATTAGCATTTTTATTTGAGCTTAGTTTGGTGAATATCAATTGGCCTGAGGCTGCTATTGGCTGGGTTTCTCCTGTCATTCCCGAAGGAGCTATGCTTGTAGTGATGAGTGTGCTCGGGGCAGTGGTAATGCCACACAATTTATTTTTACATTCCGAAATTATTCAAAGTAGGCAATGGAATTTGGAAGATGAAGCTGTCATTCAAAAACAGCTTAAATACGAGTTTGCAGATACTTTGTTTTCAATGTGTATTGGTTGGGCAATTAATAGTGCCATGATTTTAATAGCCGCAGCTGTGTTTTTTAGCAATCAGGTACAAGTCGAAGAATTGGAACAAGCTGAAATTATGCTTCGTCCCTTACTTGGAAATGCCGCAGCAGTTGTTTTTGCCATAGCACTATTATTTTCTGGTATTTCTTCTACGATTACAGCCGGTATGGCTGGTGGAAGTATTTTTGCTGGTATGTTTAGTGAGCCATATGACGTTAAGGATCGCCATTCCTGGATGGGAGTAGCTCTTACTTATGGTTTGTCAGTACTTTTAATTCTTTTTATTGAGAACCCTTTCCAGGGGTTGGTTTATTCACAGATGTTTCTCAGTGTTCAACTGCCGTGGACAATATTTTTACAAATTTATTTAACATCGTCAAAGCAAGTCATGGGCAAGTATGCCAATACAGGTTTGCAACAAATTATGTTATGGGCAATTGGTATTATTGTTTCCGTATTAAATATGATGTTGTTATGGGATTTCATTAAGTAACCCAGGTGCTATATTTTATATCTTGCATTTACAAATTGAATTTGCTACAATGTATCCATAATAATCATTTTTGAGAATGATTATCTCCGGGGCTGAAATTAAATAAATTGAAACATCTTCAGGGCAGGGTTTAATTCCCGACCGGTGGTAAGCAGTGGATTCTGCAAGCCCACGAACCGCAAGGTTGATTTGGTGTAATTCCAAAGCCGACAGTATAGTCTGGATGAAAGAAGATATACTAGCACATGATTAGATGTGTTTCCTTGTGCTACTAACTTCCCGAAGATATTTCGGGAAGTTTTTGTTTCTATGATTAAGGAGGAATCTGTGTGGTTTACAATACACGTTATATAACAAAGGTAGGAATCTTATCTGCAATTGCTGTCATTTTGATGTTTTTTGAGGTGCCGTTACCTATGATGCCAAGTTTTCTAAAATTGGATGCCAGTGAACTGCCTGCTATCCTTGGTGCTTTCCTATTAGGACCAATCGCTGGTGTTGGCATTGAGTTGATCAAGAACCTAATACATGGGGCAAATAGCCAAACGATGGGGATTGGGGAAGTTGCTAATTTTCTGGTAGGCGTATCATTTATTCTTCCGGCAAGCTGCTTATACCAGAGATATAGTAGTCGTAACGGGGCTATTATAGCTCTAGGCGTTGGAACAATTTCTATGATGTTTTCCGCTTCTTTATTAAATTATTTTATACTATTACCTCTTTATCAGGCAGTATTGCATTTTCCTCTTGAGCAAATTATATCCTTGGGGACAGTAGCCAATCCTCAGGTTGTGGATTTAAAATCTTTCATCACCATGGCCATTGCACCATTTAATCTGATAAAGGGAATTGTCATATCTATTTTTACCATGATGATTTATAAAAAAATCTTTCCCGTTTTATGTGAAAGATAAGAGATAGTGAAAGAGGCTACTCCAATACAAGGAGTAGCCTCTTTCACTATTCTAAAAAGTGCTCTTTTCTCTGTGTCCTCTGCTTCTTTGCGGTTTAAAAGATGTCAAACAATTATTATAGTTGTTTGGTACTTGGTAGTGTAAAACCTCTGCCCATGACTTCGACGGCATCTTGCACAATCATAAAGGCGTTAGGGTCTGATTCTTGTACAAGAAGTTTTATCTGACCAATTTGCGTAAGAGTTACAACAACAAAGATGACCTGTTTGTCTTGTCTTGTGAAAGCTCCTTCTCCACGAAGGATGGTAGCGCCGCGACCAACTTCTTTCAAAATCGCTTTTAAGATTTCATCAGTTTTATAAGAAACAATATAAACCGTTTTCTTGCGATTGATCCCTTCCACGACATTATCCGTAATGTTAGCGGCAATAAACATAGAGATTAATGTTAAAATGGCCAACTTGATGCCGAAGAGGATGGCAGCAATCAGCATAATCACACAATTAATGGAAAAGGAAGCAGCGCCAACATTCATAGAATAATACTTTTTGATAATGCTGGAGACGATATCAAGTCCTCCACCACTTCCGTTGGCTTTAAAAATCAGGCCAGAACCAATTCCTGTAATAATGCCACCGGTGATTGCTGAAAGAATCGGATCATCTACCACAGTGAAGTTTGCCAAGTAGCCTGTTGCATCGACAAAAAAGGAAAATAGGGCTGTTCCATAAAGGGTCTTTATAGTGTACTCTTTTCCCAAAAGACGATAAGCAGCATAAACAAGTGGAATATTCATTACAAGAATTTGCACGCCGATGGGGAATTTAAATAAATAATAAAGAATAATGGCGATGCCACTAACTCCACCACTCAAAAGATGGTGGGGGACGAGAAAACTATTAATAGCTACAGCGCTTAGCAGGCAGCCAACACCAACCGAGAGATATTGATAAATTTTATAGCGCATCTGTTCCTCCTATAGAAGTTTAATTAAGTAGTATCAATAGCAATCTTCAGGAATTGGCTATAGGGGGGAGTCGTTACGTAGGAAGTAGACGATCCTTATATCCGATTCCTGAAGAAATTTTACTGATATTTATTTACTCCCTGAAGTAGGGATGATTTTTACTATAGTTTGTTAATGAATCCTTGAATGAAAGGGTATTGATAGCTTTCCCCGTTGAATGCCTTAACAGCTGCCATAATAGAGGTTACGATGAGGATTAGCCACAAAATACCTACTATGGGGAGTAATAAGACTCCAATCAGGAGTGTACATAGCAGTCCCACAAGGCAAGAAGTAACTAATATGGCCAAATGAGCCACCAAAGATTGCTTAGCATGCTCGTAAACAAAAGGATCATTCTTTTTTAATAAAAAAATGACTAAAGGTGCAATAATAAAACCCAGACCGCCTAAAAAATAGGATATATGAGCGAGGATGGCTAGCAATTTTTGCTCTCCTGTAATTCCATTCATAAAAACACCTCCTAAGTATATTTTATAGTAGGTTGGTTCTTTTGTATATCCTATTCATAAAGATTGAAAATCACACTATAATAAAACCTTGTTTTTGAAATGCAGTTTATGATATTATCAAGAGGAACATTTATAGCAGAGGTTTTCTTTAGGTGGTATCGTAATGAACCATACTATAAAAAAGGAATCTTCAGCTGTGAAGGATCAATATAGCTATATGTTAATACTGGTATTATATCCGCTTAGATCTATGATGGACTGAGACGGGAGGTTACATAGGAAAAGTATGCCTTTCGGACAAGTGCCGGAAGGCTTTTTTTATATTCTTTTCCTAGGGCGTTTATTAGTATGTTATTAAGAGAGTACATCTATCATACTTTTTCTCAGAAGTAGGATCGGGAATTGATTGTTATCTATACTATTAAATCGGCTTATATAGTGGATAAAAAGGAGAAGCAGCATGAACAAGCCAAAGGTGCTAATCGTCGGAGCTGGTAAAGTAGGCAGTGTGTTGGCCCGAGCCTTATATAGTCAGGGTTATGAATTAGTAGGAATCGCTAGCCGTACTTTAGATTCGGCCCGTGAATTGGCTAAACAGTTTGGTGTAAAAGCAGGGACAGAAGCAGTAGATTTTACGAAAGAGGCGAATATTGTCTTACTTACAACTCCTGATCGCTATATTGGTAAAGTAGTAGAGGAACTGGCTAAGAAAAGTGGCTTTAGGCCAGGACAAGTTGTTATCCATACTTCAGGCTGCCTGCCTACCGAAATATTGAAACCTGCTAGAGAGCAGGGAGCTTTCATTGGCTGTATGCATCCCCTTCAGTCGTTTGCCAATAAAGAACTATCTATAGAAGCTTTATCTGGTGTGTATTTTGCACTGAGCGGACATGATGAGGTGATAGTAGCAGGAAAAAAAATAGTCGAGGATTTAGGCGGAAACGGTTTTGTTATGTTGGATAAGGACCGGGCACTATATCATGCTGGGGCCTGTATTGTATCGAATTATACAGTTTCGTTGATACATTGGGCGAGTCAACTATATAGTAGTTTTGGTTTATCTAGAGAAGAGGCTTCAAAAGCCTTATTGCCCTTATTGCAGGGCACAGTGAATCAAATAAAAGAACTTGGTCCTACGGAGGCCTTAACAGGACCTATTAGTCGAGGGGATAGTATTACCATAGAGGCTCATCTACAGGTTTTAGAAAATGATGAGGAAAAGAAGTTGTATCAAAATCTTGGATTATATACTCTAGGGGTTGCTTTAGAAAAAGGAACAATAGATCAAATGCAGTCAAATAGCATGACAGAATTATTGAAAATGAAACTAAAGGAGAAAGAAGATGAGCAGCAATAAACGTATTACAACAACGGTGATTCAAGAGAGAAAGGTTGCTGGTAAAGCAATAACCATGCTGACAGCATATGATTTTTCTATGGCGAAATTTTTAGATGACGCTGAAGTAGATATGTTGTTAGTTGGTGACTCTTTAGGCAATGTAGTATTAGGGTATGATTCTACACTCCCTGTTACGATGGAAGATATGATTCATCATGGGAAAGCTGTGTGCCGAGGGGCAAAAAGGGCAATGGTGGTTGTGGATATGCCTTTTATGTCGTATCAAGTTTCAACAGAGCAGGCCGTGACAAATGCAGGGAGAATCATGAAGGAAACAGGGGCTCAAGCTGTTAAATTGGAGGGGGGGCAAGAGGTTGCTGATGCGGTAAAAGCCATTGTCAGAGCTGGTATCCCTGTGGTAGGACATTTAGGACTAACCCCCCAATCGGTTCATAGTTTAGGTGGGTTTAAAGTGCAAGGCAAAGAAGAAAAAGGTGCACAAAAATTGTTAGATGATGCGAAACGCTTGGAAGAGAGCGGGGCTTTTGCAGTGGTATTAGAGTGTGTGCCTGCATTGTTAGCACAAAAGGTTACCGATTCCATTGTGATACCAACCATTGGTATTGGTGCAGGGGTATATTGTGATGGACAAGTATTGGTTACCAATGATTTATTAGGTCTTTTCCCTGGTTTTACTCCGAAATTTGCGAAACAATATACCAACCTTCATATTCAGCTGGCTCAGGCAATCGCCGAATACAGAAAAGAGGTAGAAGAAAGAGCCTTTCCTGGCGCAGAGCATAGTTTTAAAATTTCGGATGAAGTATTGGAAAAATTGTACTAATAGAAGGGGGACATTCAGATGAAAATAATTTCAGACATACAGGAGATGCAATTCTTTGTTAGGCAGGCAAAAGAGAAAGGGATGAGTATTGGACTAGTACCAACTATGGGGTCCCTGCATGAGGGGCATCTCACCTTAATGCGTCAAGCAAAGAAAAGTTGCGATATAGTTGTAGCAAGTATCTTCGTCAATCCAACGCAATTTGGTCCTACGGAAGATTTTGCTAAGTATCCTCGGGATTTATCTGGTGATAGCCAGCAGGCTGCTAAAGCTGGTGTAGATGTCATCTTTCATCCTCAGCCAGAGGAGATGTATCCAGCAGGATATAGCAGTTTTATTGAGATTAATGGTATTACTCAGAAATTATGTGGTTTATCACGACCAGGTCATTTTCGTGGCGTAGCTACCGTTGTAACTAAATTATTCAATATTATTCAGCCGGATAAAGCTTTCTTTGGCCAAAAAGATGCCCAACAGGTGTTGGTACTTAAGCGTATGGTGGCTGATTTGAATATGAGCGTTACTTTGGAAGTAGTGCCTATTGTACGGGAGGAGGATGGTTTAGCCATGAGCTCTCGTAATGCTTTCTTATCTCCTGAGGAGCGTAAGGCTGCCTTGGTTTTATCGCAAAGTCTACAGCTTGCGCAAAAGCTGGTTGATCAAGGGCAAGTCAATGCTCGGAACATTAAGGAGCAGGTAATACTTAAAATTCAAAAAGAAAAATTAGCGCAAATCGACTATGTAGAAGTATATAGCTATCCCCAATTAGAAAACCTGGATGTTATAAGGGACAAAGCTCTTCTTGCTTTAGCTGTCCGGATTGGGAATACTCGTTTAATTGATAATACAATTTTGGAGGGATAATATTATGTTTATTACTTGTTTAAAAGCAAAACTTCATTGTGCCACGGTGACAGAGGCCAATCTTAATTACATGGGTAGCATTACAATCGACGAAAGCTTATTAAAAGCTTCAGGGATTCTACCTAATGAAAAAGTGCAAATTGTTAACAATAATAATGGGAACCGTTTTGAAACCTATGTAATTACAGGAGCAAAAGATTCAGGTGTTATTTGTTTAAATGGGGCAGCGGCTCGTTTAGTGCAGCCTGGTGATAAGGTCATTATCATTGCCTATGCTATGATGACTAACGAAGAGGCAAAAGACTTTACTCCTACGGTGGTAATGGTGGATGAAAAAAATCAAGTGAAGGAAATTCGTTCTAAGGAAACTCATGGTCAGATAGAATAACAAAGGAAAGACAATACTAAATAAAGAATAGAGTAAAATACCTTAAAAAGGTAGGAATCTGGGAGGATCGATAAGGGGGACAAAAAATTGATTTACGGACAACTAAAAAACTTGGAACAAGAGAAATCTGCATTTTCACCTGTGTTGCAAAAAGCGCTGTTGTATTTAAAAAATACAGATTTAGCAAAGTTAACAATTGGACGACATGATATTGAAGGGGACACTATATTTGCTTTAGTTTCTGAATACCAAACCGAACCTAAACAAGATAGACGCCCAGAGGCTCACCAAAAGTACATCGATATTCAATATTTGGCTTCAGGTGAAGAGATAATTGGCTGCAGCTTATTGTCAGATCAGTGTATAGTGCTTCAAGACGAACTAAAGGAAAAAGATCTTATTTTTTATAAAGAGATCATGGAAGAAACCGATATGGTATTAGAGCCAGGAACCTATGCCGTACTCTTTCCTAATGATGTACATCGTCCTTGTTGCATGAGAAGGACCGCACAAACAGTAAAAAAGGTAGTCATTAAAATTGCAATTTCTCAATTATAAAAGAAGAGAACTCCACATCAGAATGGCAGCTGCTTGTGGAGTTCTTTTTTTACGGAATCAGAAAGTATAACACTTTCTTGATTCCAAGTAAGAACGACTAAGGCTTCTGCCTGCGTCCGAGGACTTGGCACAAGCCAAGTCTTTTCTTATACATTCTATAGAATACATTCAAAGGAGAATACTATAATATATATAATACAGACTATTTACAGTAGTAAAAAAGTAGTCTATTATGTAGTATTAGAAGTGCATTTTATCCGATGACTAAACCTGCTCTAAGACCCCCATTCTAATAAGTGGGAGTTAAGAGTCCTTGGATTCAGTTGTAGGTAAAACTCCATCTGAATCAAGTCTTCTTTATAAATGGTACATGTCTAAAGAAAGGACACTTGATGGTGCCGTTGTTCAGGGCATAACTTTTAAATTATACAAAAAGTAAGGAGAGAAAGATGGAAATAAAATCAATTAAAAAATTGAAATTATATGGATTTAATAACTTAACCAAGACGCTTAGCTTTAATATGTATGATATTTGTTATGCCAGAAGTCCAGAACATCGTCAAGCTTACATTGAATACATCGATGAAGAATATAATGCAGAACGGCTTACCAATATTTTAACAGAAGTCGCCAATATGATTGGAGCTAATATCTTAAACATTGCCAAACAGGATTATGACCCCCAAGGTGCTAGTGTAACCATGCTCATTTCCGAGGGTAAAATTGCCGCTGATGAGCTGGAAGAAAACGAACTATCAGATCCTCAGTCCGATGCAGTTGTTGCACATTTGGATAAAAGTCATATTACTGTACACACATATCCGGAAAGTCACCCAGATAAAGGGATTAGCACTTTTCGTGCCGATATTGATGTTTCTACTTGCGGAGAAATCTCTCCTCTGAAGGCATTAAACTATCTAATTAATAGTTTTAGCTCTGACATTGCGATTATTGATTATCGAGTACGAGGTTTTACTCGTGATGTCAGTGGTAAAAAATTCTATATTGATCATAAAATTAATTCTATCCAAAATTATATTGCACCCGATACGCGTGAGTTATATCAAATGCTAGATGTGAATGTATATCAGGAAAATATCTTCCACACAAAAATGATTCTCAAAGAATTTGATTTAGATAATTACTTGTTTGGTACAGCAAAAGGGGAACTTTTGCCAGGGGAAAAGAAAAAAATAAAACAACGTTTGAAAAAAGAAATGTCTGAAATTTATGCTGGTCGCAACATTCCTAAAGTAAAATAAAAAAACTTAAAAAATGAACCACAAAAACACGATACCGCTTTCGCGGTACACAAAGAGGAGGCAAATATGCTGGTGTCCACTCCTTTGTGTCCTTTGTGTCTTTGTGGTTCATTTTCAACTATAACAACTCAATAAATTTCTGTGCTGCAATTGGAACTGGTAAACAATCATACGTTATAATCCCTAATTCACGCTTCGGTATCTCTGTAGTGAGGGTGAGGGGGAATAACTGATTGTCAGCCAGTTCTTTCTGTATATATTCACGACTAATAAAAGAAATCCCCAAACCAATCTTAGTTAATTCTATCATTAAATCCACACTGCCTAATTGAATTTCTGGTTGAAAGAGGATGTTGTGTTGGGCAAATAAAGTATCTAAGAAGGTCCTAGTAGTCGTATTTTTTTCTAAGGTGAGAATTGGCAGTGCTGCAACCTCATCGAAGGTTAAAAGAGATCCTTGTAGATGGGAAAAGGCGGGGCTAGCAAAAAATACATCATGAAGCATCTTGCATTTACTAATTGTCATCTTAGGGTAGGACTTTTCTGGGGCAAGGTTGACAACACTAATGTCTACTAAACCTTTTTTTAATAAATCGACGCAGACAGGTGAAGGGCGGTTGGTAACATTAAGTTTGATTTTAGGATATAGTTGATTAAATTGCTTAAAATAAGGAAGTAAATAATATTTGCAGATTGTATCGCTGGCGCCTATCTTTAATTCTCCTTGTTCAAGAGTATAGAGTTCGCTAAGGCTGCGTTCCCCAGTTTTAAACAAATGAAAAGCCTGTTCAACATGAGTAAATAAAAGTAGACCAGATTCCGATAGCTGCACTTGCTTTGTACTACGAAAAAAAAGTTTGGTGTTAAGTTTCTCTTCCAGAAGTTTTATAGCTTGGCTAACAGCGGATTGGGAGATGTAGAGCTCGTTTGCGGCTGCCGAAAAGCTTAAGTATTTAGCAACGTAATAAAATACTTTATATAATTCAAAGTTAATATCCATATATAAGCTCTCCTAATGATTTATATTAAAATTATTAATTATTATAATCAATGATAGTATACTACAATAAGAATAGCAAGAGGATATAGGAGGTAGTAAAAATGCCACATCAAGTAAAACGAATTTTTGTTGAGAAACGTGTAGATTTCGCCGTAGAAGCAAAGGGTATGTATGCTGACCTTACTCAAAACCTTGGCATTAAAGGCTTAAAAAACGTACGTATAATTAATCGTTATGATATATCTGGCATTAGCGAGCAAGAATTTGCGGATGCAAAAAATAGTATTTTTTCAGAACCGCCAGTTGATGATGTATATGATGAAGTACTGTCAATCAATCAAGAGGATCACATTTTTGCGGTAGAATTTTTGCCTGGTCAGTATGACCAACGTGCTCATTGGGCGGCCCAATGTGTGCAAATACTTACGAAAACAGAAGATCTATCCATTCGTACTGCAAAAGTGATTGTACTACAAGGTAATATTGGAGAAGATGAGTTTGAAAAAATAAAAGCCTATAGTATTAATCCAGTAGAGGCTAGAGAAGCTCGATTAGACAAGCCTTTTAGTCTTGATCTGACCGTGGAGAGTCCAAGTAATGTAGCAGTTATTGAAGGCTTTACTAGTAAGACAACAGAAGAGTTGGCAATGATATTGGGGCATATGGGACTGGCAATGGGACTTGGGGATATTGCTTTTTGTCAACAATACTTTCGTGATGTTGAAAAACGCAATCCTACTATTACTGAAATAAAAGTATTAGATACCTATTGGTCCGATCACTGTCGTCATACAACTTTTTTTACGGAGATTGAAAAGGTAGACATCGAAAAAAGTCATTTTACTCAACCGATAGCCAAAGCGTATGAGCAATACCTCAAGGCTAGAGACGTGGTATATAAAGATAAGAAAAAAGATATTTGTTTAATGGATATTGCCATTATGGGCATGAAGGAATTACGGCAAGCGGGTTTGTTACCTGATTTGGACCAATCGGAGGAAATCAATGCTTGTAGTATTGTGGTTCCTGTAGATGTTGATGGTGTAGTAGAAGAGTGGTTAGTGATGTTTAAAAACGAAACTCATAATCATCCGACAGAAATTGAACCTTTTGGTGGTGCGGCTACTTGTCTTGGTGGAGCAATTCGCGATCCTCTGTCAGGCAGATCTTATGTATACCAAGCAATGCGTGTTACCGGTAGTGGTGACCCACGGGCTAAAGTAGAAGAAACTCTGGCTGGAAAACTGCCACAGCGAAAAATCACCTTAGGAGCAGCTGCAGGATATAGTTCCTATGGCAACCAAATTGGATTGGCGACAGGTCAGGTGGCAGAAATTTATCATGAGGGTTTTATCGCAAAAAGAATGGAAGTTGGTGCTGTCATTGCTGCTGCTCCTAAATCCAATGTTGTCCGTAAACAGCCTACAGAGGGAGATGTAGTTATTGTCTTAGGCGGCAGAACAGGTCGAGATGGTTGTGGTGGTGCTACTGGCTCATCCAAAGAACATACAGAAGAATCTCTAGCAACTTGCAGTGCTGAAGTGCAAAAGGGCAATCCGCCAACAGAACGGAAAATTCAACGGTTGTTTAGGCACCCTAAAGCAAGTGAAATGATTAAACGCTGCAATGACTTTGGGGCAGGTGGAGCATCTGTCGCCATAGGAGAATTGACAGATAGTCTCGTAATCGATCTTGATGCTCTGCCTAAAAAATATGCTGGGCTGGATGGTACGGAACTCGCTATTTCAGAATCTCAAGAGCGTATGGCAGTGGTTGTGGCTCCTGAAAATGTAGAAGATTTTATGAACTATGTAGCAGCAGAAAATTTAGAAGCCGCAGTAGTAGCCAAGGTAACAAATTCTGGGCGTCTTGTTATGTTGTGGCGAGGCCAGCCTATCGTAGATATTAGTCGTGACTTTTTAAATACCAATGGTGTTAAACAAAAAGTCGATGTACAAGTAATTGCACCGACAGAGGCTGATAATTTTTTTGCGAGTACTAGAAAAGATAGTGAAAATCTTGAAGCAGCCTGGTTGGACAATTTGCGTAACATCAATGTATGTAGTCAAAAAGGCCTTGTAGAAATGTTTGATAGTACCATTGGTGCAGGCACGATCTTGATGCCTTTCGGGGGAAAATATCAGGCAACACCAGCAGAAGGAATGGCAGGCAAAATTCCTGTTCTTCATGGTAGTACAAACACGGCGACTTTAATGACCTATGGCTTTGATCCGGAGTTATCATCATGGAGTCCCTTTCATGGTGCAGTGTATGCAGTCGTAGAAGCGGTAGCGAAAGTGGTAGCCATGGGGGGAGATTATCAAAAAATCCGCCTAACCTTACAGGAGTATTTTGAGCGATTGGGTCTTGATGCTACAAAATGGGGTAAACCTTTTAGCAGTTTACTAGGGGCTCTTCATGCCCAAGAACAGTTTGGTATTCCTGCCATCGGTGGCAAGGATAGTATGTCTGGGACATTTAAAGAACTAACAGTGCCTCCTACCTTAGTTGCCTTTGCTGTAAATGTGGTTAAGGCAGACACTGTACTTTCTCCCGAATTTAAAAAGCCACAAAGCCAAGTTGTACTCGTACCTTTAGTTCGTGATGCCTTCGAATTACCAGACTTTCCAGTATTGTGTCAAGGTTATGACAAAATTAATCAATTAATTAAAGCAGGTAAAGTTCTTGCTGCTCACACGGTAAAAATGGGTGGCTTAGCTGCAGCGATTAGTAAAATGAGCTTCGGTAATCGTATTGGGATGAATGTGACTGCCTCCTTATCTCCTAAGGAGTTATTTGGGGTTGAATATGGTTCTTTGATATTAGAAATCCCTGCAGGTGTGGACGTACAACAAGCTTTTGGTAATATAACTTACAAAGTACTTGGACAAACTCAAGAGAAACCAGTAATTGAAGTAAATGGCCATTCGATTGATATTATAAAAGCACAAACAGCTTGGGAGAAACCTTTAGCTGCTGTTTTCCCTACTGAAGTAGAAAGCGTTAGCGAAAAACCGAAGGCAGAATTATTTGCTAGTAGCCCCAAAAAATCGAAACAATCTTTCGCTAAACCGCGTATTTTTCTACCTGTGTTCCCAGGAACTAACTGCGAATATGATTCAGCAAAGGCTTTTGAAGTAGCGGGAGGCAATGTCGACACCATGGTCATTCGGAACCTTACACCTGCTGCGGTAGAAGACTCTATAGAGGAAATCGTAAAACGAATTAAAAACTCTCAAATTATTATGCTTCCAGGTGGCTTTAGTGCCGGAGATGAACCAGATGGCTCAGGTAAATATATTGCTACTATGTTTAGGAATCCAAGAATTAAAGAAGCAGTACGTAATTTTCTATCTGAGCAAGATGGGTTAATGTTAGGTATTTGTAATGGTTTTCAGGCACTGATTAAATTGGGATTAGTTCCTTACGGCGACATTGTTGATCTGACTCCTAACTGTCCTACCTTGACTTATAATCAGATCGGGAGACATATTTCCTGTATGGTGAAAACGAAGGTAGTATCAAAGCTTTCTCCTTGGTTTAATAATGTAGAACTAGGGGATATGCATACCATTGCTACTTCTCATGGGGAAGGACGTTTTGTCGCTGGCAGTTCATTAGTAAACGAGTTGCGTCAAAAAGGACAGATTGCCGCTCAATACGTAGATGAGCAAGGTGAACCTACTTATGATATACGTTATAACCCTAATGGATCTGTAGAAGCTGTAGAGGCACTTACCAGTCCAGATGGACGAATTTTAGGCAAGATGGGGCATTCAGAAAGAATTGGTAACCAGGTAGTGAAAAATGTTCCTGGAAACAAGGATCAACAACTTTTTGCTGCGGGTATTGAATACTTTAAATAGAAATCTAAAAAAAGACTAAGTTTTAGCCGGTTTCTAAAAAAGATTTGGCTAATCCTTAGTCTTTTCTTATAATGCGAAATGTCTTTTTAAATGGTATACAGTATTTTATTCGCAAAAAAGGAAAAAAAGAAAAGTAGGAGTTCAAAATTCAGTATTTTATGGTATCATATATTAGGTTGTAAGTAGAATAAAGAAAGGGATAGTGTAAAAATTTATAATGGTGTATTATACAAAAGTACTTTGTGTGTAAACAATGTTATAAATCGATAGTGAGATTTCTTGTTTTTGTATACTTACAAATAGTAATACGAGAAGGTGGGAGTAAAGTAGATGTCCGTAGTTAAAAAAAGAGAAACTTTTTCCTCAGGTTTAGCAGTATTTTTTGCAACCTTAGGCTCTGCAGTAGGTTTGGGGAATATATGGAAATTTCCTTATCTGACAGGGCAGAATGGTGGCGGAGCTTTTTTATTGGTATATTTTTGTTGTATTTTATTTGTAGGTCTGCCAATCATGTTGAGCGAGTTTTATATTGGACGTAAAACAAGAAAGAATGCAGTAGGTGCATTAGAACAGTTAAAGCCCGGAACTTCCTGGAAAAATATTGGTCTTATGGGAGTAAGTGCAGCCTGTATTATTATGTTTTTTTATAGTTGTGTAGCAGGCTGGGTATATTTCTATTTGTTTAAAGCCATAGCTGGGGATTTTGTTGGTGTCACACTAGAGGTTGCTAAAGCCCAATTTGGTGCTGTGATTATGGGACCTTTATCGCCAATTCTTTGGCAGTTCATTGTTTTAGCCGTAGTAGCTGGAATTTTGACCATGGGTGTTAAACAAGGCATTGAGAAAATTACAAAGACATTAATGCCATTATTATTCGTTCTTATTGTTATTTGTGATATTCGTGCCTTAACATTGCCAGGGGCGGCTGAAGGCGTTAAGTTCTTATTTCATGTCGATTTTGGACAACTATCAGCTGCAGCTGTTTTAGCGGCATTGGGTTTAGCCTTCTTTAAATTATCTCTTGGTATGGGCACTATGATGACTTATGGGAGTTACTTTACGGAAGATAATAATATGTTTACGACAGCATTAAAGGTAGCTCTGTCAGATACTTTAGTTTCTATGTTAGCAGGACTCGCCATATTTCCAACAGTATTTTCCTTTGGTATGGAACCAACTGCTGGTCCTGGTCTATTATTTATGACAATTCCCCTTGTATTCTCCCAAATGCCTTTAGGTAATATTTTATTAATTGCCTTTTTCTTCCTTACCGCGATAGCAGCTACAACGGCTATGTTATCGTTAGTGGAAGTGCCTATCGCTTATTTGTCTGAAGAAAGAGGTATGTCAAGAAAAAGTGCGGCAATTTTGACTGCAACTATTATGTTCGTAGTTGGTATTTTAGCTACTTTGTCAGTTGATAAGGCTAGTGTACTTGGTCATATTACCTTCTTTGGCATGGGATTCTTTGATTTATTCGATTATATTTCATCTAATATTTTATTGCCTATCGGTGGATTATTAATTGCTCTGATGATGGGATATTCGATAAAGCGTGAGGACGTAGTGACTGAGTTATCGAATAATGGCAAAATGAAAGTTGCCGCTTTGGTAAATGTATATTTCTTCCTGATTCGCTATGTCACCCCGTTATTGCTTATTGTAGTCTTTTTAAGCTCAATTGGAGTACTTAAATTCTAAAAAAAATAAATGCTGCTTCCGAATATACTCGGAAGCAGCATTTTCTACTTAAAAGCAAGATTATGGAGAACAAGCATTTAAACGTGAAGGTTGCGAAGATGTGCGAAGGAAACAAAGAGAAGGTTATAATATTCTCTTTGTTTCCTTCGTGTCTTCGCGTTTCAAGTCTTTTTTAAAAGAGCAGGACAGCATTTTCTTTTGCATACTTGCCAGCATTGAGTATAATAGTTATAGTACAATTTTAGTTGTGAGAGGAAAGTTTATGAATATAGTATCAATTGAGAAGTTATCCAAAAGTTATGGTATGAAGAATTTATTTAGTAATGTTACTTTTGGAATTGACGAAAACGATAAAATTGGTTTAATTGGTGTAAATGGAACGGGAAAATCTACTTTTCTAAAAGTAATAGCAGGGTTAGAGGAAGCGGATGATGGCAAGGTGAGCCAAGGAAATCAGGTAGAGATACAATACCTATCTCAAAATCCTGATTTTGATCCTTTAGATACGGTACTGGATCAGATATTTAAAGGTTATTCTCCAATTATGAAGCTACTAAGGGAGTATGAGCAGGTGCTATTGGCTGTTAATAATCAGCCTAATGAAGGTCTAGAGAAACGCTTGATAGCCTTAAGCCAGGAAATGGATGCTATGAATGGCTGGCAGTTAGAGAGTGAGGCAAAGAGTATTTTAACCCGGCTTGGTATTACCGATTTTACAGCTCATGTAGGTACCTTATCTGGAGGTCAACGTAAACGGATTGCCTTAGCAAGTGCCTTAATCCATCCAGCAGATCTCTTGATATTGGATGAGCCTACCAATCATATTGATAATGATACTGTGGCTTGGCTTGAGGATTATTTACACAAACGTAAGGGCGCTCTACTCATGATTACTCATGATCGTTATTTTCTTGATCGAGTAGTCAATCGAATTATTGAGCTGGATAAAGGTAATTTGTATAGTTATACTGGAAATTATAGCCTCTTTTTAGAACTTAAAATGCAGCGTGAAGCAGACCAAGAGGCCACCGAGAGTAAACGTCAGAATTTACTGCGTAATGAGTTAGCTTGGATGCGTAGAGGGGCCAAAGCACGTACTACTAAACAAAAGGCTAGGATTGAACGCTTTGAAAAGTTGTCAGATGAAAAGGTAGATTTAAGCCAGGATAAGGTTGAGATAACAGCCGGCGCTAGTCGCTTAGGGCGAAAAATAATTGAATTATCCAATGTAACGAAGAGTTTTGAAGAACGGACAGTCATTCAGGACTTTAGTTATATTGTGCTTCGTGACGACCGTATGGGGATTGTGGGACCTAATGGTAGTGGGAAATCTACTTTGCTAAATCTAATTACCCAGAGGATGGAACCTGACAGTGGTGTGATTGAAATTGGCCAAACTGTAAAAATTGGCTATTTTTCCCAAGAAAACGGAGATATGGATGAGAATCTTAGGGTCATCGAATATATTAAAGAAGAAGCAAACTACCTGCCATCGGCAGATGGCGGTGTCATTACAGCTTCTCAAATGTTAGAACGTTTTCTTTTTCCACCTGAATTACAATGGACACCGATTCGTAAGTTATCTGGCGGAGAGAAACGTCGTTTATATTTGCTCCGCGTGTTGATGGGGGCGCCCAATGTCCTGCTCCTTGATGAGCCTACCAATGATTTAGATATTCAGACATTGACAATTCTGGAAGATTATCTCGATGAATTTCCCGGGGCGGTTATTGTAGTGTCTCATGACCGCTATTTTTTAGATCGAGTCGTCGAAAAATTATTTGCCTTTGAAGAGGATGGATCTATTAAGCAGTACGTGGGAGGTTATTCTGACTATCAGGAAGCCTTGGCATCTAAAGGGATTAGCGAAGGTAACAAAGAAAAAGAGACGGTCGCTCACCCGTCTCAAGTTGAAAAACCAAAAGAACGTTCTCGTAAATTTACATTTAAAGAACAAAAAGAATATGAAGAGATTGATGCCGTAATTGCCAGTGTGGAAAAAGAAATCCAGATTGTTGGTACACGTATTAATGGGGCAGGGAGTAACTTTGTCTTGCTGCAAGAGTTAACAGACTTACAGCAAGAATTAGAACAAAAGTTAGCAGAACTCTTCGATCGCTGGACTTATTTGAATGAATTGGCTGAGGAAATCGAAAATAATAAATAAAGAAGACTTGATTCAGATGGAGTTTTAACTCCATCTGAATCTTAGCCCTTCTTATCCAGGGACTTAGCCGCTCTTAACTCCCACTTATATAAGTGAGCCTTGGGTCCGGAGACCCTTAGAGCGGTTTAGTCATCGGATAATAGTGTTTGTTTTACTTTATAGCATTATATTTACAGAGTACTGCTTTTATGGCAGCATAGTCGATTTCTTCTGGCAGAGCATCTTTAAGGGGTTTTAATTTTTCAGCACCTAATTCTGCTATTTTACTAAGAATTAGATTTTCATATTGAGGTGGGATGAGAGCATCCCAATTTACGATATGTCCTTCCTGATAGCAGCGTACGAGATGATCTTGTACTGTAAGAGATTTAAGACCACGAATTTGACTGATTTCATCTAGTGAACGGCCACTTTGATAAAGTTCAAGACTAACTACATGACTCGGATGTTCTTGACTCTTGCTAGTGCCCTGTTTCGTTTCAGTAGGCAAAACGGTTGGTTTTATGCTATTCATAGCTGCATATTGTTGCATGACTTCCAAAAATTCATCACCATAACGTTTTCGTTTGCTTTCTCCCACCCCTTTGATTGTCAGCAGGGCCTCATACGTTGTTGGACAATACTCGCTCATTTCCTTTAGGGTGCTATCAGCGAATACTAGATAAGGTGGTATTTGCTCTCTATCAGCAATTTGCTTTCTTAGGCTGCGTAATAAGTCAAAGAGGGAATTATCGGTTGTAATCTTTTTAGCACGGGTTGGAACTTTCTGCCATACCTTTGTTTGGTTTTTTAATACAGCAATTCCTTTAGGTGCTAGTTTTACTACAGGATATTCACTATCCGTTAACGCTAAGTAATCAGTGGCGATTAAACGGTTAATCGCATCGCGAATTTCTGGTAGGGTATAGTTCTTCAATAGACCATAAGTAGATAAGCTATCAAAACCTAGTTGCAGAACTTTTTTATCTTTAGAACCTTTTAAAACACTAGCAATTATGGTTGTACCATAACGTTCTTTAACCCGCATGACACAAGAAAAAATCTTTTGTGCATCTAAGGTGATATCTGTAAGCTCATTATCATCATTGCAGTTACTGCAATTGGCACATTCTGCTGTAGTATTTGTCTCGCCAAAGTAGTTTAAAATAAATTTTCTTAGGCATTCAGGGGTATGACAATAATCCACCATCGTTTGCAATTTGTTTAGTTCATTGGTTTTGCGTTCCGTATCAAAAGTGGTTTGTTCAATTAGGTATCTTTGTAATAACGGATCTTGGGCACCGAATAAAAGAATACATTCACTAGGCTCGCCATCTCGTCCTGCACGACCAGCTTCTTGATAATAGGCCTCCATGTTTTTGGGCATATTATAATGTATAACATAACGTACATTGGACTTGTCAATTCCCATACCAAAAGCATTGGTGGCGACCATAATACTAATATTGTCATAAATGAAGTCTTCCTGGAAACGTTGCCGCTCGTTATCAGGGAGTCCAGCATGATATTTTCCCACAGAATAACCCTTTTTGTGTAATTGGCTATAAAGATTATCTACTTCTTTACGGGTAGCAGCATAAATAATTCCTGATTGGTCTTTGTTGGTGTTAATATAGTTTAAGGTGAAGTCCGCTTTATTTTCACCACGTATGACGGTAAAAGATAAATTCTCACGGTCAAAGCCTGTCATATAAATATCAGGTTTTTGTAAGGTCAATAAGTTTTTGATATCTTGGGTTACATCTGTAGTAGCAGTTGCTGTAAAGGCGCCAATAATGGGGCGCTTAGGCAAAGAACGGATAAAAGAACCGACAGCCCGATAACTAGGGCGAAAATCATGTCCCCATTGTGAGACACAGTGGGCTTCGTCAATGGCTAATAAGGATATCGTCAGAGATTTAATAGCAGTCTGGAAACTTTCAGCTTCTAGGCGTTCGGGAGCAATATAGATAATTTTGTAGCGACCACATTTTGCATTATAAATACGCTCACTGACAACAGAAGCACTAAGAGAACTATTAATAAATGTGGCAGGAATACCTACGCTGTTTAAGGCATCTACTTGGTCTTTCATGAGGGAAATTAAGGGTGATACAACTAAGGTGGTGCCTGGTAATAATAAGGCGGGGATTTGAAAGCAGAGAGATTTGCCCGCTCCTGTAGGCATAATAGCTAAGGTATCTTTCTTTTGTAATAGACTGGTGATTATTTTTTCTTGTCCAGGGCGGAAGGTGGTATAGCCATAGTGTTGCTTTAATATTTTTAGGGCGGCATCTAACATATAGTTTCTCCTGAAATTTATTTTTACTAGTAAGTATGAAATAGATGCTAAGATCATCAATTTTAAAAAGATCTTAGTATGACTATTTCATTAGAATATATCATAATATAGTATTTAATTCGGCTTTTAGTAAGGGGATTCCTGTCGATATAACACCTGCTTTTTGTAGATTGCCATTATATTTTTTCCAACAATCATGTATAATGTAAAATAGAGTTTCGTTTTAGGAGGGATTACCATTAAGTTTCAACAACTTACTCTAGAGGATAAGCCGCTATTTGATAGGTTCTTTAAGGAGCGGCGGTATGAAAATGCCCATTATAATTTCACTAATTTATTTATGTGGCGCAAAGCCTACAATATAAAGTGGACAGTTGAAGGCAAATTTTTATGCGTAAAAGCCTGTTGGGAAGGGGAAACATTTTTTTTACCTCCATTTGGCCCAGAAGAAGGCTTAGCAGATGTAGTTGAAATAATGCTAGAGCATGCTAAGGAAGAGAATTTCCCCTTTTCGTTTCAGGGAGTAGAAGGCTATATGGTTGAGTGGCTAGAAAAGATAAAACCTGGTTATTTTAGCTGCAAGCCAGAGCGGGATAATTATGATTACGTCTATTTGGCAAAAGATCTAATTGAGCTAAAAGGGCGCAAATTTCATACTAAGAAAAATCATGTAAATAGTTTTAGAAAGACGTACAGTAACTATCAGTATGTCCCAATGACAGCTGACATGACCCAACAGTGTATCGATTTTATGGCGGCATGGTGTGATGAACGGGGTTGTGTGAAAGGTGATAGCCTAGATTGTGAAAGAAATGCCATTGTTGATGCAATGAATCATTTTACAGTTCTTGGTTTTCAAGGGGGCGCTATTTTTATTGATGGTAAGATGGCGGCATTTACTTATGGTGAAATGAATAACAATGATACTGCAGTGATTCACGTAGAAAAGGGCCGCAAAGAGTTTAAGGGTGTTTATGGGGTTATTAATCAAGAGTTTTGTGCTCATAACTACCAGGAGGCTCTTTACATTAACCGGGAAGAAGACATGGGAATTGAAGGTCTGAGAAAAGCGAAAGAATCCTACCATCCTGTTAAAATGGTAGAAAAATATATTGTAAAAGTTAAATAATAAAAAACGTTACATAAATTATTTTTATGTAACGTTTTTTTTGTATAGGTGCGGCGCTTTTTTCGTAGTATAAGAATAAAGCATTGGTTACCATCTAAAAATATATAGATTGAAAAGCAGGAAAATTACAATATTTTATAAAAGTATGTAGTAAAGAAAAAATAAGGGGTGCAGAAATGAAAAAAGTACAATTGGCATATGGTAAAGGCAGTATTAGCATTGAGGTTCCTCAAAGAGCTGTAGTCGTTGAACCCCAGCATTTAGAAAGCTTAAAAGATGAGAAGGCAGCCGTAATCTCGGCACTGCGCCAACCAGTAGGTACTCCTCCCTTAAAAGAAATGGTGAAAGCCACTGATCGGGTAGCAATTGTAATTTCTGATATTACAAGACCAACTCCTAATCATAAATTAGTACCTTGGCTGATTGAAGAATTATCTCATGTCCCCAAGGAGAATTTTGTAGTCATTAATGGATTAGGGAGTCATCGGCATAATACAAGAGAAGAATTGATTAGCATGTTAGGTCAGGAAGTGGTAGATACCATTCAAGTTATTAACCATGAAGCCTTTGATGATGAACAGCTAGTACATGTTGGTCGTAATAGTTATGGTTCTGAAGTTTATTTAAATAAAACCTATGTAGAAGCTGATTTTAAAATTGTAACTGGATTTATTGAACCTCATTTCTTTGCAGGCTTTTCTGGAGGTCCAAAAGGTATCAATCCTGGAATCGTTGGTATAAAAACCATTCAAGACTTTCATAATGCCGAGATGATTGGCAACCCTAAGAGTACATGGGGCGTGATTGAAGGAAATGGCGTACAAGATGCGGCTACTCAAAACTGCTTGATGGCAAAACCTGAGTTTATGCTGAATGTTACTTTGAATGGGGATAAAGAAATCACTAATGTATTTGCGGGTGATGTTATTGAGGCCCATCGTGTAGGCTGCGCTTTTGTAAAGAGCCATTCTATGGTTGCTGTTGATAACGCCTTTGACATTGTCATTACGACTAATGCTGGTTATCCTTTGGATCAAAACCTTTATCAAACTGTAAAAGGTATGAGTGCAGGGGCGCAAATCGTAAAAGAGGGCGGCAGCATTATTAGTGTTGCAGAATGTTCCGATGGACTTCCTAGTCACGGTAATTTTGGTCCTATCTTAAAGATGCGTAATACGCCTCAAGACTTATTAGATATGATCAACGATCCTTCTTTTTCTATGTTTGATCAATGGGAGGCACAAGCATTAGCTATGATACAAGTGAAAGCGGATTGTTACTTGTATTCCTCCCTTGACAAGGAGACCGTAGTGGATTGCATGCTGCATCCAGTTGAAAGCATAGAAAAGACATTAGCAGATTTGATAAAAAAATACGGGCCAGACGCTAGTATTGCCGTATTACCTTTAGGACCACTAGTCGTTCCCTATGTGGCTAAATAAAAAATAGTATACGCAGAAGAGAACGGTTGAACCACAGAGAGACAGAGAACACAGAGAAGAGGGGAATGGGATATGCCCTCTGTGTTCTCTGTGCATCTGTGGTTTCTTTTTAGCTCTCTAAAAAAACTAATAATATTCCTATATCTGATCAACTGGGTATAGTGTCATAGGTATTGTTTCATACTATGACTGAGGTGGAGTGAATGGAAAATAAACATAGAGTGAAGCAGTTATTATTAGCGATTGGAGTGTTAGTCATATTAGCAGGGGGATGTTCTTTTTTGCCTTCGCCAGCTCCTAAACCTGCACCGGAAGTTCCGGCACCCAGCCCAGTTGAGCCAATACCAGGGGTAGAGCTTTTAAATGTTAACAATTATAAAAATGAACCTACCATTACAGTATGGATTGCAGATAAAGGCTATGTAGATAGGATGATGTTAGAGAAATATTTGGAGGGGGTTCTGGCTAGGGAAATGGAGCCAAATTGGCCGATAGAAGCGTTAGCCGCGCAAGCCATTACCTCAAGGACACTAACCCTTCATGCAATTGAAGCAGGCACAATTAGGCGCTTGCACCATGCTGATGTTAGTACCTCAAAGGAAGAGCTACAAGCTTATGCACCTGAACTTGTTAATGAAAATGTCAGAGAAGCAGTACGTCGTACTCGTGGGCAGGTATTGGTATATGCTGGTGGTCTAATAAACGCTATCTATAGCTCATGTAATGGGCAAATTGCCGCCACGAAGGAAGAGAGTTTTCCGAAGGAGATTCCGACGCCTACGCCCTATTTTCAGCCCGTGACGGATCAGTGTTTTCAATACGCACCAGAAAAAGAAAAAAACTGGGAAGTCAAGATACCTGGTAATGAAGTAGCAGCTGCCATAGGTTACCGTGGTAATCCGGCAGATATTAGGATTTTAGAAAAAGGACCTTCAGGCCGTATCCTGACCATAGGCGCAGGAAATCAAAAAATATTTGGTGCTGAATTTAGAAAGGCAGTCGGCTATGATCGGCTGCGATCCACATTAATTACAGAAATGAATTATGATGGTCAAAATTTTGTATTTAAGGGCATGGGCTGGGGTAATGGTGTAGGGCTGTGTCAATGGGGGGCCTATACTTACGCAGAGCAAGGGAAAACAGCAGAGGATATTGTAAAAGCTTATTATGTCGGAGCAGATGTAATAAAATTGTGGCAATAAGAAGCGGATTTAAAGTAATTTTTTAAAAACTGTATGTATATACTAATAGTGGAGAGGCAGTCATATGGCACCTCATCCATATAGGCGCCGCAGTTCCTTTTTAAAAGGGATTGCGGCGCTACGGCATTTTATAAGATCGATTAGGTAATAAATAGGTTTCAACAGATTTATTATCTCTTAACTTTTGGCTAGAGAGGTTTAGAAAAAATTGGTGTTTTGGAGAAAAGGATTGGTTAAATTGTAAATCTTTAGCAGGAATTAATGCGTTCTTATGGAACTTATTATAGATAACTTACTATCGGATGCTGAAAAATAGAGATAAAGAAGGTCCGGCAGCAAAAGGGAGATGGCGACAATGGCTGACTATATAATAACCTCGGAAATGGCAGGCTCTTTAGCTCAGTTTATTTATCAAAATACAAACTATCATATCATCATTTGTAACCAAGATGCTATGATTGTCGGGGATTCTGACGGTGGAAAACGACTTGGAACAAAACACGAAGGGTCACAAAAAATCCTTAGTGGGCATTTGGATGAATATGTAGTAACTACGGCAGATGTGCAAAAAAATCCAACCTTAAAGGAAGGGCAAAATTATCCAATTGAGGTAGATGGACAGAGGGTGGGTACTTTTGCAATTGCTGGTCAGTTAGATTATGTCCGTCCCATCGCTAAGGTTGTGGTAGCTTTGCTTAGTAGTCGCTTAAAGCAGGCAAAACAAATCGAAATTGTACAGGGAGTCGCCCACGCTGTTTCGCGGAATGTAGAACAGGCTGTTGCTGCTATCGAAGGTATTTCTGCATCTTCTCAAGAATTGGCTGCCAATACGGAAAGCGTAGTAAATGTTTCTCATGACTCAGTTAGAAGGGTAAAGGACACAGGCAAGATACTTGATATGAGTCGTAAAATTGCTACCCAAACAAAGCTATTGAGTTTAAATGCTTCTATTGAAGCCGCTAGGGCGGGGAATTATGGTAGAGGTTTTGCCGTTGTAGCACAAGAAATGCAAAACCTAGCTCAAAATAGTGCCGATGCAACCGAAAATATCAATAAAATTTTGCAAGAGATACAAGAGTCCATTCAAAAAGTGATTGATGGTATTAATCAGTCTGCTGTAATTTCCAATAAGCAAGCAGGGACAATGCAAGATATTATTAAAGTCGTACAGGATGTACAAACATCTTCTGCTGATTTGGTAGCGGCCTTTGAAAGAAATGAATGATAAATTGATGCCAGGCTAAAAAAACATATTTTAGACATTCTTTTACATACTATAGTAATAGAGCGCGAGCTGTATAACAGACTATTATCTGCAAAAGCGCCGCTTGTCTGGTAAGCACAGGCAGGAGGCGCTATATTTTTTTATGATAAAATCGTCACCTTTAGTTGCAATATTTGCTGAGTACGCTATAATATATTTCAGGTTGACAAGGGAGATAATATGAAAAATGTTGTAGTTACGATAATTGGCACACAAAAGGATGAGCAAAAGGAAGAATCACGGATTGAACTGATCACTTTAGGTCGCTGTTATAGTAAAAATGGTGTAAACTATATCTTGTATAAAGATAGCGAAATATCAGGTCTTGAAGGTGTCACCACAATGCTAAAAGTGTACGATAAACAGGTGACACTAGTAAGAACGGGCAGCGTAGAGCATAAACAAGACTTTCGGTTGGGCGAAAAAAGCCGTAGCGCATATGTTACGCCTTATGGTACTATGCAAATGAGTATAGTGACAAACAGCCTGGAGATAACCTCAGATAGTATTACTGGAATTAAAGATCTAGATATTAGTTATGAATTAGAAATGAACGGACAATGGCAAAGCGCTAATACCTTGTCTATCAGCATACGGGAGGAAAGCAAACGTGGATATTAAAGATTTATTGCAGACGGCAATTTACCAAGCAGCTCATAAAGCCATTGCTGATGGTGTATTTGCAGATCATGAGTTACCTCAAGTTATCTTAGAGGTGCCACCTAAAAAAGAATTTGGTGATTTTGCTACGAATTTTGCAATGCAGGCAGCTAGAGGAGCGAAAACCAATCCAAGGGTCATTGCCGAGGCCATTGTAGAACGAATGAATGAAACATGGATGGAAAAAGCCGTTATTGCTGGTCCTGGTTTTATTAATTTTTATTTAAAAACAGACTGGTTATATACTATGTTGGCAGATGTGTTAACTCAGGGTGAAAATTATGGGAACAGCCAAGCTGGTGGGAAAGAAAAAATTCAGGTGGAATTTGTCAGCGCAAATCCAACTGGACCACTTCATGTAGGTCATGGACGTGGCGCAGCAGTCGGAAGTGCATTGGTTAATTTATTAAAAGCTGCAGGTTATGATGTAGCGAGTGAATACTATATTAATGATGCTGGTAATCAAATTGATAATTTAGCTGCATCTGTTCATGCTCGCTATTTAGAACTCTTACGTCAGGAAGTTGATTTTCCCGAAAATGGATACCATGGTGAGGATATTATTGACACGGCTAAAGGTATTATTGATCGAGAAGGAGATGCCTATCTGGCCTTTTCTGTAGAGGAACGATTAACCAAATTTAAAGAAATCGCATTACAGGAAAAATTAGCGGCGCTAAAAGCTGATCTAGCCTCTTTTAATGTATACTTTGATGTATGGTTTAGCGAATGTACCTTGCATCAAAATGGTGCATTAGAAAAGACTTGTCAAGTTCTAAAAGATAATGGTTCTATCTATGAACATGATGGGGCTCTTTGGTTAAAATCCACAGCCTATGGGGATGATAAAGACCGAGTGGTAATTCGGGATAATAAAATTCCTACTTATTTAGCTGCTGATATTGCCTATCATCGCAATAAATTAGAGCGAGGGTTTAAGCAACTCATTAATATTTGGGGTGCTGACCATCATGGGTACATATGCCGTGTGAAAGCTGCTATTGGCTCCTTGGGGTATTCTCCTGAACAATTAGAAGTTCTAATTGTACAAATGGTGAGTTTATACAGAGGCGGTCAATTGGTTAAGATGTCAAAACGCACAGGTCAAAGTGTTACATTAACAGAACTGATTGAAGAAGTTGGCACAGATGCTGCAAGATTCTTCTTTATTATGCGTTCTCTTGATAGCCAATTGGATTTTGATCTTGACTTGGCGAAATCTACATCAAACGAAAATCCAGTCTATTATATTCAATACGCTTATGCACGAATTGCTAGCATATTCCGTCAAGCTACAGAAGATGGTATCACGCTTGGTGAGATTGATTATAGTAAATTAAATTTCCTAACAACGGAATGTGAGATCGATTTGATTAAAAAGTTGGGTGAATACAAAGAAGAAATAATTGATGCAGCAAAAGAACGGGCACCACACCGTATTGCTCGATACGTACATGACTTAGCAGGACAATTTCATACTTTTTATAACCAATGCCGTATTAAGGGTGTGGATCGTGATTTACAATTAGCGCGAATGGGTTTAGCCTTGGCTGTACAAACAACCATTCGTCATGCACTCAATATTTTAGGAATCAGTGCTCCAGAGAAAATGTAGCATTTAAAGCAATATTAAAAGAGGAGTTTCCTCTTGCTTGGTGAATAATACCAGCAAAAATAAGTTAAACTGGTGTTTAAATAAAAATACAAATTAGACGCTAAGTGCGGAAGGAATAAATATATGACAGAAATGATGAAACAAGTCTCAGAGGTAGAATTGGCTTATAAAATTTTGCAAAAAACAGGACACTCTATGTATTTTAGAGATTTAATAACAGAGGTTTTAGAGCTTAAGGGACGCAGAATTCATTCTTTGGCTCATGCCATGTCCGAAGTGCATACACAAATCAATATGGATAGCCGATTTGTTCATATGGGAAAAGGTATGTGGGGTCTTATGGACTGGTCGCCTCAACAATTAAGCGCTCACTCCAATGATGAAAACGAGAGTGTAACTAGTTCTTTTTCATCTCGCCGAGAAAAACTTTTTGAAGAAATCCAGCAAGAATATGTTGCAGCTTCAACAGAGCCTGGTGAGCGAGAATAAATACTTGACACTGCCCTTTAGTAAGGATAAAATGATTGGCGTACTTGAACTAAATATGGGCGTATAAATAATAGAACTGTTAAAGGCATTTTAGGAGGAAATTAAGATTATGGCAAAATATATATTTGTTACCGGGGGGGTTGTATCTTCACTTGGTAAAGGTATTACTGCTGCTTCATTGGGGCGGTTATTAAAGAATCGCGGACTGAAGGTTACCATTCAAAAATTCGATCCCTACATAAATATTGATCCAGGAACCATGAGTCCTTATCAACATGGTGAAGTATTTGTTACGGACGATGGAGCCGAAACAGATTTGGATTTGGGTCATTATGAACGTTTTATTGATATTAATTTAAGCAAAAGTTCCAATGTGACAGCAGGAAAAATATATTTGTCTGTTATTAATAAAGAACGTAAAGGTGATTATTTAGGAAGTACAGTCCAAGTCATTCCTCATATCACCAATGAAATAAAAGATCGTGTTTACCGTGTAGGTAAAGAAGATAATGCAGATGTTGTTATTACTGAAATTGGCGGCACTGTAGGTGATATTGAAAGTCTGCCCTTCTTAGAAGCAATTCGCCAGGTGAAAAAAGAAGTAGGGCGCAATGATGTACTTTATCTTCATGTAACATTATTACCTTACATTGCTGCAGCAGGAGAATTAAAAACTAAACCTACTCAACATAGTGTAAAAGAACTAAGAGGTATTGGTATTACTCCTGATATTATTGTTTGTCGTACGGAATATGATATCTCTCCAGATATGCGAGATAAATTAGCACTTTTCTGTGATATTGATTCCAATGCAGTCATTCAAAATAAAACAGCGTCAAGTATTTATGAAGTTCCTTTGATGTTACAAGAGCAAGGTCTTGATCGTATTGTCTTAGAAAAGCTTAAAATAGATGCTGGCGATGCAGATATGGCTGACTGGCGCAAAATGGTTCACAAGATTATTAACCCTACCAATACTGTTAAAATTGCTATTGTCGGTAAATATGTAGCTTTACCTGACGCATACTTAAGTGTAGCAGAAGCATTAAGACATGCCGGCATTGCTAATGATACATCCATCCAGGTTCACTGGATCAATGCAGAAGAAATTGAAGACGAGGCTGTGGATCTTAAAAAGTGCTTTGAGGGTGTTGATGGTATTTTGGTACCAGGCGGCTTTGGCGATCGGGGTGTGGAAGGCAAAATTAAAGCCATCCAATATGCCAGAGAAAACAAGGTGCCATTTTTCGGATTGTGCTTAGGAATGCAATGTGCTGTTGTTGAGTTTGCTCGTAATGTATGTAAAATGGCAGATGCTCATAGTACAGAGTTTAATGGTGAGACAAATTATCCTGTGATTGATCTGATGTCA
This sequence comes from Pelosinus sp. UFO1, assembly GCF_000725345.1. Classification (NCBI taxonomy): domain Bacteria; kingdom Bacillati; phylum Bacillota; class Negativicutes; order Selenomonadales; family Sporomusaceae; genus Pelosinus; species Pelosinus sp. UFO1. The sequence continues at coordinate 541,854 of NZ_CP008852.1, forward strand.
GAACAAGTGGCTGTTGAAGAAAAAGGCGGAACTATGCGCCTAGGTGTTTACCCATGTAAGGTATCAGAAGGTACCTTGACTCAGCAAGCTTACCAAGATGAGATTATTTATGAACGTCATCGTCATCGTTGGGAGTTCAATAATGCCTACAGAGAGCAGCTTACCCAGGCTGGTCTTGTGATCGGTGGAACTTTACCTAATGGTCGTTTGGTAGAAATCGTGGAAGTGAAGGATCATCCATGGTTTGTTGGTACTCAATTTCATCCAGAACTGAAATCACGTCCAACCAATCCTCATCCTTTATTCAGAGAATTTGTAAAGGCTGCTCTGAGCAACAAGAAGTAGAAAGAAGCAACTGTTGGACGATTTGTCGACAGTTGCTTTTTCCTATACCTATAGACTTACAGTATTAGGGTTAGACAATAAGGAGGATCCTCATGTATAAAAAATCAGTTATGGTTGTAATTGGCATATTTGTAGTACTTTCCCTTGTCGGTTTAGCATCTATGGCAAACAGTGCAAAGGAACGGGGAAAGGCAAATCATTCTGGTAAAATCGCCATCATCCACGTTGAAGGTGTTATTTTAGGCGGTCGAGGGCAAAGCACTGTACTTTTTGAACAAGGTGGTACCGACCAAGTCATTAAGCAAATCCATGAAGCAAGAGATGACAAAGACGTACAAGCTGTGGTTCTCAGGATTAATAGTCCAGGTGGCAGCGCAGCAGCTTCTCAAGAAGTAGGAGAAGAACTTAAAAAACTGCGGGCTCAAGGTAAAGTAGTGGTGACTTCTATGGGGGATGTTGCAGCCTCGGGAGGATATTGGCTGGCAGCTTGTACGGATAAAATTTATGCAAATCCTACAACGATGACCGGTAGTATCGGAGTCTATATGCCTTATGCAAATTGGGAAGAGTTATATAAAAAAGTTGGTATTTATCAAGAGAAAATTAAAAGTGGTCCTCATAAAGATATTATGTCTCCTGAACGACAAATGACACAGGAAGAGCGAGAAATCATTCAAACTATGGTGAATGATATTTACAATCAGTTTGTGGAAGTTGTAGCTGAAGGGCGTAAGATGGACAAGGACCAGGTGCGGAAGTTAGCTGATGGACGTATTTATACAGGAAATCAAGGGAAGCAATTAGGTTTGGTTGACGAATTAGGCAATATGTATGATGCCATTGATGGGGCCGCACAGTTGGCGGGTATTGTGGGAAAACCAGAAATAAAGGAGCTTGGCAAACAAACCCCTTGGCAAATGCTCTTTGGACCTAGTGAAAAGGTAAGTACTTTGCTAGAACAGTTTTTGTTTAAAAAAGCACAAAATGAGTTAAGTTCTGGCATTCCTTTGGAAGCTTCGCCAGAAAAATGGCAGGTGAAGTAAATGGGTAATATATTTGATATTATGTATGATGTATTATTTCAGCCCAAGATGGGGATGAGGGTTATTGCCGATAAGAAGAATATTAGTCAATCTCTGATTGTGTTTTTTCTTAGTCTATTAATACCTTTATGGGCCTTGTATTTTGGATTAAAGGCTTCTAGTGTGACAGCCCTAGTTCACTTAGTAATCGGGTTTAAGATAATTGCCAGTCTTATGCTATGGATTATAGGAACTGCCGTGTGGCATTTAATTGCAGAATTCTTTGGGGGTAGAGGCACAGCTGTTGGCTTATTTTCCGCTTTAGGCTTTGCCTATTTTCCCTCCGTACTTATTGTGCCATTGTGGGTATTCGCGGCTTTATTACCAGCTAATTTTAAGAGTATAATGATGGCCTTAGTAGCGCTCCTAATTTTGAGTTGGTCATTTGTTTTACACATCGTAGCAATTAAAGAAGTGTATCAATTTTCTACAGCCAAAGCTGTGCTCGTACTTGTTACGCCAATGCTGATTATGGTATTAGTAGGTGCGGTTGCCTTTACCTTTATTAGCAGTGCGTTGATTCAGATGCCAATGTGGTTGTAGATCGATAAAAAAAGGGTAGGATGAAATGAGAGGTAAATTTATAGTCATAATGCTGCTTCTAGCAGTTATGCTAGGAGGGTGTACTGAGAAGCCTTTGACTTTTAAAGCGGGGCTCAGTACTGCTATAGCAGATGAAGCAATAAAATGGGGACTTCCCAATCAACTTTTGCAGCAGGGTGCAGGAAATTCGTACCGGATTTTGAAGGATGAAGGACAGGGGACAAATATACTGGAACTAGCAGCAGGAAGCAATGGTTCTATGGAATACTTCGTAGAGATTGAGGCAAATGATGCGTCTGTTGCTCATATGCGCTTGGAATTTTTATCTACGCAAGGTGGCGGACGGATTAGACTGGCGGCCCTTGATCAAAAAGGAAATATTCTTGGAGAAAAGGGGTCTGTTTTTACAGGGAAGATTCCTCCGGAAACGGGACAAAGTAAGTGGCAGGATATTCGTTACAATAATAATTATCAAGGTGGCTGGTTAGAAGAAACCTACTCTTTTCCCGATATCTTAAGAAGCCTGAACCCTGAGGCTTTGGCAGGTGTGGCAAAGTATCGACTGAGTGTAGAGGTGAGTGAAGGGCAGCACGCTCTGATAACCCAGTTTAGTGCAGGTATAGATAGTACGAAAGCAGTAAGAATCATACCAAAGATGGTAGAATACACAGCTAATTTGGGAGATGTATTTTCAATTGAGATGGATATTGAGAATATAACGCAAAATCTCATTCCTTCTGTGGAAGTATTGCTACAGGAACCCTTTGGTTATGGTGTGATTGCCATAAGTCCAGAGGTGCAAGTTGTAGAGCAACTAGTACCAGGAGAAAAGAGACATCTTAGTTTTCAGGTTAGGGCACAAAGGCCAGATGCAGTAAACTTAAATCAAGTTTGGCCTGTACAGTTTAGTATAAATGGTAAAAATATACAGACGAAGGTCGGAGTTACTGTAAGAGATACAAGACCGGGCAAAGTGTTTTATGTAATGACGGAAGACTTAGAGCCTATTGATGGGGCTGGTTATGCAAAAGCCTGGGGAAATTCTGATAGTTGGCTGGAGCCAGAGGAATTTCGAGGCCAAATGGTAAATAAAGCCGAAGCTATCGATAAAATCGCCGAAAGGCATGGTGCAAAGTGGACCCATTACATTGCTTGGCCTGCTGTAAAGGCAGCCGAATGGGCGGCAGGTCAATCCAAGACAGGGGAGTGGCCTAAGGTAGTAGCAGATATTAAAGCTTCCGTACTACGAGAAACTGAAAAAGGGCATGAATATGGAATTCATTTTCATACGGATTATGACCCCTATTTACCTGGTAATGTATTGTCTTATAACGGGTCAGTTGATGGTTTGTGGGCCAATCATTTGAAACACGGCTGGGCTCATTCTATCACTACAGAAGGTGATTTTAGTGATTATAATAGTCGGGCAGGCATGTTATACGAATATCAACGTATTTTAGATCAACTTGCAGCGAGTTCCTCGCAAGGGCAACTCCTAACAGCGAGAGCTGGTTCCTTCGATTTTGGTAATGGTAGTGCAGAAGAAGCGATGAGTACCAATGCATTTAAAAAGGCAGGGCTGTGGGGTTCAAGTGATGCTGATGGTAATGCAGGTGGCCTGACAAGTGGTGATTACGGACAAGAAATTTACTTTGCTGCCCCTGATGATATTAACACCCCAGGCAAGGACATTAGTTCACTAGGAATTGTAGAGTTTCGTCCCACACCGAGGGAATCGATTGCCTATGATAGCCAAAGTGCTACAGTGATGAATCAAAAAACTGACCAAGGTATGAAGTACTTTACTACTAGTAGTGGGGACGTAAAGCCTGGAATTCATAGTATAGTAGGATTTACCCACGCCATGTTTATGATGGGACAAGGGGATTGGAAAAGTCTAGAAGGTGGGCAATTCCAGGCATTAGATGATCATTTATCTTATGTAAAAGATCAATATGCTTCCCGAGGGCTACTCGCTTTTGGGACTGCCAGTGAATTGGTGGAGGCTTATTTGGATTACTATACACCAGAATTACTGGCTATTTATGGTCAAAGGCAGTCAGATAAATATGGGGTTGCCGAGTATGCAATCCACATTTTGGGGCATGATATCCCTGCAGATGGGAATCATATCCATAACGTAGGGGTGAAATATCCTCTATATCTACGTGACAGTGCCTATCGTATCAGTGTGCTAAAAAATGGACAGCCAATCTATAGTACTTGGGGTTTACCTACACCATATAATGATATTTTCTTTGCAGTAGACGATAAATCTGCCGTATATACTTTGAAAATCTATCATAATGAGCTAGCATATAAGCTAATATCAAAGTTTCGTGTCATAAAAGAAAAAATATTTAAAAAAAAATAGATTAAATCCTAATTTTTCCAGCAAATAGGAGGATATTTTTGCTATTGTGCGAATAGACATATAACATAGAGCATAAAACGAGTAAAAAGGAATGAGGAGAGGCGAAGGATGTCTAATATCACACATACAGTATTAGTTGTTGATGATCAGCCAGGAATTAGAAGATTGTTGATGGAAGTTTTAACTGAAGAAGGATATGTAGTACATACTGCTGCAAATGGTTATGAAGGCTTACAAAAAGTCAAAGAGGTTAACCCGGTTTTGATTTTGATGGACATGAAAATGCCAGGCATGGACGGAATTGAAACACTCCGTGAGCTCAAAAGATTAAACCAAGCTAATAAAGTGATTATGATGACAGCATATGGCGAATTGGAACTGGTCAATACTGCCAAAGAACTAGGTGCTTACGCATATATTACGAAACCTTTTGATATTATTGATTTATGTTCTATGATTAGTACGTTAATATTTGGTAGTGGTAAGGAATGTGAATTAAAGATCGGCTAATTGAAACAGTTTCTACACCCAAAGTACAGTCTTTGGGTGTTTTATTTAGAAAAGACGGTAAGCGGGTTTTTCAAATAGAGGCAGGAATTTTTTATTGTTTGGCGAAATCAATAGCGAGAGGAGGGGATGTATATGATTATTAACACTGTTTCAACACTAGCTTTATATTGTCCGCGTTGTGGCAAATTGCACATGCATGATATTTCAAGATTTGATCTGAAAAACACGACTGGCAGAAAGCTTCTATGTAGTTGTGGTCAGTTACAAGCCTCCATTACTAGTGTTGGCGAACGTCAGTGTTTATTGGACATCCCTTGCGTTTTATGCCAAACTAATCATGTTGTTTGTATTGACAGCAATCGCTTTTGGCGTGCTTCTATGGATAAAATATATTGTGTACAGGAAAATTTTGAGCTTGGGTTTATGGGATCGCGGCAATTTATTGCAGAGACGATTGATAAAAATAAAATAGAGTTTGAAAAGATGTCTCTTGGTATGGATATTGATGAGTATGATGACTATATTGAAAATCCGCAAGTTATGTTTGAAACCTTAAATAAGATACATGATATTGCCGAAAAAGGAAAAGTTTATTGCCGTTGCGGTAGTAGCGCGATTGGCGCCGAATTGCTGCCTGAAGGTATTGAACTAGAGTGTGCCCAGTGTGGTGGGCATCTTCTTATTCCAGCCCAAAGTGAAAAAGATTTGGCCTGTGTGGAAGCATTAGATTCTATTGAAATTATTTCACCGCGCCGTTCACGTCGTAAACATTAGAATATATTGTGAGTCAGGTTATAAAAAATTTACACAAGAAGCAAAATAAAGAAATGAGGTGTAGTTAAATTGAAATTCTTCCTTGATACAGCAAACTTTAATGAAATTAAGGACGCTGCGGCCTTAGGGGTTGTAGCTGGAGTTACGACAAACCCTTCTTTAATTGCAAAAGAAAAAAGAAATATAAAAGAAGTTATAAAAGAAATTTGTGGACTAGTTGACGGCCCTGTTAGTGCAGAAGTCATTAGTACTGTTTTTGAAGATATGTTGCCAGAAGCACGGGAGTTAGCAGCTATTGCAGACAATGTGGTTGTTAAGGTCCCGTTAAATATGGAGGGGCTTAAAACAGTAAAGGCTCTAAAAAGTGAAGGGATTAAAACGAATGTTACATTAATCTTTTCTGCGAATCAAGCCCTTATGGCCGCTCGTGCCGGAGCTTCTTATGTTAGTCCTTTTGTTGGCCGGCTAGATGATATCGGTCAGGATGGTATTGAATTAGTAAAAACCATAGCTGATATTTTTGCTATTCATGATATTGAAACAGAGATTATTGCTGCAAGCGTGCGCCATCCGATTCATGTTACCCAATCCGCCTTGGCTGGGTCACACATTGCTACTGTACCTTATAAAGTGCTTATTAGTTTACTTCAGCATCCTTTAACGGATGCAGGGATAAAAAGATTTCTAGAAGACTGGAAAAACGCAAATTTATAGTTTCAAAGATAATGAGTTTAAAATTGGGTTCCAAGTAAGGATAAGTGAGACTTGGCATAGGCCGGGTCTTCTTTATTGCTTTTTAATAGAAAATATAATTGTTGTTTAAAAGGAGATGTTGCTAAATGGATCGTGAACTCGCACTTGAATTTGTCCGTGTAACAGAAGCCGCGGCGATTGCCTCAGGACGTTGGATGGGTAAAGGGGAAAAAAACTTAGCCGATCAGGCAGCTGTTGACGCAATGCGTGCAGCTTTTGATAGTGTTAATATTAATGGTAAAGTTGTTATTGGCGAAGGGGAAATGGATGAGGCTCCAATGCTATATATTGGGGAAGACGTTGGCGGTGGTGGCCTTGATGTAGATATCGCAGTTGATCCTCTAGAAGGAACAAACTTAATTGCCAAAGGTTTACCTGGTGCTATTGCAGTTCTAGCCATTGCATCCCGCGGTGGTCTTTTACATGCCCCGGATATGTATATGGATAAAATTGCCGTTGGGCCTAAGTGTGCCGGTAAAGTAAGCATTAAGGCATCGGTTACTGAAAACTTAAAGGCAGTAGCGACTGCTTTAGAGCGTAAAATAGAAGACTTGACAGTTGTTATTCTAGATCGTCCTCGCCACGCTGACATTATTGCAGAAGCACGTAGTGCTGGCGCGCGAATCAAGCTAATTACAGATGGTGATGTATCTCCGGCTGTTAACGTATGTATTGAAGGCACAGGCGTTCATATGATGATTGGTATGGGTGGTGCGCCAGAAGGTGTTATCGCAGCTGCTGCGGTAAAATGCTTAGGTGGCGATATGCAAGGTATTTTGCGCCCTGAAAATGAACAAGAGATTGCCCGGGCTAAAACGATGGGTATTATGGATATTAATAAAGTATTGACGATTGATGATTTGGTAAAAGGCGAGGATGTGTTTTTCGCTGCAACCGCTATTACCCAAGGTGATTTATTAAATGGTGTGCGCTATTTTGGTGGCGGTGCACGGACCCATTCTATTGTTATGCGTTATAAAACTGGTACTGTGCGTTTTGTCGATGCCATTCATAAATTTGACCGTAAACCTTTTTCCATTAAACGAGCATAGAAATAGGTTTCTTGCTAGGTGTACTATTATTTATAAAAAGGGACTTGGCATTGGCCAAGTCCCTTTTTGTAGTATCAGGGTGTCTAAGTTTTTGGAGTAAAAACACTGAAACGCGAAGAAGCGAAGACACAAAGATAATACGAAGAGAATATTAACTTTGTGTTCTTCAAACTCTTTGTGTCTTTGCGTTTCAAATGTTTTTATTTTTAAAGGACCCGCTAGCGTTTTTCTTAAGGTAGGCACTCGAAATTAGGCCAATCCGTAGAATTACTTTACCTTGTTATCTATGGTATGGACAAATCGTATGCATAAATACTATAATTGGTGCTTATGATATATTATGTGAATATAATATAGAAAGTTTCTATGTTATATTTATGTTTTTTTTTCATAAAAAAGTGGAGGTAATGATGTGAATTTGATTTGGATACAAAAACAACGATCAAGATTATTATATATGTTGGCAGCTTTTGTTTGTGTGGGATCTCTTCTTTTTTTTGCGGGTAAAACCCCTAAGAACCAACCAATAGAACAAAAGGCAGAGACAGTTCAATCGGAGGAAAAAGCCAATACAGTAGCTCAGCCAGAAAGCGTTCCTAAAAATAAAATCCACACTGTTAAAGAAGGTGAGACCTTAGGTGTGATTGCCGAGCAGTATAATATTGATGTTGATACTTTGCTGGGAGCAAATGAAAATTTAGGAACTGATATTCATCCAGGAGATCAATTAGTAATTTTACCGCAAAAAGGTATACTCTATCGTGCAGACATGGGGGATACCCTATGGAGGATTGCGAGTACGTTTCAAGTAGATGTAGCTGCTATTATGGCGGCTAATGATAAAAAGGATGAAGATTTAGCGATTGGCGAGAATCTATTCATTCCTGGTGGTAAAAAAATTAAAGAGCCGGAACGGTTATTGGCAAGAGCTGAGTCACCGGTCTCACGTGGCGGTGTTAGTAATCGTTTTATTTGGCCGACAGTAGGAGACGTAAGTTCTGGTTTTGGCTACCGGTGGGGGAGACATCATGACGGTATTGATCTTGCGAATGATATTGGAACAACCGTTCGCGCTGCTCGCTCGGGACGTGTAACCTATAGCGGTTGGTCGAGTGGATATGGTCGATTGGTTATTATAGAGCACGATCAAGGATATACGACTTACTATGGGCATCTTAATGAATCTCTTGTAGAAAATGGAGAGTACGTAAAAGCAGGTCAAAGTATTGCTTACATGGGGAACACAGGGGAATCTACAGGCCCACATCTTCATTTTGAAGTGCGGAAAAATGGTACACCGATTAATCCTTATAGTGTATTACCATGAGAATAAATAAAAGTGGTAATGTAGAAGAAAGTTTTTAGAAATTAAAGCTATATGCTGTTGATTACTATCTATAATAAATAATGGTAAATAAGCTAAGGGCAATGACGAATACATTGCTCTTAGCTTATTTTTTGAGGAATCAGAAAGTATAAGTTTCTAGTTAAAAAGATTGAACCACAAAGACACAATGCCGCTATCGCGGCACACAAAGAAGATAGGAATGAAATGGATAGAACCCCTTTGTGACCTTTGTGTCTTTGTGGTTCAAAAAGGACGCGTAGCGTTTTTCTTATGCCTAGTTATTTCAGCTGTTCTTTTAGTTCTTTTATTTTTAGATCCTTTGTCGTTATGGTTTTTTCATATTCTTTTTTTATGTCGCTAAGGTTTTTATTCAGTTGATTGATAAAGGATGCCATTTCATCAGAGCTGCCAGCGATACGATTAAATAATAAAAGATTAGAAGCCAGTATTTGTGGGATTTCTTTGTGAGAATATCGCAATTGATGGTCGATTTCACCATAGCCTTCTTCAAAGATTGTTCGTACTTGAATTTCTGCAATTACTTTTTGGTTAGTAGGGAAAAATTCTATCAAGTAGTGAACGGAACGATAGCCGGATTTTCTTGAATTGATTTTAATCTTTAAGTCTTCAAAACGCTGGGTGTCATCACCTTCTCGAACATTTGCGGTAATTTCCATAACTTTCCAAGTCTTTGTAATGAAATTATGGATATCATCCCAATCTTCTTTGAAAATATGAATCGCCCTAATTCCGATTAAATCAGTTATTTCTTCCTTGTAATTTTCAACTGTAAACTGAAAATCTTTGCCATAAGATTCTTTTCTAGTTGGTGTTTTGCGAATGATTTTCTCGATAAGCCGCTCTGATTCTTTGACCCTAGATTTTACAAAATGTATTTTAGGGTGTGTTCTTAGTGTACTAGCGATAAATTCAGCCTGGGTTTGGTACACATATTTATAGTTATTAAAATCAAGAAAAATATCTGTTATCGTCTCCCAGTTTATTTCACTCTTGATAATATCATCTTCAGAAATATGATGAATTGTTAGAAAAGATTCTTTTATAAGGCTCATATAATATTCCCCTCTGCATGAATAAGCAATATAGATAATGTAATTATAACGAAGAATTCTATAATTAACAATTAATCTTCTCAAGATGCTTAAGAAAATATACGTGAATTGGTGCTATGGTTGAAATAGAATATTTTATAGCGTTTTTGAGAAATGCTAATAGAATGAGAAGGACCAAGTGAACGAAATGTACTATTTGGGGGATCTTATGAATCTAGATTTAAACCTTTTACTGCCGTATCTTATTTTTGTCTTTCAGGGGCTCATAGCTCCTCTAGGTAGTGTTATGATCATAGAGATTGCTAAGAAATATTCTGTAGATACTTCAATGATTGGTTATGTTTTTGCTCTTAGCATCATAGGGGGCGGGATAGCTGCCTTAGCAAGTGGTTTTTTGCTAGAGACAATTGGAAAACGCAGACTTATTTTTGTTGGGATTTTGTGTGGAGGATTGGCTGTTGTCTCAATTACGGTTTCTAATCATTTAACGATGTTTGGGATGGGGGTATTTCTTACAGGTTTAAGCAATTGGCTATTGACGGCTGTTGGTAACGAGATCGTTGTTGAAAATTACCAGGGAAAAAAACGCTCCTCACAACTTAATTTATTAAATTTCTTTTATAGTGTAGGTGCTCTGGTAACTCCCGCTTTGGCTGGTTCTATGCTAGCGAGGGGCATTCAATGGGAAATGATTTTTTTAACGCCCTTTACGTTACTAGGAGCATTGGCTCTATTTGCTTATTTTTTTAAGTCTAACCTATCCAAAGTTCCTGCAAGCTCTTTGGAAAAAGTGGCGCAATCGAACTCTAGTGAAAGTTGGAACGCGAATATGTATCGGACTAGCATCGCTTTGGGAGTTTACTGTATGTTGGAACTTAGTTATACCTATTGGATTGTTGTACATCTTAGGGAGAACTTGTCAGTAGATATTGTGGAGGCAAGTTTGGTTCTGACTATTTTTTATATATGCCAGGCGATAGGTAGATTTATAACAGGGATTGTAATAAAATACATATCTCTTTACCGCTATATCATTTCCTGCGCCTTTATTGGTCTTGCTGCTGCTAGTTTCATTATTATTAGCAAAAGCTACGTAGTGATACTTTGCCTAACAATCTTATTCGGGTTAGCAGTCGCTGGTTTGTATCCATCAATCCTATCCTATGGAACCTTACAAGCTACGCATTCACCTCGTGCTGTGACTTTTTTTTTGACATCTGGTCTTGCTGGTTCTGTTGTGGGAATGTTGGTAACAAGTTTTTTAAAACAACAAGTTGGCTCTTGGGCATGTATTGTTGTCACGGCTATATCGGCGGCATTGGTTATCCTATTGATAGGAAGTACTATGGAAAAGGGGGAAGGGTAACCTAGCCGTTACTGATTGTATAAAGACTACCCATATCGGTAATAATAGACTCATTGTAGTTGTATATAAAGAGGTAATCATGGCTTATGTGATTGGCTGTTTAATGGCTGGTTTGAGTTTCTTATTAAATAAAGTGTTAATACAGTATATTGGCATTAAGGCTGTCATTAGTTATAGCCCTTTGGTAGAAGAAATCACAAAGACACTTTGTTCTTACTATTTGGCGGCTGATATTTTAGTTACCCATGTTGTTTTTGGTATTTTGGAAGCTGCTTATGATTGGTATTGTGACCAGTTGGGGCGGGGGTTATCTGCAGCTTTATTTAGTGTAGTAGGTCACACCGTTTTTGGAGCATCTACACTTCTAATTTTACATATGAGTGGCAGCGTGGTCTTAGCAATCCTTGTAGCCAGTTGCATACATTTAGTTTGGAATGTAACAATGATTCGGTTATCTTCCTAACTAGTTATAACTATAAAGTTTTTACGTATTATTTTGGAGGCGAAAATGAGTCATGAAAATATATTATAGTTGTGAACATTGTGGTGATGCTATCGATACAATAGAGGTAGATGAAGTAGATGAAGTTAAGTTCGGTTTTGATTGCTTGACTGCTGAAGAACGCCAAGATATAATAAAAGTTGATTTAATGAAGAATACCATGTATGTTCATTCTTTATGTGATAAGTGTATAGAGTCCATGGGGTTTTTTGAGGAAGGGCTGCCTCAAAAGCAGCAAAAAGAGTTTTTACATTAAGAAATCTTCGTCTGCACTAAGTTTAGATGTAGGCACTAAGGGTAGTCGTACTTGCTTGCAAAAAAAAGGTGGATTACATTTCAATTGTTTGCAGTATAATACAGTAAGGTACCAGGGCTTTAGCAACAGCTAAAGCCCCTTTTTACCTGTCGCTCTTGTGACTGGCTAAGGGAGCTGCATGGCATGGTTGTGGTGTGATAAAAGCCGTAATTACTAGTTGTTTTAAATATCATGATATAAGTAGAATATGAAAGTTTTCTGATTGTAGGATGAGGTGCTATGAATAATTTATTTGAAATTATGAAAAATGACCCAGGGATAAAGCGGGTACTTGCCGCTTATCAAATGACTGCTAGCCAAAGCCAAATTTATGGCGTAACAGGTGCGCAAAAAAGCGCATTACTGGCTGCAGCCTATCAATTAAGTCCAAGGCCTACTGTGATTATTACTGGCAATCAGGAGTCGGTGGAGCAATTGCGCGCTGATTTTGCCACATTACTTCCTGGTACCCTTGTTCTTGAATTGCCTGCTTTGGATATTATTACCTTTACTGCCGCTGCTAAAGGGGTAGAGTTAGCAGCCCGCCGTATGGATGTGTTAGGACGCATGATTCGGGGGGAAAATCTGATTGTTTTAGCGACGGCTGAGGCAACAATCCAAAAAGTGTTACCACGAGAACATTTTGAGAATAATCGTATTACAATAACCAGCGGCACAGAAATTATCCGTGAGGAATTATTAGAATCCTTGGTTCGATTTGGTTATGAGCGAGTTGAACAAGTAGACGGACTTGGTCAATTTAGTGCCAGAGGCGGAATTATAGATATATTTCCTATTAGCAATAAAGTGCCAATTCGTTTGGAGTTATTCGGCGACGAAGTAGATTCTCTGCGTGAATTTGATGCTGGAACACAACGGTCTATGCATCCTGTGGTGCAAGTTGATATTTTGCCTCTTTCTGAAGTAGAGCAAACAGGAACGCCTACCGTGTTTTTATCGTATTTGCCTCCTAGTGCCACCGTAGTATTTGATGAGGCTGCTCGCGTTCGGGAGCAGATGAGTAAGTTGGTTAAGGAAAATCCTGAACTGAAGAAAAGTACGTTTACTTGGTCAGATATAGTAGCCGTTGCGAAACATTATAATGTAATGTACCTATCTTTAATGTTACAAAAGATTCCTTACACCCAACCTGATGAAATTGTTAGTATTACGGCTAAAAGTATTGTGCCATTTCAACGTCAGATGGATATGTTACTCGCCGAACTGAAAAGTTGGCAGGAACATAAATCATATACCATTATTTTCATGTCAAATAGTGAGAAAGCCTTATCACTTCAGCACAGTTTGGTAGAGGACGGCATTCATGCCGTTTTTTCTGAAACAATTCCTACCCTAGTGGAAGGCTCTGTATTAGTGACCGTAGGCTTATTAACGGCAGGCTTTGAGCTGCCACAGGCTCATATGGCCGTCATTACAGAAAAAGATATTATGGGCAGGCAAAAGAAAAAGCCTCGTCCAAGAGTGGGTAAAGGGCAGCAAATTGCCTACTTCCGTGATATTAAGATTGGCGACTATGTTGTACATGTCAATCATGGTATTGGAAAGTATGTGGGAGTAGAGACCCTTGTTGTTGGCAACGTTCATAAAGACTACTTACACATCCGCTATGCTGGAGAAGACAAACTTTACGTTCCGACAGATCAAGTAAATCTATTACAAAAGTACATTGGTTCAGAAGGGGATGCACCTCGTTTAAATAAAATGGGGGGCAGCGAATGGCTAAAAGCCAAGGGAAAAGCAGAAAAAGCCGTGGCGGACATGGCAAAAGAATTGCTAGAGATCTATGCCAAACGGGAGATCGTATCTGGCTACGCTTTTGAGGCGGATACTCCTTGGCAAAAAGAATTTGAAGATGCTTTCCCTTTTGAAGAAACGCCAGATCAATTAAGTGCTATTACTGAAATAAAAGCAGATATGCAGCAGGCGAAGCCCATGGATCGACTATTATGTGGGGATGTGGGTTTTGGTAAAACAGAGGTTGCTGTTCGCGCAGCCTTTAAAGCTGTTATGGGTGGTAAGCAAGTGGCGATTTTAGTACCGACTACAGTGCTGGCTCAGCAGCACTATCAGACGATAAGTGCTCGGTTTGCCGGTTTTGGGCCAGTGGTAGATGTGATTAGTCGTTTTCGTAGTGCAAAAGAGCAACGTGCAACTATTGAGGCCTTAAGGAACGGCCAAGTAGATGTATTAATTGGGACACACCGTATATTGCAATCGGATGTGAATTTTAAAGATATTGGTCTGCTCATTGTCGATGAAGAACAGCGTTTTGGGGTCAAGCAAAAAGAAAAGTTAAAACAGTGGAGCGCAGGCATTGACGTACTTACCTTAAGCGCTACACCAATCCCACGGACTCTACATATGTCATTAGTAGGGGCGAGGGATATGAGTATTATTGAAACTCCTCCCGAAGAACGTTTCCCCGTACAAAGTTATGTAGTGGAATATAACGAAGAAGTTATGCGTGATGCAATTAAACGGGAACTAAAAAGAGGTGGGCAGGTATATTTTGTCTATAATAGAGTGCAAACCATTGATAAAATGCATCGTAGGTTGTCAGAAATGCTGCCTGATGCCAAAATTAGGGTAGCTCATGGGCAAATGCCAGAAGAAATATTAGAACAAGCTATGCTTGATTTTTATGAGGGTAATGATGATGTATTGCTGTGCACTAGTATCATTGAGAATGGTCTTGATGTACCAAATGCCAATACCATTATTGTTTATGATGCAGATCGATTTGGTTTATCACAACTTTATCAGATGCGGGGGAGAGTCGGACGTTCTCACCGTATGGCTTTTGCCTATTTTACCTATCGACAGGATAAAGTTTTGACAGAAGTAGCTGAAAAACGTTTGCAAGCAATTAAGGAGTTTGCAGAATTAGGTGCAGGTTTTAAAATTGCTATGCGTGATTTAGAAATTAGGGGTGCTGGAAATCTCTTGGGAGCGCAGCAGCATGGACATATTGTTAGTGTAGGTTTTGAAATGTATTGTCGTTTATTAGATGAAGCGGTTCAACAGTTAAAAACTGGACAAAAATTCGAGGCACCGATTGAACCAGTGCTAGAATTTAATATAGATGCTTATATAAGTGGCGACTATATTAGTGATGCCATGCATAAAATTGAAATATACCAACGTATTGCTGCCAGTAGGAATGACCAACATATTTCAGATCTTGTTGATGAATTGGTAGATCGATTTGGTGAACCACCCACCTGTGTGGTTAACTTACTAGAAGTTGTTAGAATTAAAAATTTAGCGAGAGCTATTGGCATTCGGTCAGTTATTCAGCAAAGTAATTATATTGAAGTCACATTTATAGATCGGCCTCATGTAGAACCGGCTCAAATCATGGCTCTAAAAGATGCGTTTCCCAATCGGGTCATGATGTATCCTGAAGGGATTCGTCTAAAGACGGCTCAAATTACGAATGAGGCATTAATTGGCTGGTTGGTGAAAGTATTTAAAACATTAGTTCCTTGAAAAAAAGATATAAAATTCCGAATGACCATCCCCTAGTGATTGTTCTATGTTCGAAGGTTCCAACTGTTTGATGAAGGTTTTTTTAACACAAGGTGTGTGAATAAAAATATCAAGTTGGATATATACTATCACTGAAATCAGTTGACAAAAACTGTAGAAAAGGGGGGAAACTGGTGAAAGCGACTGGAATTGTAAGAAGAATTGATGATTTAGGTAGAGTAGTAATACCAAAAGAAATTAGGCGAACACTTAGAATTCGTGAAGGTGATCCACTGGAAATATATGTTGACCGAGAAGGGGAAGTTATTCTTAAGAAATATTCTCCAGTAAGTGAGCTAGGTGATTTCGCAAAGGAATATGCTGATTCCTTGTATGAAGCTGTAGGTCATATTGTCTTAATAGCAGACAGAGATACTATAGTCGCTGTCGCAGGCTCATCGAAGAAAGAGTTCTTGAATAAGCCATTGGGTTCTGTATTGGAAAAAGTAATGGAAGATCGTAAGGCAATCGTATTGAACAATCTTACTGACGGTAAAGGTTGTAAAGGCTGTATTATTGACGCAGGTGATGACGATGAAGTATGTAAATTTACATCAGAAGTCATTGCCCCAATTATTGTTGAAGGTACGTCCATTGGTGCAGTCGTTCTTTGCTCCAAACAGCAGGGAGTGCAGATGAGTGAAATGGAAGTCAAGCTAGCAGAAACTGCTGCAGGATTCCTTGCAAAACAAATGGCAACATAAATCACTTTTGCGTTAGTCATAAGTAGCGGACACCAGTTCGCTACTTTTTGTATTTGTTCTTTTAGAAAAGAAGTATTGGCTATTTTTGTACTTTATTATAATATAATATGCACCTTCAGAATAAGTATAGTATGATACGAATGGGAATGCTGGAGGGAAGAAAATAGGTGAGTAAAGATACTTTTTTAAAAGGGGCATTCATTTTAACTGCTGCCGGTGTTATTGTAAAATTAATTGGATCGGTAAACCGTATTTTACTGTCTCGCCTATTAGGGGGAGAGGGTATTGGATTATATCAGATGGCTTATCCCATTTATCTTTTGGCGTTAAGTGTTTCATCAGCTGGTATTCCTGTAGCGATTTCTATCATTGTGGCAGAGAAGGTAGCGTTATCTGATTTTCGTGGGGCAAATCGCGTATTTCGTATTTCGTTAGGTTTACTAATTATGACAGGGGTTACTTTTACTTTCTTATTATATTTTGGTGCGGGGTGGCTAATCGAACATCAATTTATACGGGATCCTCGGGCGTACTATGCTATAGCTGCATTAGCTCCAGCGATACTCTTTGTTACTGTTTTATCTAGCTATCGTGGTTATTTTCAAGGTTTGCAGATGATGACACCGACTGCCGTATCTCAAATATTTGAACAGCTGCTTCGGGTAATAACCATGATTGCTCTCGCTTTTTATTTATTGCCACTTGGCCTTGAGTATGCGGCGGCAGGCGCTAGTTTTGGAGCAGCTCCTGGAGCTGTAGCTGGGCTAATTGTACTAATGTATTATTACTGGCAACATCGGATTGAATTACAGATGAAGATAGTTGCTGAGCCGATTATCAAACAAGAAGCAAGTAGTAAGGTTATATCTCGCATTATAAAACTTGCCTTACCTGTATCATTAGCCAATATTATGCTTCCTGTAGTATCGAGTATTGACTTGTTAATTGTACCTGCAAGGCTAGAGGTTGCCGGCTATACCATTGAACAGGCTACCGAGTTATTTGGTTATTTAACAGGTATGGCAATTGCGCTAATTAACGTTCCAACGATTTTAACAGGGTCTTTGTCATCTAGCTTAGTGCCTGCCATTTCCGAGGCCTTTACACTTAAGAATTACCACCGAATCTATCAAAGTACGGCCATGGCAATGAGGATTGCCAATTTGATTACAATACCAAGTTTTATCGGCATGTATCTTTTGGCGACACCAATATCTTTAATGCTTTATGGTACACCAAATGCAGGTGTCTCTATTGCCATATTATCAGGTGGTGTTGTACTACTAGGGATTCATCAAGTGACTACAGGAGTCTTACAAGGACTAGGGCATACAGCCATTCCTCTTATTAACATGGTAGTTGCTGCTATTGTAAAGATCATGTTAAGTTGGACCTTAACAGCGATGCCTTCTTTAGGGATTGAAGGGGCAGCGTGGGCGACAAATGTAGATTTTACCTTAGGGGCTCTTTTAAATGTATATTTTGTATATCATTATGTAGGCTTTAGCATTGATGCTAAAGATACGGTAAAAACAGCGATTGCCGCGGTTGTGATGGGGGTGATTGTACTACTGACCTATGATGGCGTTATGCTTAAGACCTTTGATAATACAACAGCGACGCTTGCTTCTATCAGTGTAGGTGGTAGCATGTATGGTATTATTCTCTTATTACTAGGAGGAATACAGCAGCGGGATATTGAAAAGTTACCTAAATTTGGTTTACAATTAGCAGGTTTTTTAAGTAAAATAGGTGTACTACGAAAATAATCTATTTTTTATTTTAGAATATGAATATGAGGCGATAACATGGGAGAAATTACAATTGTGGGTTTAGGACCAGGTTCATTTGGTCTTATTACAGTCGATACCCTTGAAAAGCTAAGAACTGCAGAAACGTTACTTTTGCGTACCGCAAAACATCCAACAGTCGCAGAACTTGTGAAGCTTGGAATACCATTTACTAGTTATGATTCTATTTATGAAGAGAAAGAGTCTTTTGAAGAGGTTTATATGGCCATTGCCCAGGAATGTATAAAGCAGGCAGTAATGGGGAAAAAAGTAGTATATGCCGTTCCAGGCAGCCCTCTTGTGGCGGAAAAAACTGTCGTACTAATTAGAAAGTTAGCGATAGAACAAAATGTACCTATTACCATATTGCCAGGGATGAGTTTCTTAGAAGTCCTATATACGCGTTTAGCCATAGATCCGATTGAAGGTATCACGGTACTTGATGCCGCCGATTTGGCAGCTATACCGCCCGAATTGACAACAGCTTTGGTGGTAACACAGGTCTATAATGCTTATGTTGCTTCTGAAGCGAAATTGGTCTTAATGGAAAACTATCCTGATGATTATGAAGTGGTTGTTGTGAAGAATTTAGGCTTACCTGATGAACAACTATTGACAGTACCTTTATTTGAATTGGATAGGGTGCCTGGTATTGATCACCTCACAAGTGTGTATGTGCCTCATCGTCCGGCAGTAAGTCAGTCTTTTTCTTTAGAGCCGATTCTTAGTGTCATGGCAAAACTTCGTTCGAAAGAGGGGTGTGTCTGGGATATTGAACAAACACACCCCAGCCTTAGACGGTATATGGTGGAGGAAGTGTACGAAGTGTTAGAGGCCATCGAGTTAGAAAATGGAGATGACTTATGTGAAGAACTTGGCGATTTATTACTGCAAATTGTGTTTCATGCACGCATAGCGGAAGAATCCAAGATCTTTTCAATGCAGGATGTAATTGATACAGTTACAGAGAAAATGGTGCGCCGTCATCCCCACGTATTTGGTGATATTAAAGTACGGGATGCGGGCGAGGTAGTTCTTAATTGGGACGCAATTAAAAAGCAGGAGCATGGTCATGACAGGCATTCTGTACTTGATGGTATTCCAAAAGGGCTCCCTAGCCTCATGAGGGCATATAAGTTGCAGTCAAAAGCGGCTAAAGTAGGTTTTGATTGGGATTGTATTGAACCAATATGGGACAAGATATATGAAGAGCTGACGGAATTAAAGGAGGCCTGTACAGAGGGACAAGCTGCTGACATAGAAGCTGAACTAGGAGATGTATTATTTTCTGTAGTGAATTTGGCAAGGTTTTTGAAAATTGATGGAGAAATAGCATTAAATACTACAAATAACAAATTTCGTCGGCGGTTTATGTACATTGAGAAAGAAGTGAAGGAAAAAGGCCATAATTGGGATAAAATGTCACTTGGAGAGCTCGATTTACTCTGGAAAGAGGCAAAAAAGCACAAAATTTAAAGAAATTCGTGTTTTTTTCGTATTTTTTTAGAAAATAGACAGGAATAAAAAAAATGATAGCGAATAAGCTATTCGTAACGATTTTCATAAGGAGGCTATTTTTGTGAATAAAACTGAGTTAATTGCAAGTGTTGCAGAAAAAGCGGGTTTGACTAAGAAGGATGCTGAGAAAGCTATCAATGCTTTATTTGTTAGTGTTGAGGAAGCTTTGGCACAACAAGATAAGGTCCAAATCATTGGCTTTGGAACTTTTGAAGTGAAAACACGTGAAGAAAGAAAAGGTCGCAACCCACAAACTGGTGCTGAAATTACTATTCCAGCATCTAAAAACCCAGTTTTCAAGGCTGGTAAAGGCTTGAAAGACATCGTAAATCAATAAAATTTTATAAATAAAAACCAGGTTATTATAACCTGGTTTTTATTTTAAGGGTGGTGAAGTGTAAAAATGAGTAATGTATTAATTGTTGATGATGAGCCTACTATAGCAGAGTTAATTGAGTTTAACTTACATAAAGCAGGTTTTCAAGTTTTAAAGGCTGATAATGGTCATACAGCGCTCCAACTGGTTAGGAGCGATAAACCGGACTTAATTATCTTGGATTTAATGATTCCAGGTATCGATGGTATGGAAGTATGCCGCAAACTTAAGGGACAACAGCACACAGCAAGTATTCCTATTATTATGTTGACAGCCAAAAATGAAG
This sequence comes from Pelosinus sp. UFO1, assembly GCF_000725345.1. Lineage (NCBI taxonomy): Bacteria > Bacillati > Bacillota > Negativicutes > Selenomonadales > Sporomusaceae > Pelosinus > Pelosinus sp. UFO1. The sequence goes on from NZ_CP008852.1 coordinate 562,094, forward strand.
AAGTGGATAAGATTGTCGGTTTAGAATTAGGCGCTGATGATTATATGACTAAACCATTTAGCCCAAGAGAACTAGTTGCCCGGGTTAAAGCAGTATTACGTCGTAGCCACAAGGAAAGTGTACATGATGGTGAATTGGCGGTTGGTAAATTACGCTTGAATTTTGCCAGCTATGTAGCTTATCTAGATAATGAAAAGTTAGAATTGACACCCAAAGAGTATGAACTACTAAAGCTATTTATTACAAATGTGGGTAAAGCTTATACCCGTGAACAACTACTTGAAAAAGTATGGGGCTATGAATACTTTGGTGACACGCGTACTGTAGATGTACATGTGAGGCATTTAAGAGCAAAACTGGCAACTCAGCCGGAAGTAGCAGAGGCGATAGAAACGGTTCGAGGCGTAGGCTATCGCTTTAGTGAAATTTAACAAAAACGTAATAATAAATTAATAATAATTCACTGTATTTTGTGGTATATTTCTTTATAGCAGTAGGAAAGCCCAAGATTACAGGAGGACGTATTATGGATTATAAAATTCATGTAAATAAACTTAAATTATATTATGGAGATGCACTGGCCTTAAAAAAAATATCTCTTGGTGTGGAGAAAAACAGTGTATTAGCTTTAATTGGGCCTTCTGGTTGTGGTAAATCGACTTTTATCAAGACGCTAAATCGTATGAATGATTTAGTTACAAATGTGAAAATAGAAGGCGAAGTCCTATTAGATGGATTTAATATTTATCATCCGGACACAGATGTAGTATTATTGCGAAAAAGAGTGGGGATGGTTTTTCAGAGACCCAATCCATTTCCAATGTCAATTTATGATAATATTGCTTATGGCCCTCGGATTCATGGTATGAAAAATAAAGCCCAAATTGATGAGATTGTAGAAAAAAGCTTACAAGGAGCGGCGCTGTGGGAAGAAGTCAAGGATCGACTTCATAGTTCAGCTATGGGTATATCAGGTGGACAACAACAACGCCTATGTATTGCCAGGTTACTAGCAATTGAGCCTGAGGTACTGTTAATGGATGAACCTTGCTCTGCTCTTGATCCTATATCCACTATGAAAATTGAGGAATTGGTGTCTGAGTTAAAACCAAAATATACAATCGTGATGGTTACTCACAATATGCAGCAGGCTGCTAGGGTATCGGACTATACTGCATTCTTTTTAAATGGCGAGCTGGTGGAATATGACAAGACAGATGTTATATTTACTAGACCTCAAGATAAGCGGACAGAAGATTATATTACGGGCCGATTTGGTTAATAAAGGAGGTTAAAGGATGACTAGTACCAGACAAAGTTATAATCATGATCTCGAAGAGCTACGAAATGAGATCTTAGAAATGGGAAATCGTGTTGAACTGGCTATTGGGCAAGCTGTAGCCTCCTTAACAACACAAGATGTAGAGATGGCTAAGCGGGTTATGGCTGGGGATGACTATATTGATAATATGGAAAGTGATATTGAAGATAAGTGTATGGTCTTGATTGCAAGACAGCAGCCCTTGGCAAGAGATCTAAGAATTATAGGTACAGGGCTCAAGATTACAACAGATTTGGAACGGGTCGGAGATCATGCCTTTGATATAGCTAAAATTGCCCTAAGTATTGCTGGACAGCCACTTATTAAGCCTTTGGTAGATATCCCGCGAATGTCAGCCATGGCGCAAAAGATGCTAAAGGATTCTTTGGTAGCTTATATCAACCTTGATATTGCCTTGGCGGAACGGGTGTGTGCTGCGGATGATGAGGTAGACGATATTTACCATCAAACATTCCGTGAATTGTTAACTTATATGATGGAAGATCCCCGTAATATAAAGCAAGCGACCCAACTACTGTTTGTAGCACGTTATTTAGAACGTGTTGCAGATCATGCTACCAATATCGGGGAATGGGTTATTTATTTAGAAACAGGACAGCGGATGCGTAAAAAATAAACTGCCAAGTATGGCAGTTTATTTTTTTGCGGTTTATCCGATGACTAAACCGCTCTAAGACTCCCATCTTCATCTCGTTAACAGTCTGTAATACCCTTCCCTCTGGTCAGGATAACAGTCTGTAAACTCGAAGTAAGTTCGCTCTAAGGATTTTCGAATCCAAGGCTCACTTATCTCGTTAACAGCCTGTAATATCCTGCCCTCTGGTTAGGATAACAGTCTGTAAAATTCGAAGTAAGTTCGCTCTAAGGATTTTTGAATCCAAGGCTCACTTATATAAGTGGGAGTTAAGAGCGGCTAAGTCCCTGGATAAGAAGGCTAAGATTCAGATGGAGTTAAAACTCCATCTGAATCAAGTCTTCTTTATAACCTAAGAGCTGCTTCGGCAGCTAGAGGGGATCGTTCACATTCATCATGCTGCAAGGTTACTTGAAAACATAGTTTAGAGCCTCGCATTTTTTCACTGGCAAATACCAGTCCGTTGGATTGGCTGTCTAAGTAAGGATGGTCAATTTGGGCAGGGTCACCAAGTAGGATAATCTTAGTCCCCAGCCCTGGTCTAGTAATAACTCCTTTGGCTTGACGAGGTGTGGAATTTTGCATTTCGTCTAAGATTACCCAATATTTTTGTAAAGATCGTCCTCGTTGAAAAGCTAAGGCTTCTGTTTGGATAACATGTCTATCAAATAAAAGTTGAACTGTATCTTCTGCTTGGGCCAATTCTTTTGCATCATCGATGGTACTTCCGTTCATCAGTGTAAACAAATTGTCCCGAATACCTCGCATAAAGGGACTTACTTTATCAGCTTCTGACCCAGGAAGATAACCAATGTCTTCGTCCATAGGTACATTAGGCCTGCAAATTAGGATATGGTTATAATCCCTTGGACGGCAGTCGAAATGCTGGTATAAACCAACGGCTAACGCATAAAAGGTTTTGGCGGTTCCAGCTGGGCCTTTAATAATGACTAAGGGAGCTTCCGCGGCACTCATCATGAGACATTCTTGCATAAAGATTTGTCCGATATTGCGGGGAACAACCCCAAAAGGATTGTGTTTATGATAGCGCAAATGAACGAGTTTTTCACCATTAAAACGACCTAAAGCAGTATGGCGATCATTATCGGTAGAACGAATTAGGAAAAATTGGTTTGTTTCTAAAGGAGCCGCTACTAATGAGTGGGTTACTTCGTTATAAGCAAATAAAGATGCAGGGTCAATCGAATTTGAATCACTTTGGTGAAAGGCATTCATAACTTCAGAGGATGTATAGATAGTACCACGTCCTGTATACTGTTCCTCGATACTAGCTACCTTTTCATTGCGGAAGTCCTCGGCTTGAATATTGAGGATTGCAGCTTTTACCCGCATATTGGTATCCCGGCTGACTAATACAGTAAAATGATCGGCTTCTGCTAATCCCTTACACACTTGTAAGATACGGTTATCAGGCTTAGAACGGGGCCAATTGGCAGGGAGTTTGGTATTAAGATGATTCGTTTCAATTTGGAGCCTTCCGCCGTGCTCATTTAGAGCGACTCCTTCTAATAAATTTCCTGTAGTCCGTAGAGTATCAATGATTCTGCTGACTTCACGACTGTTAGCACCTCGTTCGTTGCTTTCAGACTTAAAACGATCTAGTTCCTCAAGGACCACTTCGGGAATGATTACAGTGTGCTCATTGAAAGTGAATATTGCGTTTGGTGAATGTAGGAGAACATTAGTATCAATAACGTAACATTTCTTCAATGTAATCCTCCTCTGATTAAGAATTACTTCTTATGTTTTATTATATGCAATAGTGAGACTGTTGAGTTACTATGTAGTAAGATTTTTAATGGAAATTTAAGCGAAATAGTGTGTATAGACTTAACAATTTGTTAACAATATCATAACAAAGAGAAAGATGGGATGGGTTACAATTTATATAGGTATATAGCCTTTTTTTTCAAGGACAATGCATGTAAGATTTGGCCTAGTCAAATCTTTATAGAAATAGGAGGGATTAAAAATGCAGCTCGTGGACAAAGAACATAAAATGAAATTATTATATGATTATTATATGAAATATGTATTTATTGCTAGTGCTGGTTTTATGACGTTAATTATCGTAACAATCATTATCTTTGTAGGTGGTCAAGGGCTGATGACCTTTAGCGAGGTAAGCCCTCTTGATTTTTTCCTTTCAGCGAAATGGGATCCTATGGGCAATCGTTTTGGTGCGTTAAGTTTTATTGCAGGTTCCCTAGCGGTTACGGCGTTGGCTATTTTATTTGGGGCACCCTTAGGCTTGGCTGGTGCTGTATTTATGGCGAAAATAGCTCCACCCTGGTTAAGTAAAATTATGAGGCCTGCTACTGATTTATACGTAGCCATACCCTCTGTAGTATATGGTTTTGTTGGTTTGACCATTATTGTTCCCTTTATTCGAAACTATTTTCATGTCAATATGGGGTTTGGCTTATTAGCAGCTGCTATTATTTTGGCGATTATGATTTTACCAACTATCGTTAGTATTTCGGAGGATGCATTACGTTTTGTTCCTAAAAGTTTGGAAGAGGCTTCCTTAGCGCTGGGTGCAACCCGGTGGCAAACCATTTGGAATGTATTATTGCCCGCAGCTTTACCTGGAATCTTGACATCGATTATTTTGGCGATGGCAAGGGCGGTGGGGGAAACCATGGCAGTGCAAATGGTAATTGGTAATACGCCACAATTGGCAACTTCCTTGTTTATGCCTACCTCTACATTGCCTAGTGAAATTGTCGTAGAAATGGGTAATACGCCCTTTGGTTCTGCTTGGGGAAATTCTTTGTTTTTGATGGCATTCGTTCTTTTAGTTTTGTCTTTGCTAATGATTCTTATTATTCGCCGTATTGCTAGAAAGGGGGTGGCTTAATGTCTGCAAAGATAATTGATAAGGTGGCTACCCTGGCAATGTGGTTTGCAGGTGTTGTGATTCTGGGAATTTTAGCTGCCTTTTTATTATTTATTTTATATAAGGGAGTACCTGTATTATCCTGGGACTTTATTTTTGGCCGATCTAGTGATATTGAGGCGGGGGGCGGCGTTGGTGGACAGCTTTTTAATTCCTTTTATATTCTAATTTTATCTTTGTTAGTTTCTATACCGCTGGCTATTGGCGCAGGTGTTTATTTGGCAGAATATGCAGGGAACAATCGTCTAACGGATATTATTCGTTTAAGTACGGAGAGTTTAGCTACCGTTCCTTCCATTGTTTTAGGCTTATTTGGTATGATTGTGTTTGTGAATTTATTAGGTATGGGTTTTAGTATTATCGGTGGGGCCTTGACTCTTACCTTGCTGAATTTACCTGTATTGGTGAGGGTAACGGAAGAAGCAGTCCGAACCGTTCCTGTGCATTACCGGGAAGCGAGTCTGGCTCTTGGAGCTACGAAGTGGCAGACAATTTGGCGAGTTGTATTACCCAATGCGTTGCCGGGAATTATAACGGGTATCACGCTGACAGCAGGCAGAGCTTTAGGTGAAACAGCGATTCTAATCTTTACAGCTGGTACAACGGTTGGACGGCAAATGGTCAATTTTGATGTGACAGCAGCAGGAGAAACCTTAGCTGTACATCTTTGGTACGTTATGGCAGTAGGGCTTGTACCTGACAGAGTTGATGTAGCCAATGGCGCTGGAGCCTTACTGATTATTACCATTTTAATGCTGAATTTATTGTTCACCATACCTAGTAAAGTTCTACAGAAAAAATTAGGCGTTGGTAATCATTGATTGGTAATTGATAACGGACATTTAATATATAGATAAAAGAGATTGTTTCCTTAATTGGGAACAATCTCTTTTTTACGGAATCAGAAAGTATAACACTTCCTTGATTCCAAGTAAGAACGACTAAGGCTTCTGCCTGCGTCTGAGGACTTGGCCTAAGCCAAGTCTTTTCTTATATTTTAGGATATAAAAATGTAAAGATACAATGATGTAAAGTGCTCACACAAGGGGAAAGGTTCTATGCTCCCTATCCTTTACTTTATCCGATGACTAAACCGCTCTAAGACTCCCATCTTCATCTCGTTAACAGGCTGTAATATCCTGCCCTCTGGTTAGGATAACAGTCTGTAAAACTCGAAGTAAGTTCGCTCTAAGGATTTTCGAATCCAAGACTCACTTATATAAGTGGGAGTTAAGAGCGGCTAAGTCCCTGGATAAGTGCGACTAAGATTCAGATGGAGTTAAAACTCCATCTGAATCAAGTCTTCTTTATAGTAGTAAAAAAGTTCATTTTGGTAAAGCTATAAGAAGATAAACAGGGGGAGGGAGTAGCATGGAGAAAAATACGGTTACTAAGATATTTTCTGATATGGCAAATTTGCTACTTTTTCAACCACCCAAAGAGCTGGATCCTTTTGTTCTTGATGAAACAGAGTATGATACGGAGGAAAAGGATAATTTCTCAACAACTGCTTTACAAGAACGTAGTCGTGAGATGGAGTTTTTATTGGATTACGCTAGAGGCTTACAGCAATTCCTCAATAAAGCAATAAAAACCTTACAGAATAATCCAGAGTTTGGAGTAATAGAAACAGTCAAAAAAGATTTTGAAAAAATAGAGACCCAGTGGACAGAAATAAAAGAGATACTTCTTAAGAATCGCAGTACGGATGGTATGTATAATAATTCTGTTGTAAGCACCAGTCTAGATGGAAACGAAAAAATCTTAGAAGCCATCTACAATTTGCCCATAAACAAAGATATTGTAATTCGAAAAATTAGTATCGGAACCCAGCCTAGAATACAAGTCATGATGGTGTTTATGGATGGCCTAATTGATAAAAAAGTGGTAAATTTATCAATTCTAGAGCCCTTGTTATTCATGCAAGAGCGGAAGGAAAAGCTAGAAGGGGAAGATTTAATCGGTTCTATTATGGAAAAATGCTTGCCCAGTGGACAAGCGACACGAATCAGCAGCTTTGTAGAGGTACAACAAGGAATTAACACGGGCGATGCCATCTTATTTTTTGAAGGTAGTGATGAAGCGGTAGCTGTAGAGGCTAAAGGCTATGAACACCGTAGTATTGGTAAACCGGAAACAGAACAGTCGGTACGTGGTTCACAAAACGCCTTTACCGAAGTATTGCGTGTTAATACGGCATTAATTCGAACCATGCTGCATGCCAGTGACTTGGTAACAGAAATGATCCCTGTAGGGGCTCGGGGACATTCCAATTGTGCGGTGATGTACATAAAATCTATTGCGAATAAAGAGCTTGTTTCAGAAGTAAAAAGGCGGATTAAAGGAATTCGTGTAGATTTCATTGCAGATTCAGGTATCTTAGAGCATTTTATTGTAGATGATCCTCGCAATCCTTTTCCTCAGACTCTGTCAACAGAAAGACCGGATCGAATGGCCGTGCACTTAACAGAAGGACGGGTCGGAATTTTAGTAGATGGTAGTCCTTTTGGCCATATTGTACCTGTTTCTATATTTACTTTAATGCATGCTTCTGATGACTTTAGTTTAAGCCTTTATTATACCAATATGCTTCGTATCATTCGCTGGTTTAGCGCCATGCTGTCCTTATTACTACCAGCCTTATATCTGGCAATTAGCACTTTTCATCAGGAAGCAATACCAACGGACTTACTATTATCCATTACAGCTGCTAGGGCACAAGTACCTTTTCCTACTATTATAGAAATCCTCTTGATGGAAATCTCCTTTGAGCTGATTCGTGAAGGAGGACTTCGTATTCCTGGTATCTTAGGGTCAACGATTGGTATTGTAGGTGCATTGATTTTAGGGCAAACGGCAGTTACGGCAAAAATTGTAAGTCCCATGATGGTAATTGTTATTGCAGTGACGGGCCTAGCATCCTATAGTATCCCAGATTATCGCTTAGCCTCTGCTTTTCGCTTATTTCGGTTTTTATTTATCCTATTAGCAATGGGGATGGGGCTTATTGGAATTGCCTGTGGTCTCTTGGCTTTAGTTGCTATGATCTCTTCGATGAAATCTTTTGGTATGCCTTATCTGACACCTGTAGCACCAAAGACAGTATATGGTGGAGATGTAGTTCTTAGAAGCCCTGTTTACCAACAGGAAAGAAGACCTGATGAACTCAATACAAAGGATTCTCTAAGGCAAGAAACTATTAGTAGAGTTTGGACTAGAAAAAATCGGAGAGGGCGAGAAAAGGATGAATAGCTATCATACGGGGAAGTTAGGTTTAATGGATGGTGTAGGACTAGTTTTTTGGCTTGTAATTCCTCGGCTATTTTTGTCCACCATTTCAAATCTAATTCAGGAAAATGGGCAGATTTTATGGCTAGCAGAGGTTGTATACACAGTAATAGGTTTATTAGTTTTTTTTATGATGGTTTATGTGTGCAAATACGTAACCGGGGACATTTTTATCGTATTTCAGAAGTTAGTAGGGAAGCTGGGAGCATGGTTTATACTCCTAACCTATAGTGTTATGTTTCTTAGTAATAGTGCCTTGACCCTGCGTCTATATGCAGAATATACATTAGAAACTGCTTTGCCTCAGGTAGAATTCCAATTGGTGATAGTTTGGTATGTTATTACTGTTAGCGTTATATGTTATTTAGGTATAGAAGCATTGACGCGTACAGGTTATATTGTTTTCCCATTTTTACTCGGTGGACTTGTTTTAATATTACTTATGCTTATTCCTTTTTATATTGGCTACAATTTAAGTCCTTGGCAGGGGTATGGCATTTTTCGCGGGATAATTTCAGGAGTCAATGGCGCAGGTTATAATTTTGGCGTGTTAGCTTTGATTTTTTTAGCTCCTGCATTTCAAAATGTACAAACAATAAAAAAGGCAGCGCTTTATGCATTATGTGGCGCAGGAGTATTACGAATTAGTTTTAGTTTGGTTTACATAATGGTTTTTGGAGTTTTAGGATCGGAAAAGACGATGCCCCTTTTCGAATTGGCCCGTTTAGTTTATCTCAATCAGTATATTCAACGAATTGAAGCTTTATTTATCATAGGTTGGGTAATCTTGGGGTTATTAGCAGTTGCCGGTGGTTTATATGTCGCTTTATATTTAATAGCCATGTTACTCAAATTACCGACCTTAAGGCCCATTGTGCCTTTAGGAGCGTTGATTGTTGGCAATTTGGCCATGCTGCCTCCTGATATTGGTTATACCCTTAAAGTAGATCAATATTTACTAGCGGCACTTGATATTGGCATATACGTTTTTCCTACATTTTTGTTTAGCATGGCATTGTGGAAAAGGAGGAAGAAAGGATGTACCTCCGTTTAATTGTAGGGGTTATTTTAGTGGGGGTGTCTATGGTGCTTTCTGGCTGTAATGGGGCGCGAGAAAGCAATGAGGTTGCTTATATTATTGCTATGGGCCTTGATAAAGCAGAGGAAAAAGGAATGGTTACAGTAACATACAAGATCGCTAAACCCAGTGTAGAAGGCAGTAAAGAAGCTGGAGGGGATGCCTTTCTAATCAGCAATACAGCAGCAACCATAGCCGAATCACTTAATCTACTTAATTCTACGATCGCAGCTAAGCCTTCACTCTCGCATACGAAAGTATTAGTGCTGGGAGAAGAATTATCCAGGCAAGGATTGACGGATATTTGGGGGTCTCTGTTTCGCTATCGGGAATATCGTGGATCAATGTTTGTTTTAATAGCACGTGGTACAGCTAAAAAATTTTTAGAGGAAAGCAAACCTACTACAAATATGTCACCAGCTAAGTATTTTGAAACAGTGCTTAGTTCAGGAGAGGAATCAGGTTATTTTCTGCGTACTAGCTTTCATCAATTTTACCATCGGCTTAAGAGTAGAAGTTCTCAACCTTATGCCACGTTAGTTGGTATCAATCCGCAATCTGGTAAAGGACAGATAACCGTGCCAACAGTTCCTGGCGGCAAGACCAATGGATATATTGCGGGAGAGATCCCCCGTGAAGGGGGAAATCCTGCAGAGTTTGCTGGTACTGCCATATTTTCTGGAGATAAAATGGTGGGAATGCTAAGCACAACAGAAACCCGTATACTGGCAATGTTATTAGGTACATTCCACCGTGGATTTTTATCCGTAGAAGATCCTCTTGACCCTAAATCTTATGTAAACGTCTATTTGCGATTAGGTTCCTCTCCTAAAATTAAAGCGACGCTAAAAGATGGTCATCCCCTAATTACTGTTAAGGTATTACTGGAAGGTGAATTTACCAATATTACATCAGGGATTAACTATGAGGAAGAGAGTTATTTGAAGTTAGCAGAATCCCAGATAAATAACGTTCTGCAAGAAGAAATGGCCAATTTTATTCGACATACCCAAGAACTTAACTCGGATGTCGCAGGTTTCGGCTACTATATGCATCCCCTGTTTTCCAATATGCAAGATTTCTTGGATTATAACTGGAATGAAAAATATAGTCAGGCCGAGGTGCATGTTGAAATTAATACGAAAATTCGTCGTACTGGTTTGATGCTTAGGACGATTCCTATGGAGAAGTAATCGGAAAGGGAGAATAAGGCATGGACTACGTGTTTTTATTATTGGCTTTATTAGCTGGTATCCACGGAATCTCATTTTGCCTATGGTTAAAAAAGAATGGAAATGGATTCGGGGCATTTGGTGTATTTGTTCTTGTCTTTTTTAATATAGCTTTGCCCATTTATCACATGATAAGTGAGGGGTTATGAATGTATTTCTATTTTCCGTTCATACTACAAGTAAAGTAATAAGGAGGCAGAAAAGATGGGATTTAAAAAATGGTATCTAATTGCAACATTAGTAATCGGTGTGCTTTTGATGAGTGGTTGCTCTCTCTTAAAAACGCCTCAGTCTAAGCCGGAGCAACAAACTCCGCCGCCTGCCAATCAGAAGCAAGCGATACAAGGGAATGAACCTGATATTACTGTTTTTATGCATGAAACAGGAGAAAAGAAAACCATGAAGATGGAAGAGTATATAGCAGGTGTAGTCGCAGGGGAAATGAAAAATGATTGGCCAGTAGAGGCTTTAGCAGCACAAGCCATATTGGCAAGAACATTTACGGTACAAGCCATAGAAGAAAAAGGCGGTGTACCAGCAAGGGGAACGCAAGCTTCTACGGATATTAAGGAGTTTCAAGCTTATGATGGAAAAGCAGTAAATGATCGTGTCAAAAAGGCAGTTGAGATGACGCGAGGCATGGTAGCTACCTATCAAGGTAAGCCAATTCATGCTTGGTTTCACGCCTCTGCTGGCGGTATCACAGCGATGGCGAAAGAAGGGCTTAACTTTAAGGATGAGGAACCTCCCTACATTCAATCGGTTAACTCTCCCGATGAACTAGCTCCTAGTGATGTGCAAAATTGGACAGCTTCTTTTACGAAAAAAGAAATGATAGATGTTATGACAAAGATGGGAAAAACGGCTGCTACTATCGACAGTGTAGAGATTGGGAAAAAAGGACCTTCAGGTCGTGCAACTACATTATTAATTAACAAAACTCTAGAAGTATCTGCCCCAGAGGTAAGGGTGGGGCTGGGCAGTACAAAACTTAAATCCATGCTGCTGGATAAGGTAGAGGTTAGCGGTGACACCATAGTTTTTAGCGGCAAAGGATATGGTCATGGTGTAGGTTTATCCCAGTGGGGGGCAAATAATTTAGCAACGAAGGGCAAGAAACCAGAGGAGATCATTGGGCAATACTTCAAGGATGTAACAATTGAAAAACGTTGGAATTAATAAAAAAACGGCCAGATTTTTATTCTGGCTGTTTTTCTATGTAACATACTTATGGGTTCTTGGTATAAAGAGAGAGTGAAACGCAAAAAATAGAAATTACAGGAAGGAGGGATGGTATGAAAAGATTGAAATGCCCTAAAATTCGGAAACTATCTGCCGATAGACCGGAAGCTTCGATACTACAAGCTAAAAAAGAATTAAACAAATTACAACAGATGACCAGTCAAAGCATTTCCTTTAGCGACGAGATAGAGCAGATTGTTGCCCAGCTTCGTCAAGTTGCAGCTCCTTCCTCTGAACCCTTTGTCTTTACCAGTAAATTAACAGAAAATGAGAATTTATTACGAACTATTTTCAAGGATTGCGGTGATATTGAATTTCGCAGCTTTTATGCAGATGGGAAGAAAGCATTACTTGTTTACCTAGAGGGTATGGCGGATACCTCCAACTTGGAGAGAAATATCCTTAAACCGCTAATAAGACAAACAAGATCGAACAATGTGAATTCAGGTGGCCAATCCAGTCTTTTTACTTCCATGAAAAGTATTTCGGAGCATGTATTAGAAGCCTCTTCCATGAGTGTGATAACCAAAGCCAGCGCGGCAATTGAGGCAGTGATGACGGGAAATGCCCTATTATTAATAGATGGTCTGTCCGAGGGCTTGAGCATTTCTGCTGTTAAATACGTGAAACGTGATATTGGCGAAGCGAATAATGAACATATTTTAAGAGGACCCAATGAAGCCTTTAATGAAGGTCTTCCAGACAATATTGTTTTGATACGCCGCCGTTCTCGGGATACCAATCTTAAAGTGCAGATATTAAAGATAGGGGAACGGACGAAGACTTCTGTTGCTCTGCTGTATGTAGCAAATTTAGTGAAACCAGGCTTGGTGGAAGAGGTAGAGCGCCGCCTAGGATTGATCAAAACGGATAAAGTATTAGCTTCAGCTAAGATTGAGGAGTTTATCGTAGATCATCCTTGGTCACCTTTTCCCCAGCTTCAGACAACAGAAAGACCAGACAAAGTTCTTGCGGCATTATATGAGGGAAGGGTAGCAATTATCGTAGATGGTACACCTGCTACACTAATGGTCCCCTGTACGTATAGTACGATCATGCAATCTCCAGATGATTATACGATACAACCAGTAATCTCCAGCCTAATTCGCTTAACTAGAAATTTCGCGGCCTTTGTTGCTATTTATCTACCAGCTATCTATGTTTCTGTAGTTTCCTATCATCCAGGGATGTTACCGACTACTATGGCGATTTCCGTAGCAGAACTGAGGGCGCGTACTCCCTTCCCTTCTTTTTTAGAAGCCTTTATGATGGAGGTTTTACTAGAAGTGTTTCAAGAAGCTATTGTTCGTCTACCCCAAAGATTGGCTGGTGCTGCTACTATGCTTGGTGCCTTTGTGGTCGGTACAACGATAGTGCAAGCTGGGTTAATTAATCCCTTGTTAGTAGTGGTAATTTCGATTACAGCCATAGCCTCTTATTCCATGCCTTCTTACCCTTTCAATTTGGCCTTGCGTTGGCTGCGAATCCCCATGCTAACTTTAGCATCTATTTTAGGACTATATGGCGTCATAATAGGAATACTAGCGGTGACAATACATGCATCTTCCTTGCGCAGTTTTGGCGAATCCTATATTGGAGGATTGTTTGATATTGATCTTTTATCCGATTGGAAAGACGGTATATTCAGGCTGCCTGCTAAATTACTAAAAGAAAGGCCTAAAGAATTTGGTACTAAGGATCAAACGAGGATTGGTGAGGAGGATGGCTAATTTAGAAGTAAAAAAACATATGTCTGCATGGCAGTTAGCAATTGTAGTCTTTGTAACTTGTATAGGTGCTCAAATTATGCTGACTCCCCGAGGTTTAATTGCTCAAGTTAAAAATGGTGCATGGATCAGTGTTCTATTGGGAGGAATGTTTTTTTACACTGCTACTTATTTTATGCTAAGGCTGGGCAAGCAGTATCCGGATGAGACGATAGTAGAATATGCCCCAAAAATTTTTGGACGTATTGGCGGCGGTATTGTGATTTTCTGGTTCAATTTGCTATTTTATATGCAAGTTATCACAATATTCTACGGTGTAGGTAGAATTATAACCTTCTACATGTTTGATCGGACGCCACCCGAGGTAGTAATTTTGGCTTTATTAGTAGTATGTACCTATTGTGCATTGCAGGATTGGGGAACGATTTTGCGTATACAGCAGTTCCTATTTGTAATCGCTTATAGTATATTGATCTTGGTTTGGTTAACTAGTATCTTAAATTTTCAGCCAGAAAATATGCTGCCTCTATGGCCATTAGATATAAAGGGAGTGGCTTTGGGTAGCTTTACCACATGGGGTATGTATAGTGGGTATGAATGTGTACTATTATTACTTCCTTTAGTCTATCGAAAAGTAAGCCTTTCTAAATTAGCTAAAACGGTTGGCCTGGCTTTTGTGGGGCTTAGTATCGTATTTATGCTTATTATCATACTTACTATTGGAGTATTAACAGTGGAAGATGCCAAGAATGTGCCTTTTCCATCTTTAATTGTCATTCGCAGTGTGGAATTGCCAGGGACATTTTTGGAGCGTTTGGAAAATTATTTATTAGTAACTTGGATACCCGTTGTATTTGATACCTTGGCAGCGATGATGTTCTTTATGGCAGAAGTATGTATGCGGCGGTGTCGGCATGCTGATCATCGTCCTGCCCTATTGATTTTGGTACCAATAATCTATGTAGGAGCCATGTTGATTGAGAATCCACAAATAGACGAAGTATTAGGGAAATTTACAATGTGGCTAGGCTTAACATTCTCTTTTGGCGTAGTACCCATGGCTCTTCTACTTACTTGGTGGCAAAAACGTAAGGTAGGTAAGGAGTGTGGCTAAAAAGAAGTGGATTGGTTGTTTATTAATCATTTTTCTATGTGTTATGACATCTGGCTGCTGGGATATGCGGGAATTGCAGGATCGTAATATTGTATTGGCAGTGGCCATTGATAAGGCTGATGACGTGAAAGAAGTAGAAACTTTTGTCCAACCCCATGGTAGTAAACGCTATCGAGTGAGTTTACAGATATTAAAGTTAGCTCCAGGTGGGGAACAAAAGGAAGAATCTAGGACTTTTGTCAAATCCAATACAGGTGAGTCTGTGTTTGAGATAGTCCGAGACATGTTAGGACAAAGTAGTAAGTCTCTCTGGTTTGAACATATACAAGTGATTATTATTAGTGATGCTGTGTTAAAAGAAGTAGATTTAGGAGAAATTCTGGATTTTTTTAAACGGGATGCAGAAATGCGCTCTCGGATTAAAATATATATTACGTCTGGGAAGGCTCGGCCCATAATTGAATTCAGCCCTCCATCAAAGGAACCTGGTGGTGTCTTTCTAGCCAATATTAGCCGCCTGCATCTTAAAAACCTTCATGTTGCCGCATCACGGACTGATCTTGGCTATACAGTTCAGTATTTTGATAATAAAAGTGATGTTATTTTGCCGCGAATCGAAATGGTTGATAAAGTGGTAAAGCTAGGCGGTTCTGCTGTATTTAAAAAGGATAGGTTTATTGGTTATGCAGATGAGTATGCTGTAGCAGGTTCTAAAATGATGTTAGGCACGGATAAGTCAGCTGTCATCACAATTAATTCTCCTAAAACCCCTGGGCATCAAATTGTATTTGAGCTTTTTCGCCATGATACAACGCTAACACCCCACGTGGAAAATGGCGTCATTTATTTCACTGAAGAAATTTCCATGTATGGAAATATTGGAGAGATCCAAGGGGATATTAATGTAAATGATACGATGGACCCAGAGTATATCCAAATGCTGGAAGCAGCTTTTGCGGAGGAGATTAAGCGTAATATTTATTATGCAGAGAGGGTTTTAAAAAAAGAAATGAAGGTAGACGCTATCGGCAGGTTTGCCGGCAAATTAAAGGCACATGAGCCGGAAACTTGGGAGCAAGTAAAAGACCAATGGGATGAGCTATATCCTACCATTCCTTTATATGTTTCTGTTAATGTGACAATAAGAAATATTGGTAGCCATAAGTAGGGTGTATAAGTAAAAGGCTCATTGGGACTACCTGTAGCAAGGCATGCTGTGGAGGTGGTGAAGTTTGTTATCTTATTTAGCACATTCTAAAATTGGTAAATGGTGTATGTCCTGTTTAGGATGTACTCTTATTATCACGATCAGTCTGCTTATTGGTGGCTGCTGGGATCAAAAGGAATTACAGGAAAGACATTTTGTGTTAGCGGTGGGCATTGACAAAGCGGATGAGGGGGAAGACGCAAAGCAGGAAAAAGATAAAAAGTCTCTTGAAGGCTTTATACAGCCTAGTGGTGATAAACTTTACCGCCTTAGTTTTCAAATACTGCAGCTTACGCCTGCAAGTGGTGAGGCACCAAGAAAGGCATCTGTTTCAACGTATGTTATTTCTGGTATTGGTGAGTCTATGTTTGAAATGCTAAGGGATATGTTAGGACAAACAAGTAAGGGGTTTTGGTTTGAACATATTCAGGCAATTGTCATTAGCGAAGAAGCTGCCAAGCAGGGGGGATTGCAGCCTCTAATTGATCTATTCCGCAGGGATACCGAAATGCGCTGGTTAATAAAGCCTCTAATTACTTCCGGTAAGGCGAAAAAACTTTTGGAGTTTAAGCCTCCTAGCGGTGAGCCAGGGGGGCTATTTTTGGCCCGTAGCCTACAATTATACAAGAAAAACCCTCATATTCCAGGGTGGAATTCAGGTTTAGGAGAAACTTCACAATCAATTGATAATAAAAAAACAGTACAGATAGACCGAGTTGAGTTGGAAGGGGATATAGTAAAGCTAGGTGGAACGGCTTTATTTAAGGAGGGTAAATTTGTTGGGTATATAGATGAGTATGCTACTAAGGGAACGGCCTTTTTTAGTGCCTCAGAAAAGTCATCTATCATTACAATTGAATGTCCTGACCATCCAGGTAAGATACTTGCCTTTGAGCTTTTTCGTCATGAAACAAAGTTGACCCCCCATATCAATGGAGACGATATTTATTTTACCCTGGACATTGGAATGAAAGGAAATCTTGGTGAAAGCCAATGTGGGAATCATTTTGATCCAATGGACGAGGAAGCGCTGCATAGAGTTGAGGTATTAGTAGCAGAGGAAGTAACGCATAATATATTATATGCTTTACATAGTTACCAAGATTTACAAGCCGATCCTGGAGATTTTGCTGCTAAACTAAAAGCGCATCAGCCATTAGCCTGGGAAAAAGTAAAAGAACATTGGAATGAAGAGGGATTCCCAAATGTTTCCTTAATACCTTCTGTTAATGTGATAATAGAGAATGTTGGAGAACACAAATAAAAGCAGGCCTTTTGCCTGCTTACTTTTACGGAATCAGAAAGTATAACACTTCCTTGATTCCAAGTAAGAACGACTAAGGCTTTTCTTATGGTATCAGAATTTATAAGTTTCTAGTTAAAAAGATTGAACCACAAAGACACAATGCCGCTATCGCGGCACACAAAGAAGATGGGAATGAAATGGATAGAACCCCTTTGTGACCTTTGTGTCTTTGTGGTTCAAAAGGACGCGTAGCGTTTTTCTTATGCCACAAGGGCATCTTACCCCATAACCATACTGAACAACCAGAAAAAGATACCAGCAGCAGTATAACCTATGGCTGTTCTATGGGCAAGGTTTGCCTCACGTCCCCTTGCATTGTGTTTTGCCAAAATGTTACCAAGATGCCATGAGCCTCCAGCAGTGGTAAAGAAAACCAGTAAAACCCAGATTGTAGTTTTGTGGACAATTTCATAGGACACTTTTTGCCAAAGGTGATACAGTGTGGCTTGCTCTAGGATCATAAAAAAGCTCCTTTTACTGAGGAATTATTTCTTAGTATACCCAAATTATTCTAATGTACTATTTCTTGAATAGGGGTCATATATATGGAGTAGTTAGCATAAAGGAGGATTCTTTCTATGGGGATCGATGATAAAACACCTACATGGCGTCACCAAATACTTTTAGTTGACCGTGAGGAAATAACAATTGATGGTGTTAGCAGCTTGGGCAGTTATGATGAAAAGGAAGTCATCATGGAAACGGAACAGGGATTATTGCTGATAAAAGGGGAAGGGCTTAATATTAAACAGCTAAACCTAGATAAGGGTAATATTGTAGTGGATGGCGTAATTAAAAGTCTTTCTTATGACGATTCTTCTCATGGGAAGAAAGGATTGTTAGAACGGTTCTTAAAATAAAAACATCCTTAGTAACTTTAAAGGATCTTGGCTTGGCGCAAGCCAAGTTTTCTTTACGGAATCAGAAAGTATAACACTTTCTTGATTCCAAGTAAGAACGACTAAGGCTTCTGCCTGCGTCTGAGGACTTGGCATAGGCCAAGTCTTTTCTTATTACGAAAAAATCTCTTTATTATCAATGACTAGTCCAGTTCTTAAGAAAGGAGTACTGTTTTGCGGCGACGATTGTTGATGACGTGGCGTGTAGGATTGATTATATTGGTGTTGGAACTCGCGATTTATACCTTAATAGGCTACCTAAATCTAGGCAATCATAATCTAGTATGGGAGACTTTTAATGAGAATGCCTACACCATAGCAGATGTTGATAGCAAAATACCTTATGCACAAAATATCAATCGTCATGCTCGCCAAGTTGGGATTAATGCACAGGTAATTGCTAGCTTGATTCAAGCGGAGAGTTCCTTTCAACCTCGTGCTCAATCAACAGCAGGGGCTTATGGTTTAATGCAAATTACGCCTGGAACATGGCAGCAGATCAATCAAGAAAGTAAGGTATGCGTTGGTCGTCATCCAGGGGAGTGTAGTTTGGAATGTTATTATAACGAAGAACTTAATATTAGTATTGGCACTTTATACCTCAGTCAATTACTAAATAAATACCAAGGAAATATGGTATTGGCTTTAGCTGCCTATAATGCGGGTCCGGGAGCTGTGGATAAGTATGGTGGTATACCTCCCTATGAGGAAACGATTACCTATACTAAGCGGGTAATTGACAATTGGTATGAGTTAAGTCATTATCCGCTACCTAGTTCTATTTTCTCATTAACACAGTGGGAGAATGTACATAAACTCATAGGTTGGTGTTTTATTGCTACAATCCTAGGATTATTGTGGGTAGCGAGAGGTTTATATAGATATCATCATTCGTGGCGCTGGGGGTGAAGCAGTGCAATTTAATAGTCAGGTTACCTCTTTTCTAATTACGATTGCCACGGGTATTTTATTAGGAGTGTTATTTGATGGCTATCGAGTTCTACGAGGTACTTTTCGCCCTAAAGTACTGACGACCTGGTTTACTGACTTATTATACTGGCTACTAGCAACTGTGATTGTATTCTTCGCTTTAGTAATAAGTAATTGGGGAGAACTTAGGTTCTATGTATTTTTAGGAATTATAAGTGGCGTAGTTTTTTATTATAGATTGCTAAGTCTATATATGATTCGTTTATTTTCAGTTGTAATTAAGCTGATTAAAAAGACTATTGTACTTATTAAAAGAATTTTTATTGTGCTAATCATCAAGCCAGTCTTATTGTGCATGGAAATAATAGGGTGGCCATTTAAATTCACGAATCGAAAGGTGAGGATCTGGTATCATAAAAAGTATCCAAAACCACCGATTGATGAGAAAAAATAGAAAAGAGATTATTTAAAAAGAGGAATGCACCATCAAGTTGACGAATAAAGATACTTCAGACGTAATATATTTTTTAGATGGTGGTGTGATCAATGCAAGGGCGGCATAAGTATCGAGTTAAGTGGTTTAAATTATTTATCCTAGTACTTGGAGGATATTTTTTATTTTTAACGGTTAGCCAACAGAGTCAGCTAGCTTCTATTCGCCATGAGACCGAAAGCACACGTATGCAACTCGAACAATTACAACAAACGAATGGGGCGCTAAAAGGGGAACGTAATGCGTTGCAGGATTCCAAATATGTGGAGAAAATAGCGCGGGAAGAACTTGGTTTAGTAAAACCGGGAGAGATTCCTTTCATTACAGCAGAAAAAAATAATTTATAGCGGCTTTTCTTGACACCTTTTCGGTGTCAAGGTTATAATATGGATGAAAAACATAGTTTTTTAAGGGGGAAGTTTGATTAGTATGTCCATTGAAGTTGGCAGTGTGGTTGAGGGCGTTGTGACAGGTATTACAAATTTCGGAGCATTTGTAGAGCTGCCTGGGGGAAAGGTAGGTTTAATTCATATCTCAGAAGTTGCTGATGTATATGTTCGTGATGTGAAGGATTTCCTTAAAGAGCAAGATCCAGTAAAAGTTAAGGTTTTGTCAGTTGATGAACGTGGGAAAATTGGGTTGTCTATTAAGCAGCTTCAACCACCAAGTCCAAGTCCAGCTCCTAATCCTATTCCAAGGAGAGCACCAGCCAATGATAATCGGCGTTTTGGTAAAGTAAATGCGCCGTCCTTTGAAGACAAGTTGACTAAATTCTTAAAAGACAGCGATGAGCGTCTTGGAGATTTAAAACGTAATACAGAATCCAAACGTGGCGGACGTGGCGCTGCTCGTTCTCAATGATGGTTCATCAGAGCATTTCGTAATGAAATGCTCTTTTTGATTTATAAGGACTTTCGTAAGAAAAATTTTAGTATATTTTCTGTGCGACTCGACAAAAAAAATAAGCTTCTTAAAGCGAAAATCACCTGACAAAGAATTTGTCAGGTGATTTTTTAAGTTTTATTCTACTTTTTGTCGGAATTTTTGTTTCTTACCTGACTTGTTAAGACAAAGAATGAATACCAATATATGTAAAATGATAGTGCGCTCTTTTATTTAAATGGACAAACAGCCTTAATATTCCCAGTCTCATAAGAGGGAGAGAGCTAGAATGGATAAGTCTTGTGTTTTCAAGTGGGGCGGGTTAGTGCTTACTAGTATTATATGAACAGAGGTGACTGAATATGCCAAAAATGACAGTTGTTACTTTACCGAGTGAAATGCTAGAGGTATTCCAGCCAATGGCAAAGAAAAAAGCAAGTGCAAAATGGTTGCCTTTGAAGGCAATTTTTCGTAAGATGTACAATAGACTATTTTCACTGGTGTATAGTGAAAATTGGTTTATGAATGTTTTGGCTTTTTTACTGGGGCGGGTTTCCATTATGGGAGATATAGCCCCCATGGGATTGGCCTTTTTTGCAGCAGTAGCCCAAATTCAAAAAAGACGAGCCTTTATGGTTGGAATTTGTTCGATTGCAGGGCTGGTATCAGGAGGCTACTATACAGAGATCGGTACTTACTCGGTCTTTATGTTTTTATATTTTTTGTGGGCAGATAAACTTACCCGATTGCATAAAAAAGTATTAGCGGTACCTATATTACTGTTTTGCGTTGTGCTTTGTAGTGGATTGTTTATTGGTATGTTTCATCAACCTACACTATATACTTTTTTAGTGGTGTTACTTAATGCTGGGACTTGTATGATCCTATCTTATATTTTTATGTATGCGGTGCCCTTGCTGGTTGGCGAACAGTCTCATATCGTGCTGCGGCAATATGTAACAAGTGAACGGCTTAGTTGTATGATTTTACTACTGGCAGTAGCAGTAGCAGGCTTGGGTACTACCGTGATATTTGACTACAGTATTCGTAATATGGCAGGTTGTTTGCTGATTATGGCCATGTCACTTGCTGGCGGGCCTGGCTTTGGCGCTTGTGTTGGAGTTGCAGTTGGTGCAATAATTGGATTAAGTGATGGAAATGCGGCTTTGTCCATAACATTGTATGCAGTGGCAGGAGTCTTAGCAGGAACCTTTCGAGGATTAGGAAAATTTGCAGTTATTTTAGGATTTGTCTTAGGGAGTGTTATCACGGTTTTATACTTTGGTCAGGATAATCAATTGACAAAGGTAATGAGTGAATGTGCTATCGCAGGGGGGTTATTCTTTTTTGCTCCCAACAAAAGATTAGCAGCGTGGCATGATATTGCTTTTACATCAACACCTCCCGTTGCTGCAGATTCTTTGCATCTAAAAGAAACCGTAGCTAAAATTCATAATATCGCAGAAGTATTTAATGATTTTGCTAGTACCTTCAGTAGTATTGTTGAAGATACGAAAGGGAAGATCCAAGATGACGAGTTGGCCAGGACCTTATCTGCCGTAGGAGAGCAGGTGTGCGTAGATTGTAATAAACGGTCACAGTGCTGGGAAACGGATTTTTATCGGACTTATCATGGTATATTGGATATTTTGGGGCAGGTAGAAAATCATTCCCTGTCTGTAGAGAAGATGCCAAAGGTATTTCAAGAAAATTGTATTCGTTGTAAGGAACTACTCGATACGATAGTTTTAGTTTCGGAGCGAAATCGTTCCGCTGCTTTTTGGCAAAAAAGGATGATAGAACAGCGTCAAACAGTTACTGAACAAATGAAAGCAACTAGCGTCATTATTAGCAATTTAGCCTATGAAATTGGCAAAGTAGAGCAGTCCGATCAAAATATGTCTTTACTTTTACAAGAAAAGGCCGCTATGCTTGCGTGTTCCCTTACGGGAGTGCGAATAAGAGGTAAGGCAGGGGAAGGTATCATAGAGGCTAAGAAAACCTGCTGTAACGGGAAACGAGAATGTGTCAACACCGTTTTGCCTTTAGCTTCTAGTGTCCTAAGAGAAAAACTAGAACTATTAGCTGAATGTGGTGATGAAAGAAAAGATAAAAAATGTACGTTAACAATGAAAGTGGCAAAAAAATTTCAAATTGAAACAGGTATTGCTAGCTTTGCCAAAGAGGGACAAAGTGTATGTGGCGACGCTTGTACCGTTGTACCTTTATGTAAAGGAAAGGTTGCATTAATTTTAAGTGATGGTATGGGGAGTGGCAAGAAAGCAGCTGTTGAGAGTTCGCTTGCAATTAAATTTTTGCAAAAATTGTTATCCATTGGTTTTGATATTGATGTTGCAGTTATGACTATCAATTCGATGCTGCTGCTGCGTACAAGGGATGAATCTTTTGTAACGATTGATATGGCAGTGATTGATACTTACTCGGGAGAAATTGAATTTTTAAAAGTTGGTTCAGCACCAAGTTTTGTTAAGAGGGTTAGAGAAGTTATGACGATTAAATCCTCCTCGTTGCCAATTGGTATTTTACAACAAATAGAGTTAAAGCCAATAAAAGCAACTGTAGTGGATGGTGATTTTATTGTAATGGTGAGTGACGGCATTGTTGATGTTCCCCAAAGCAGCTTGGATAAAGAAAATTGGTTGGCTAACTTTTTGAGACGAGGGGTTAATACAAAACCACAAGCTCTTGCAGAACAAATTCTAGCTCAAGCTTTATTATTGTCTGGCAATCGTGTGCATGATGATATGACAGTTATGGTCGCTAAAGTTTCTAGCTCTTTAGATTCAGTAAAATAAGTATTATAAGAAATAACTCAGGTGTACCTCATCTGGGTTATTTTTCTTTTCATTGCAGGAGAATATAATAAAGCGCGAGAATAAAGGCTAAAAATAGCATAGGCGGTGTAGGTGTTGACAATCTCCTTAGAGCAAATCGTTTCATTAGTTATAGTAGCTGGCGAGATTATGCTTAAGAATGGAGCGGAGACGTATCGAATTGAAGAAACCATGGATCATATGGCCAAAGCTTGCGGCGCCCTTGCTGTAGAGAGTTTCGTCATTCCAACAGGGGTTTTTCTAACGGTAACGGACGCTAATGGTCGAACTTTGACTGTCATGCGTCGGGTAAGTAATCGTACGATCAACTTGGACCGTATTTCAAAAGTGAACGAGTTATCTCGGCGTTTGGTAGATCAGCGTATGGAATATAGGGATGCCAAGAAAATTTTGGAGCATATTAGTAAAGAGCGTACGGGATTTTCCCTTTTGCCCTCTATGCTGGCTTCAGGGACTATAGGCGCAGGTACAGCAGTATTGCAAGATGCTCTTATATTGGAAGTAGTAGTTGCTTTTGTGGCAGCAGCAATCGTTCGATATATTGCCCATATTATATCTAGATTGCATGGGCTTTCTTTTTCTTTCGAATTTCTTGGCGGGATGGCAGTGGCTTTTTGTGGCACTCTGCTACATTCTTTATTGCCTCATTTAAGGCCAGATGCTGTCATAATTGGTGGTATTATGCCCCTTGTTCCAGGGGTAGCAATCACCAATGCCATACGAGATGTAATTGCCGGGGATTTACTAAGTGGCTTATCTAGGGGGCTAGAGGCGGCCTTAACGTCGGTAGCGGTTGCTATGGGGGTAGTCATCATGCTGGCACTTACGGTATAATGAGGTGGCGTTAAATTGGTATTGAAAATTATAGCAGTTTTTTTAATTTCGGCTTCAATTGGTATATTATATCGCATACCACGCAGATTAGTAGCGTCTGCAAGTTTAGTTGGAGTAGTAGCTTGGCTCATTATGTATAGTACTATGCAGTCTGGGGCAACAGTGATAGTAGCAGATTTTTTTGCAAGTGTTACTGTGGGAGTGATGGCTGAGATATTGGCTCGTATAATAAAGAAACCAGCAACCATTTTTATCATACCTGGATTTATTCCCCTAGTGCCTGGCGGTGATGCTTACTTTACTATGCTGTATATGGTAAAAGGGCAATATTCTGCCGGGGTTTCCATGGGAATGCAGACCATATTGTCAGCAGGAGCGATTGCATTTGGTATTTTTGTAAGCTCTACTATTTTTAGAATAATAAAGAGTAGTAATAGGGAGAGTAATTGGCAGGATGTTGGAAAAAGTTAGAGCGTGGATAGATAAACATAAGATGCTGCTTGCAGGTGATACTATAATCGTAGCTTGTTCGGGTGGGCCAGATTCGTTAGCTTTATTACATATCCTTGCGAGATTTCGTTTAGAATATAGTATAAGTATAGTGGTTGCTCATGTAGATCATATGCTTCGTGGGCAGGAATCGGCCCTCGAGGCAGCCTTTGTCCTAAACTTTTGTCGTGAACGTAGTATTACATGTTATCATACGGCAATTGATGTCCCTAGGTTCATAGAAGAGACGGGGATATCAGGAGAAGAAGCTGCTCGAATTCTGCGTTATCAGTACTTACGGCAAGTTGCTCAGGAAGTAGGGGGAGCCAAAATTGCGACAGGGCATCATCAGGATGACCAAGGGGAAACTGTATTAATGAATCTGTTACGTGGAGCCGGCAGTGCGGGAATTCGTGGGATTCAACCAGTTAATGGCGATATTATTCGTCCCTTCT
The DNA here is from genome assembly GCF_000725345.1 of Pelosinus sp. UFO1. Taxonomy (NCBI): domain Bacteria; kingdom Bacillati; phylum Bacillota; class Negativicutes; order Selenomonadales; family Sporomusaceae; genus Pelosinus; species Pelosinus sp. UFO1. Next base: position 587,021 of record NZ_CP008852.1, read on the forward strand.
TAGGAGTGAGCCGTGCCGAAATAATTGCTTATTGTGAAGCAGAGGGTTTAGAGCCGCGATTTGATAGTTCAAATGGAAATTTAAATTATTTGCGTAATCGTATTCGAATACGTCTTTTACCAGAGCTAGAAAAGAAGTATAATAGTTCTGTCAAGGAAGCTTTGTGCCGAACGGCGATGATCGTAGGCGATGAGCATAATTTTATTCAAAAGACAGCGAAAGACGTGTGGCCTCAGGTTGTTACAGAAGGCTCAGATGGCATATTTATTGCTACCGAGCCAATGAATTCTTTACATATTGCCGTAAAACGTGAAATTTTTCGTATGTCCATAGAAAAAAAACAAGGATCTGTAAGAGGAATAACCTTTTGTCATGTGGAAACTTTGATAGAGATGCTTTTTACTGGGCGAGTAGGCAGCAAATTACAGTTACCTGGTGGCCTTACCGTTCGCAAAGATTATGACGGATTATATATAGGAGCAAACCCTGTATCTTTAAAAAGAAAGGTAGAGTATCCTGGACAGGAACTAATTGTACCTGGTAGTAATCTAATTACAGCATTGGGGATCGAAATTACAGCAAAGCTAACAGATACTTTTGTTAAAGAAAAAACAAATAGAGCTGTTTTTGATGCAGATGAATTATCTTACCCTTTATTTGTGCGCACGCGTCATGATGGTGATCGCTTTCAACCTCTTGGATTTGCAGGAAGTAAAAAAGTGAAAGATTTTTTAATTGATTTAAAGGTACCGAGGGAATTGAGGGATGATATCCCAATTATCTGTGATCAAAAAAGTATCATTTGGGTGGGTGGTTATCGACAAAGTCAAAATGGCAAGAGCAGGGATACAACAAAAAACTTTTTGATACTAACAATTGTAGGAAATGCAATAAAAGAATAATTTTTTTGTGTTAGATTGAATTTTTTATTGCGTAATATATATAATAAAACAGGAGGAACAAGAGTGATTAATGATGTCGAAAGAGTCTTACTTAGTGAAGAGGAATTAGCAGGGCGTATTGCAGAGATCGGAGCACAGATTACTGCGGATTATGCAGGTAAAGAAATTCTAATGATTGGGGTATTGCGTGGGGCAGTATTATTCATGGCTGATCTAGCTAGAGCAATTAAAATACCTGTAGCAATTGATTTTATGGCTGTGTCCAGTTATGGAGCAGGTACCAGTTCTAGCGGTGTGGTACGTATCTTAAAAGATCTTGATGAGAACGTAGAAGGGAAACATGTTCTAGTAGTAGAGGATATTATTGATTCAGGGTTGACATTAAATTACTTGATGGATAACCTTAAGTCTCGTAAACCTGCTAGCATTCAGATATGTACACTTCTTAATAAGCCAGATCGCCGTAAGGTAGATGTAGATATTGCTTATAACGGTTTTACTATACCGGATTATTTTGTAATTGGGTACGGTTTGGATTATGCTGAGAAATATCGGAATTTACCCTTCATTGGTATTTTAAAACCTGAAGTTTATCAAGACTAAGTTTTATTGTTAATTATTAGGTTTGGTGGTATAATATTTTTCTATGAAGGCCAAAGGACATAACAATGCCCATGGCAGGAAAGTATCGATGGTGCTTCAGTGAGAGGAGGGCTACTTTGAATAAATTTTTTCGAAATGTAAGTTTTTATTTGTTGATTATTATCATTGCTATTTCAATAATTGACTATTATTCCTCACGTACGACGAATAAACAGGAAATAAGTTATACTCAATTTTTACATCAAATTGAGGAGCAAAAGGTCCAGGGAGTAACCGTTGTAGAAAATAACATTCGTGGAAAACTTACGGATGGTACTGAATTTACGACGATTACACCAAATGACCCTACGCTTATTAATACGTTGCGAGAGAAAAATGTGGATATTAAAGCTGAACAACCACCGCAACCGCCTTGGTGGACAACAATTTTCTCTTCTATTTTGCCAATGTTGCTCTTAATTGGGGTATGGTTCTTCATTATGCAACAGACGCAAGGTGGCGGCAATCGGGTAATGTCTTTTGGCAAAAGCCGTGCGAAGCTTCATGGTGAAGATAAAATTAAAGTAACCTTTGGTGATATGGCGGGAGCCGATGAGGCCAAACAGGAATTAGAGGAAGTCGTTGAATTCCTAAAACATCCTAAGAAATTTAACGATTTAGGTGCTCGTATTCCAAAAGGGGTTTTGTTATTTGGACCTCCAGGAACTGGTAAAACTCTGTTAGCCCGGGCAGTAGCTGGAGAAGCGGGAGTACCATTCTTTAGTATTAGTGGTTCTGATTTCGTTGAAATGTTTGTTGGTGTCGGAGCTTCAAGGGTTCGGGATTTGTTTGAGCAAGCTAAAAAGAGTGCGCCATGCATCGTTTTTATTGATGAAATTGATGCTGTAGGACGTCAGCGGGGCGCAGGCCTCGGTGGTGGTCATGATGAAAGGGAACAAACCTTAAACCAATTATTAGTTGAGATGGATGGTTTTGGCGTTAATGAGGGCATTATTATTATTGCGGCAACGAATCGTCCAGATATTTTGGATCCTGCATTATTGCGCCCAGGTCGTTTTGATAGACAAATTGTTGTTGATAAGCCGGATGTCAAAGGACGTTTGGAGATCTTAAAAGTTCATACAAAGGGTAAACCTGTAGCGAAAGAAGTCAGTCTTGATGTATTGGCGCGTCGTACACCAGGTTTCACTGGTGCTGATCTTAGCAACTTAGTGAATGAAGCAGCTCTCTTAGCAGCACGCCGTAATAAAAAACGGATTGACATGCCTGAAATGGAAGAGTCTGTTGAGCGTGTTGTCGCAGGACCAGAACGTAAGAGTAAGGTTATTAGTGAACGAGAAAAGAAACTTACTGCCTATCATGAAGCTGGTCATGCTTTGATTGGAATGCTTTTAGATAATACAGATCCAGTACATAAAGTTTCGATTATCCCTAGAGGACGAGCTGGTGGTTACACCTTGATGTTACCAACAGAAGACCGCTATTACGCAACACGCACTGAATTACTAGAACAGCTTAGTGTTTTATTAGGCGGACGTGTGGCTGAAGCTGTAGTACTTAAGGAAATTAGTACTGGTGCCCAAAATGATTTGGAACGTGCTACTGATTTGTCCCGTAAGATGATTACTGAATACGGTATGAGTGAGAGCTTAGGGCCAATTACTTTTGGACATAAACAACAGCAACAGGTATTCTTGGGAAGAGATATTTCCCGTGATCGTAATTATGGTGAAGAAGTAGCTTCTGCTATTGATAAAGAGGTACGTAGGTTAATTGAGGGTGCTTACAATAAAACAGAAGCAATGTTGCAAGAAAATATTGATAAGCTTCACTTGATTGCTGCTGCTCTGATTGAAAAAGAAACACTAGAAGCCGGTGATTTAGAAGAACTTTTGGCGAATGGTAAGATTTCTGAAAAAACTGAGCAAGACGAAATTGTTCTTACTAAAGGTGAGGGCACTGATGACAATAGTCAAACGGGACCTAAAATCGTATATAGTTCTCGTTCCTAGTTGAAGGGCAGGTGCAAACCTGCCCTTTCATATATTGGAGTTTATCCGATGACTAAACCGCTCTAAGACCCCCATCTTCATCTCGTTAACAGCCTGTAATATCCTGCCCTCTGGTTAGGATAACAGTCTGTAAAACTCGAAGTAAGTTCGCTCTAAGGATTTTCGAATCCAAGGCTCACTTATATAAATGGGAGTTAAGAGCGGCTAAGTCCCTGGATAAGTGCGACTAAGATTCAGATGGAGTTAAAACTCCATCTGAATCAAGTCTTCTTTATAAGTTTTAAGAACCACAAAGGCACAATGCCAGTAGCGTGGCACACAAGGTAGGTACGAGATTATATCTCTTTTGTGTTCTTTGTGTCTTTGTGGTTAAAAATTAGGGTTCTCTTGGTGAAAAATGGCTTGTCCGTTATAATAGAGATATCAAGTGGGGGTGTTTAGTGATGAGTGAAGTATTATTGCATTATACACGTGGTGGTAAGGTTGAGAGTGTACATCGTGCTGATGTCGCTGTTGTAGATGTAACAGGGAAAATGGTATGGGAATTTGGGGATGGCAAGAGACCGATGTTTTGGCGCTCGGCTGCCAAGCCTTTTCAATTATTACCTTTTGTAGAACAAGGCGGCGTAGAAAAATTTAAGATAACAGAAGAAGAAATTGCTTTCATGGTTTCTTCTCATAGTGGGGAAGCAGAGCATGTTGCTTTGGCGCATGCCCTTTTGGCGAAAATAGGTTTAACGATTGAGGCATTGGCCTGCGGTCCAGCCAAGCCAATGAGTAGTAAAATGGCCAAGGAATTAATGGTGCAAAAGCAGCCTTTTCAGGTAGTACATAATGCTTGTTCAGGTAAGCACAGTGGTATGCTGGCTCTTGCTCAAATGTTACAGGTTGCGATAGCAGGATATACAGAACTAACGCACCCGGTTCAACAAATGATGTACCAGGCTGTTGCTGATAGTGTAAGAATGCAAAAAGAAACAGTGGAAACAGGAATCGATGGCTGCGGTGTCCCCGTCTTTTATTTGCCGCTTTATAATATGGCATTGGCTTATGCTCGCTTGGCTAAACCCGAGGAGGGCCAATGGGGTCAAAGTGAGAAGTCGGTACGTCTGATTCGTGACGCTATGCTAGCCCATCCTCACGTTGTGGCAGGTACGAAGCGTTTTGATACCGTTCTTATGAATGTTACTAAAGGCCGTATTTTAGCTAAGATAGGTTCTGAAGCAGTGTATTGCTTAGCATCAGTACCAGATGGATTGGGTGTGACCTTTAAAATTGATGATGGAAGTTACCGTGCGGTTAATCCAGCTGGAATAGCTATATTGAAAAAGCTCGATTTACTTTCTTCAGCGGAGTACCAAACTTTAGTGGAACAGTTTCCTCCTGTGCTAAAAAATCATCGTGGCGATGTAATCGGTACGGTAGAAGCAACAATATAAGAAAAGACTTGGCTTAGGCCGCCAAGTCCTCAGACGCAGGCAGAAGCCTTAGTCGTTCTTACTTGGAATCAAGGACGTGTTATACTTTCTGAATCCGTAAAAAAAGAAACAACTTGGTGTAAGCCAAGTTGTTTCTTTTTTTACCCTATATGTATATTAGTCTTACTAATCCAGAGTGCCAAAGGACACGAGAAAATTGTCATTAGGCTATTCAAAAATGAATCCCAGTGTCCTTTTCGCCCTGTGATCTATCTAAATTCTAGATTGGCCTATTTCTTGATGAGGTCCTCTATGGTGAGGAGCATAACCCATCTCTTTTAAGTCTTTTTTAAAGGTATCTTTATCAACTCCTAGGGTGCTGGCAACATCAGACCAAGTATTGTTGATTTTTTTTAGTGATAATACATCGTTAATGGGCTGATTGGTATTTTTAGATAACTCTTTTGCCATACCAATATCACGAGGGTGGTATCCTTGGTGAAGTAAATCAAGTGCGGTTGCTTTATCTATGTCAGTTTTCTTGTTTAAGTGATTGGCAGCGATGTCTTGTCGTGTTGCTTTCATTTGTTCTTTTGTAATACCCAAAGTTTTGCAAACATCTTTCCAAGTATTATCAGCTGTTTTTTTGCTAACGACATCTTCCATGGATCTGCCACTAGCTTTGGCTAAAAATGCTGCTTTTTTAATATCTTTTAGGCTCATGCCATTATTTTGATAGGTTAAAATAGTAGTTTGTTCAATTCCAAAGGTCTCAGAGATTCTTTTGGCAGCCTCTTCTGGACTCATTTTCATTTGTCCTTGTTTATGGTGATAAGCCGAAGATGATTCTTGTGGCTCTACCGCTTGGGCAATGAAGGGGCTAGCTGCACCAGCGATAATAAAGGTTCCCGCAATCATAGCGGCTAGTGTTTTTTTAGATAGCATTTTCATGGAGATTCCCCCTGTTTATAGTGTCAGCTAACTGTAGCTGCTAAGGTCAGTATACTTGAAGAATATGACAAAAGAGTGACAAGTGAATTATTTGACGATGGGAAGTGTAAAAGTAAATGTGGATCCTTTTCCTAATTGACTCTCAACGGTAATCGTGCCTTGCATCGCCTGCATTAGCTTTTTGGTAATAGCTAGACCTAACCCTGTGCCACCAGAAATTCGTGCTCTAGATTTATCCCCACGGTAGAAGCGATCCCAGATATAAGGTAAGTCTTCAGGTGAAATGCCAGAGCCTGAATCTATAATGGCAATGGATAAGGATTGTCTTATTATGGATAAGCTAATAGTGATTACTGCCTGTTCAGGTGAATGTCTTATAGCATTAGTAAGCAAGTTAGTAAATACTTGGCTTAATCGATCTGCATCGCCCCAAACACAGGGGACCTGTTCTGGTAGGTCAAGAGAAAGAGTAATTTGCTTTTGGGTCAGTAGGGGTTCGATTTTTTCAATTTCTACTTGTAACCATTTGCTTATGTCCAATTTTTCGGAGACAATCGATAATGCATCTGCTTCTAACTGGGATAAATCAAGCAAGTCACCAATTAACCGACCTAAACGTTTACTTTCATTTAATATAGTACTTATATAGCGATGTTGTTGTTCTGGTTTAGGGGCTAAACCATCTAAGATGGTCTCCGATAAAGCTTGAATTGAGGTAACTGGAGTTTTTAGCTCATGTGAAACGCTAGCTAGAAAATTACGCCTATTTTGTTCAATTTGCGCTAAAGAATCTGCCATGGTATTAAAAGTTTGTCCTAAGTTGCCAATCTCATTATTTCCTGTGGCAGTAGTACGGCTATCGAAATTACCTTTTGCAAAACTTTTGGCAGCTTGGCTAATGTCTGCTATGGGTTTTGTAAGGCTGCGGGCAACCAGGAATCCTACGATGATGGCTGTAAAGAGAGTGAATAACAAAGAGTAGAGTAATAAGTTTTCTAAAGAGGCAACGGTTTTATTGACTCCTATGATGGGGGCATCTAAAAATACAACAATCGGAGTTGAAGAATCGGGTATAGTGAGAGCAACCATAATGGAAGGATCTTTGTGTTTAGAGGTAGGGCGTATCCATGAATGGGGGCCATCACTAAATAAATCTGTATTTTCCTGTTTTGCTTCTTGAAAGCGTTTGCTAAAATTGCTTGGCGGTTTTCCGGCAATCAATGCCCCTTTTTGATTTACGAGCCAAATGGAGCCACCTGCCAAATCGCCAATTTTGTCTAGAACATCATCAGGAGGTATTTTACCAGCGACAATGTCAGGTGTTAACAATTCGATGACAGTAGCACCTTTAGTAAGCAGGTCTTGGCGTTTGGTATCAATAGCAGTGGACCTGACCAGATAGGACATAAATAGGGTTAAGGTGATTGTGCTTAATAAAACAAGTCCAATATGTGATAGAAGAATCTTGCTAAATATAGAACGAATCATTTCTTTAATACCTCGAATTTATAACCTGTACCCCAAACAGTATGAATGTAGGTGTAGTTAGCGTCATGTAATTTTTGACGTAATCTTTTAATGGTAGCATCTACCGTTCGGTCATCTCCATCAAAATCATAACCCCAAACATTTGTCAGCAGTTGTTCACGGGAAAAAGCTACATGGGGGTGACGTGCTAAAAAAAGTAGTAATTCAAATTCTTTGGGGGATAAAGAAGCGAGTTGTCCATTGCATTCCACTCCTTGGGCTGCTGCATTGATGGAGAGTTCTGCAAAGTTTAGTGTGGTGCCGTTTGGTTGTAGTAAGCCACTACGGCGCAGGACAGCCTTAATTCTAGCTACGAGTTCCCTTGGGCTAAAAGGTTTGGTAATATAATCATCCGCACCTAAGGAAAAACCTGTCATCTTATCGACCTCTGCACTTTTAGCTGTTAAGAAGATAACGGGAACTGGGCGCTTGATTGTTTGGCAAAGTTCCCAGCCTGATAATTTCGGTAGCATAACATCAAGAATCAGCAAATCAGGTTGCTCCTTTGTTTCAATAGTAAGAGCGATTTCACCATCTTCTGCTGTAAATACAGTAAAGCCCTCCTGTTCTAAGTAGAGTTTTACTACTTCAGAAATAGCAGGCTCATCATCTGCTACTAAAATTTTTATCGGCATTATAGTTCACCTCTATGATTATTTTCTCTATTATATCATTAAATTTGCTGTAGTATAGTTGATACCTAATTAAGTGATCTTGTGACAGGTTGACAAGAAGTTAACTAGAAGATTATTATTTAGTTAACAAATACAGTAGGAGGCGTATACCATGCGCAAGAGCATTTTAAATATGTTACGAAATAATGCAAATGATTACCTATCCGGTGAAGAAATTAGCAGACAGTTGTCAGTCTCTAGAACGGCAATTTGGAAACATATGCAAACTCTTAAACAGGCAGGTTATGAGATTGAAGCCCATCCTCGTCAAGGCTATCGTTTAAAAAGTGTACCAGATCGCCTATTGCCAGATGAGATTCGAGATCATTTGCAGACCACCATGTTAGGGCAACATGAAATATATTATTTTGATGATATTGATTCTACTAATAATGAAGCTAAAAAACAAGCAAACTTAGGATGCCACGAAGGTGCAATTGTATTATCTGAGGCGCAGAATAGGGGAAGAGGGAGGATTGCCCGCAGCTGGTTTTCTCCTTTTGGCAAAGGTATTTGGCTATCCTTAATATTAAAGCCACCCTTTCTTCCTTCTGACGCTCCTAAGTGTACCTTAATGGCTGCCGTTGCCGTAACAAAGGCGATTCGCGCTATAACTAAAGTGCAGTGTGGTATTAAATGGCCGAATGATATTTTATATAAAGGGAAAAAAATAGTAGGGATTTTGACAGAAATGAATGCGGAAATGGATGCGATCAATTATATCGTAATTGGTATGGGAATCAATGTAAATATTGATCAAGATGAGTTTCCAGAGGAACTTAGGGCAATTGCAACCTCTCTTTCTGAGGTCTCTGGGCAGCCCATAACGAGACTAACCTTATTGCAGGCAATTTTGGTGGAGTTAGAAACAGAGTATAATAAAGTAATACAATATGGTTTTTCTCAAATGTTAGATGAGTGGCGTCAACTTTCCGTTACGTTAGGGCAAACTGTCGACGCCTTAGGTGGGAGCAGACAGTTTAGCGGGGTGGCAATTGATATTGATCAGGACGGTACACTGCTGGTTCAAACGGAAGAAAAAATCGAAAGAATTATTGCTGGAGACATTTCGATTCGGCCAAAAGCGTAGATTTTACCTACCAATGAAATCTTATCGTTTACATAGGTTGACAGGATGCCTAACAGTTTATATACTGTCATGGTGGGTTTTTCCTTGGTTTTACAAAAAATTACAACAGGAGGCTGAATTTTATGCTGTTAGTGTTTGATATAGGAAATACAAATATAGTGCTTGGAGCATATGACGGTGAAGAATTATTACAGCATTGGCGGGTATCTACTGATAGGCAAAAAACAGGTGATGAGTATGGAATTTTAATAAACAACCTTTTTACTTATGGTGGTCTTAGTATTAAAGACATCTCTGCAGTGATTATTTCTTCTGTTGTACCACCCCTTGTTGTGCCTTTGGTAAAGATGTGCCAACGGTATTTTAATGTAGAACCATTAGTGGTAGGACCTGGGATTAAGACCGGTATTTTTATAAAATATGAAAATCCACGAGAAGTAGGAGCAGATCGTATTGTAAATGCGGTTGCTGCGCACCATAAGTATAATGGTCCCCTAATTATTGTCGATTTTGGTACAGCGACAACTTTTTGTGCTGTTTCAGGTAATGGCGATTATTTAGGAGGGGCTATCGCTCCTGGTATTGGTATTTCGACAGAAGCCTTATTCCAAAGGGCTGCCAAGTTACCAAGGATCGAATTGGTAAAACCAAAGAATGTCATATGCCGTAACACAGTTACCAGTATGCAGTCGGGAATTATTTTTGGCTTTGTGGGACAAGTAGATGGAATTGTTAATCGCATGAAAGAAGAAATGGGCCAAGATGTTTATGTCATTGCGACAGGTGGATTGGCAAATCTGATTGCGCAAGAAACGACTGTTATTAATGCAGTGGAGCACTTTCTAACATTGGAAGGCTTACGAATTATTTATGATTTAAATAAACAATAAGAGTTGGATTGGTACTTGATGCTGTAGAGATACTTGGTTTTCAACTAGGCCGCAATTACTAATTACCAATTTATAATATACTAGTAATCAAGTGAGAAATACGAACCACAGAGAAGTGCTTTTTTTGCAGCTCTGTGGTTTAAAAGGTTCTATGTTTATAGGAGCGATGATGATATGCAAATTGGTACTATTAAATTAGAAAATCCTGTGATTCTGGCCCCTATGGCTGGAGTTACTGATCTGCCTTTTCGGCTATTAGCCAAAGAAATGGGCTGTGGGTTGGTGTATTCTGAAATGGTCAGTGATAAGGGCTTGCTATATGAAAATAGTCAAACCTTGCATATGCTGAAAATTGATGAACGAGAACGACCGGTTGCAATGCAAATTTTTGGTTCAGATCCTGAAAGTATGGCAAAGGCTGCGGCCATTGTTGAAAAATCCGGTGCTGATATCATTGACATTAATATGGGGTGTCCCACACCTAAAATCATTAAGAATGGAAGTGGTTCGGCTTTAATGTGTCAACCTGATTTAGCATACCGTATTATGGCTAGTGTTGTGGCAGCTGTAAGTGTGCCTGTAACGGTAAAGATTCGTAAAGGCTGGAGTGAGGGATCAGTTAATGCGGTAGAGATGGGGCAGTTAGCGGAAAAAGCGGGTATAGCAGCTATTGCAGTTCATGGCCGTACGAGGGAACAATTTTATACAGGTGAAGCGGATTGGAGTATTATAAAGCAGGTTAAAGAAAGTGTTGGCATTCCTGTAATCGGTAATGGGGATATTCGTACACCTTATGATGCGGTAAAAATGATGACTGAAACTGGCTGTGATGCTATTATGATAGGTCGCGGTGCACAAGGCAATCCTTGGATTTTTAAGCAAGTTACCCATTATATGTCAACAGGGGAAATCCTACCGTTACCTTTAATGAGTGAACGCGTTGCTGTATTGCTTAGGCATTTAGATATGTTAATAGAGTATAAAGGTGAACATGTGGGAATTAGAGAAATGCGCAGTCATGGCGCATGGTATACAAAAGGATTGCCACATTCCGCAGAATTAAGATTAAAGCTGAATCAAGCAGAAAGCAAAGAAGATTTTATAGCTGTATTAGAACAATTTTAATAGTCTAAGGTAAGATAAAGTTTTTTTATTTGTTAAATTCGAAAAAAAATGCTAAAATATGTATGTGCACAAGATTGTGCACATATACTATGTTAGGTGATATAAATTTAAAGATGTAATACATACACTTTGTAAAATTCTATCAGTATTCAATATAGGAGAGGATGACGGATGCTGTTACGGATTGGTGAAAAGATCATCAACCGACAAAAGATCAATCAAATAATTGATGAAATGTTAGATCTGCGTAGTCGAGGTTTTTCTCAACAAGAAGTAGCTAATCGTGTTGGAATAGATCGAACCGTTATTTCTAAATTAGAAACCGTGGGAGAAGTTCGCAAAGGAGGACGGGTAGCCCTTGTTGGTTTTCCCATCGAAAATTGTGAGGAACTAAGGCATATGGCCGCGCAAGAAGGTATTGATTATTCTTTACTCATGTCAGAGCAAGAACGTTGGGATTTTGTACAAAATAAAACGGGAGTTGGCCTTTTTAATACGATAATGGAAATCATTGCTACATTACACAATTATGACATTGTTATTATATTAGGCTCAAATTTACGAATTAAGTTAATGGAAACACTTTTAGATAAAGAAATAATTGGCGTACAAATTGGAGAATCACCTATTGCAGAGAATAAATACGTGGATCCAGAGAGTATAAGGAGCATTGTACGGCAGTTGTTTGCGTAATAGGGGGCTTACACGTAGCATGAAGAGAGTTGTCAGTATTAGTTTAGGGTCATCGAAGCGTGATCACCAAGCAATAGCAGAGTTTGGTGGGCATACTTTTTCTGTTGAACGGATAGGAACAGACGGTGATAAGGCTAAGGCAATACAGTTGATCCGTGAACTGGATGGTAAAGTGGATGCTTTTGGCATGGGTGGGACAGACTTATATATATATGCAGGGAATAAACGTTATACTTTTAAAGAGTCAGCCGAAATCGCTGCTGCAGCTAGATATACGCCAATCGTTGATGGTAGTGGTGTGAAAAACACCCTTGAGCGGAGGGTAGTGCAGCATCTAGCGGAAAAAGAAGGTATATTATTTAAAAATCAGCAAGTATTAGTAGTTTGTGCGGTTGATCGGTTTGGTTTAGCAGAAGAACTGATAGCAGCAGGTAGTCAAGCTGTATTTGGTGATTTACTATTTGGTTTAGGTCTACCCATTCCAATTCGAAGCTTAGGTACCTTGGCAATACTGGCACGGGTTGTTGCGCCAGTTATAACGAGGCTGCCGATTAAGATGTTTTACCCCACTGGGGAAAATCAAATGAAGAATGTTCCGCGTTTTAGTCAATATTTTCAGCAAGCCGAAATTATTGCTGGGGATTTTCATTTTATACGCAGAAACATGCCAGAAAAACTGACTGGGAAGTTGATTATTGCAAATACGGTTACCAAGCAAGACGAAGAATTGCTTAAAGAGCGGGGTGTGAAAATACTGGTTACAACTACACCAGAAATTGGTGGACGTTCTTTAGGTACCAATGTGCTGGAAGCCATATTAGTAACATTGCTAGGCAAGAAGCCAGAGGAAATTACGCCTTATGATTATGGACGAATTTTAAAGGAATTGGATATTATGCCGCGTATTAAGCGGTTTTCTGATTGAAAGGGGAGCATTGATATGGAAAAGTTTGCTTTTATTGTACATCCGCTCGCCGCAAAAGACTTTAGTCGCAAGTTCGCATTTACTAAAAATTGGCCGGATGGTTTGGTTGAGGGGGTAATAAAATATATTCCCCCATTTAAGGCTTCGCATATAACAGGTATACAGTCCCCATCTACGCAAGGTGAGGGTTGGTTTATTGGTTGCCCATTAACATCACGGCAGATGATGGAGATGCCTGAAAAGTATGTAATTGAGAAAATTATTAAAGCAGGTAAGGTTGCAGAAAAATTAGGTGCAAAGATCGTGGGGTTGGGGGCATTTACTTCCATCGTAGGGGATGCAGGCATTACCATCGCCAAGAACTTAAATATTGCTGTAACCACAGGAAATAGTTATACGGTTGCTACTGCTCTTGAGGGAACAAGGCAGGCCGCTCAAATAATGGGTATTGATCTAGAACAGGCTAATGTATTGATATTAGGGGCTACTGGCTCTATTGGCGGGGCTTGTGCTCAAATCCTTGCACGGGAAGTAAGGTACCTAACATTAGCGGCACGTAATGAAGAAAAGTTGGAAAAACTTGCTGAACAAATTTTACGAAAAACAGGATTAGCTGTTAAAGTAACTGCGAATACTAAATCTGCCTTAAAGTCAGCGGATATTATTATTGCTGTGACTAGCGCAATTGATAGCATTATTGAACCTGAAGATTTAAAATCAGGTGCGATTGTTTGTGATGTAGCAAGACCACGAAATGTTTCTCGCCGTGTAGCGGAAATGCGTAATGATATATTGGTAATTGAAGGTGGCGTAGTTGAGGTTCCTGGGGATGTTGACTTTGGACTAAACTTTGGTTTTCCTGAAGGGACGGCTTATGCTTGTATGGCAGAAACAATGATACTTTCCTTAGAACAACGCTATGAGAATTTTACATTGGGGCGCGAACTAACAGTGAAACAGGTGGAAACAATTGAAAAACTAGGTAATAAACACGGATTTAAACTAGCGGGCTTTCGTAGTTTTGAAAGAGCTATCACAGCAAATGAGATTGCCGCGATTAAAGAAAATGTAATTATTAATAATCAAATGCAAAGGAGGGGAATTGGTTAGAAAACATTGACAAACAAGTGGTTTATACCTATAATTAATTGCATATTAAGTTGGGTTTCTAACCTGCTGTTAAAGTGTCAAGTTACTCACTTGACACTATTTATATTGTCTTATGGATCAGTATTTGAATAGGATTATTAATTTTGTTGTAGCAAAAGGGACTATTATAGAATAAACTAATATAAATCATTAGGAATCAAAATTAAAGGAGAGCAGAAACGCATGGCTGAAAAGCAATTTATTCTAACTGCTGAAGGATTAAAGAAGATAGAGCAGAAATTTGATCATCTGAAATCAGTACGCCGTCGGGAAGTAGCTGAAAGAATTAAACAAGCAATCGAATTTGGTGACATCAGCGAAAACTCCGAATATGAAGACGCGAAAAATGAACAAGCTTTTATCGAAGGCGAAATTATAACATTAGAGAAAATGCTTCGTAATAGTAAAGTCATTGATGAACAAGAGATAAAAACTGATGTAGTTTCTATTGGTGTTACCGTTGTTTTAAAAGACCTGGAGTTTGGAGATGAATTTGAATATACTCTTGTTGGTTCGGCTGAAGCTGACCCAGTGGAATTAAAGATTTCTAATGAATCACCTGTTGGTCAAGCAATTTTGGGTCAAAAAATAGGTAGTATTGTTGAGGTAAATGTGCCTGCTGGTATTTTAAAATATGAAGTAATTGATATTAAACGGAACTTATAATTGTTTCTTCTTTTGGAAATGCCAAGATGGACGAGTTAGGGGAGAAAACATAAAATGACAGAAGTAAAGAATCAGGAAATTCAAAAAACTGAAGATTTAAACGAACTTATGCGTGTGCGCCGTGAGAAAATGACGGCATTTGAGGAACAAGGAATTGAGCCTTTTGCTCGAAAATATGATGTTACAATTCATGCAAGCGATGTAATTGCCAATTTTGAGACGCTAGAAGAAAAGTCAGTGCGAGTTGCTGGGCGTATTATGGCAATACGTGGTCATGGTAAGGCTAGTTTTGTTCATGTAATGGACATGTCTGGTAAAGTTCAAGCTTACTTTCGTCAAGATGTGATTGGCGAAGTTGAATATGAAAAATTTAAACTTCTTGATATCGGAGATATTGTTGGTATTGAGGGGATTGTTTTTAGAACTCAACGTGGTGAAATTAGTTTAAAAACAAGCAGCTTTGAAATTTTAGCAAAATCTCTTAGACCACTTCCAGAAAAATGGCATGGTTTAAAAGATGTTGAAACACGCTATCGTCAACGCTACCTCGATTTGATTGTCAATCCAGAAGTAAGAAATACTTTTGTAACACGTAGTAAAATTATTAAATCCTTACGAAGCATATTGGATAAACGTGATTATTTAGAAGTAGAAACACCAATGATGCACCCAATTGCAGGTGGTGCTGCAGCCCGTCCTTTTGTTACACACCATAATGCATTAGATATGAATTTATTTATGAGAATAGCACCTGAATTGTATCTAAAACGCTTGATTGTTGGCGGGTTTGAGAGAGTGTATGAAGTCGGACGTGTTTTTAGAAATGAAGGCATTTCCGTTAGGCATAATCCAGAATTTACAATAGTAGAATTGTACCAGGCTTATTCTGATTACCAAGATCTGATGCGTTTAACAGAAGATGTTGTTTCAGGTATCGCCTTAGAGGTACTGGGAACGACGCAGATTACCTATCAAGGACAAGAAATTAATCTAGCGCCACCTTGGAATCGAATGACTATGCCTGAAGCAGTAAAAAAATATACAGATGTTGATTTTGATACCGTTACAACGATTGAAGAAGCAAGAAATATTGCAGATCGCTTAGGTGTTAAATATGAGAAGAAGAATGGCATTGGTGGCATTTTAAATAATATTTTTGAAGATAAGGTCGAGGAACATCTGATTCAGCCTACCTTTATTATTGGACATCCTACTGAGATTTCTCCATTGGCCAAGCGTAATAAAGAAAATCCTGATATTACAGATCGTTTTGAAGTTTTCGTCTTTGCACGTGAATTGGCGAATGGTTTCTCTGAATTAAACGATCCCATTGATCAAGAGGGACGTTTTAATTCCCAAGTAGAACAACGTGAGTCCGGTGATGATGAGGCACATATGATGGATCATGATTATGTGAATGCTTTGGAGTACGGCTTGCCGCCAACAGGTGGCTTGGGTATTGGTATTGATCGCTTAGTTATGTTGCTCACAGACAGTCCTTCTATTAGAGATGTTCTTCTTTTCCCCCATATGCGCCATAAGGAATAGTAATAGGTAATAAGGGTGAGCGACAGCTCACCCTTATTTTTACGGAATCAGAAAGTATAAAACTTTCTTGATTCCAAGTAAGAACGACTAAGGCTTCTGCCTGCGCTCGAGGACTTGGCACAAGCCAAGTCTTTTCTTATGTTAGCTAAGAAAAATGTCATTGACAATATCTTATTAGAATGGTAGAATGATATTCGCGTCACAAAAATGTGTCAATTAATAAAATATAAAAATAAATTAAGTGTTGACACGAAAAGTTAGTTATGATAACATATATAACTGTCGGTGGTCGCAAGAAAACGACGTGTTCCTTGAAAACTAAACAATGTAAGTAAGGTTAAAATAAACCAGATGTGCGGTACTCGTTTGAGTACAAAACAAAGTTAGTCCACTTCGGTGAGATTAACAAAAAGCTAGTTTTTTAAAGAGCCATCAAGGTTCTCTAATATAATTTATTGGAGAGTTTGATCCTGGCTCAGGACGAACGCTGGCGGCGTGCCTAACACATGCAAGTCGAACGGAGATTTCAGCAATGGAATCTTAGTGGCGAACGGGTGAGTAACGCGTAGACAACCTACCTTCTAGATGGGGACAACACTGCGAAAGTGGTGCTAATACCGAATGTTGTATGTGAAACGCCTGTTTCACATACTAAAGGTGGCCTCTATTTATAAGCTACCACTAGAAGATGGGTCTGCGTCTGATTAGCTAGTTGGTGAGGTAATGGCTCACCAAGGCGACGATCAGTAGCCGGTCTGAGAGGATGAACGGCCACACTGGGACTGAGACACGGCCCAGACTCCTACGGGAGGCAGCAGTGGGGAATCTTCCGCAATGGACGAAAGTCTGACGGAGCAACGCCGCGTGAGTGAAGAAGGTTTTCGGATCGTAAAACTCTGTTTTCAGGGACGAATGTGCGATATGTGAATAATGTGTTGTAATGACGGTACCTGACAAGAAAGCCACGGCTAACTACGTGCCAGCAGCCGCGGTAATACGTAGGTGGCAAGCGTTGTCCGGAATTATTGGGCGTAAAGCGCGCGCAGGTGGGATAATAAGTCTGATGTTAAAGTTCGGGGCTCAACCCCGTGAAGCATTTGGATACTGTTATTCTTGAGTGCAGGAGAGGAAAGTGGAATTCCTAGTGTAGCGGTGAAATGCGTAGATATTAGGAGGAACACCAGTGGCGAAGGCGACTTTCTGGACTGTGTCTGACACTGAGGCGCGAAAGCCAGGGTAGTGAACGGGATTAGATACCCCGGTAATCCTGGCCGTAAACGATGGGTACTAGGTGTTGGGGGTATCGACCCCTCCAGTGCCGGAGTTAACGCAATAAGTACCCCGCCTGGGGAGTACGGCCGCAAGGTTGAAACTCAAAGGAATTGACGGGGGCCCGCACAAGCGGTGGAGTATGTGGTTTAATTCGACGCAACGCGAAGAACCTTACCAAGGCTTGACATCGTCTGATGATCCTAGAGATAGGAAGTTCTCCTTCGGGAGACAGATAGACAGGTGGTGCATGGCTGTCGTCAGCTCGTGTCGTGAGATGTTGGGTTAAGTCCCGCAACGAGCGCAACCCTTATCCTATGTTGCCAGCACGTAATGGTGGGAACTCATGGGAGACTGCCGTGGATAACACGGAGGAAGGTGGGGATGACGTCAAGTCATCATGCCCCTTATGTCTTGGGCTACACACGTACTACAATGGGCTTTAATAGAGGGTAGCGAAGCCGCGAGGTGAAGCCAAACCCAAAAACAAGCTCTCAGTTCGGATTGCAGGCTGCAACTCGCCTGCATGAAGTCGGAA